>NZ_JBSGFZ010000040.1:0-75143 GCF_053603655.1 Kribbella sp. NPDC004138
GCAGGCCGGTCTCGCCGCGGGCCAGGAGCGCGACCTTGGCGCCGCGCCGCGCGAACGCCACCGCGGTCGCCCGGCCGACGCCGGCGCTGGCCCCGGTCACCACAACAACCTGTCCCATCGATGACTCCTCAGTTGGTTGCCCGGGGCCAGAACCCGATCCGTACCCAGGCGTGGTTGAACGTGCGGGGCAGCTCGCCGCCGAGCTTCGCGCGGGTGGCGGGATCGACGTCGAGGTCGTAGCGATCGGCGATGTGGCTGACCGCGGCGCTGGCGGTGAGCAGGACGACGTTGCGCCCGGGGCACTCGGCCGGACCTTCGCTGAACGGGATGATCGGCCACGCGCCGTCGGTGCGGCCGTCCAGCCACGCGCTCGGCTCGAAGCGGTTCGCGAAGTCGAGCGCGTCGTCGTCGCGGTGGAACACCGAGCTCACGATCACGAACTCGGTACCGGCCGGTGCGGAGCGTCCCCGCCACTCGGTGTCCGCCGACGACTGGCGCAGCACGACCAACGTGGTGGGCCAGAGCCTGAGGGATTCCTGCAGCGCGGCTCCGGCCTCGGCCAGCAGCGGCGAGGCCTCCGGGTGGCGGGCCTCGGAGACGATCGTCCGGAGAGCCGACGGATGAGTGCCGAGAACGGCGAGCAACCGCCACAGCGCGATGCCGGCGGCGTCGAACGCGAACAGCCAGTGCGGCACCTGGCCCGCGGGGTCGAGCGTGCCGGGCGGGTGGTCGAGACCTTCGACGAGACTGCCGGGTTCCGCCTTGTCGACGTACTGCGACAGCGAGGCGAGGAACCGCGAGCGCTGCTCGTCGTGGCTCGGACCGAACTGGGCCCAGTTCGCGTCGGCGCGGAGCTGGTCGAGGTGCGCGGTGAGCTGTACGTCGTCGCGGGCGCCGTCGCCGAGCACGATCCGGCGTACGATCCGCGACCAGACCTCGCGGAACTCGTTCCAGCCGAGGGTCGCGTGCAGGTCGGACAGCTCCTCGCGGACCACCTCGACGAACCGATGGCCGTGGCGGTGCACAGGGCTGTGGCTGTCGAGCGCCTGTTCGTTCAACTCCCGGCGCGCAGCGCGGAGCGGGGGATCGGTCACCAGGACCGCGTGCGGCTGGAAATGCTTCAGCGCGTCGACTTTCTCGTCGGTCGCAGCGGCGAACGGATCAGGTGTCTGCGCGAGCAGCCGGTGGACGTCGGCCGCGGCGAGAACGAGCGCGAGCGTACGGCCGGGGATGCGGAACAGCACGGGTCCGTCACCGTACGTACGGCGCAGCCGGCGGACACAGCGCAGTGCTCGATCGTCGACGCGCAGCCGCTCGGCGAGCGCGCCCAGAGCAGGTCTGCGCAGGATCGCCCCTTGGGCCACGACAGGTCCCAGGACGTCGCGCAGGATCCGGCCGCTGTCCGGCGCGGAGGCGGTCGGCAGGAGTGTCGGCATGCCTGTCCGGTGTCCGCCGGTCCGCCGCCGAAACGGTCAGGTTTGCGCTCGGATCGCGCGGGCACCGAAAGGTCGCACGGGGATTTCAACTGCCGGGCGTGCCCGGTGTCGGAAAGGGAAGGGCCATGGAGTTTGTTCTGTGGATCATCGCTGTGATCCTCGTCGTGTCCGGAATCGTGTCGCTGTTCCGCGGTCAGATGTTGTGGGGCGCGGCGCTCATCGTCATCGGCCTGCTGGTCGGCCCGGGTGGCGTCAGCCTGTTCACCTGACCGAAGCCGGCGCGGCGTCACCCCCACGGAGTTCGTCGTGGGGGTGACGCGGCTGCCGTTCAGCCGTGCCCGCCGTCGAGCAGCTCATGGATCTGCTCGAGGGCCCGCTGGCTGTCGGGGTGGTCGTACTCGCACGTCGATCGTGGTCAGCGGGTGCGGAAGTCGATGCGGCGGGCCACGACGTACTCCGCGATCTCGTTCAAGGTGGTGTCGTGGGCGAACGCGTGGGCGCGCAGCATGGCGAGCGCGTCGACGGGTGACACCTGCAGTTGCACCGACACCATGCCGGTGGCCTGGTAGACGACCGACCGGCTCGACCACATGTCGTCCGTCCCGGGGGCGGATGCCTCCCGCAGTACGGCGGTTCCGATGACGTCGGCGAGGAACTGTACGACGTCGTCCGGCTCGCTGAGTTCGTCGTACGAGTAAACGGCGTAGACACCGAACGGACGGCTCGCCGCACGCATCGGGAAGCAGTGCAGGGTGACTTCGCCCGCCGACTCGAGGGCCGAGCGGCTGAACTCCGGCCACAAGGTGCTGACGGCATCGTCCAGGTCCGTCACGATCGCCTCGTCCTGCCGGTACGCCTCCCGGCACGGCCCCTCACCGAGAATGTCCTGCAGGCTCTCGAGCTCGGCCGCCACCTCGTCGGTCGCGGCCAGCGTCAACCGGGCTTCGGTGTCGTCGCTGTTCACACTGATCGAGCCGCCCAGGCCGCCGACGAGCCGCCGGCTCGCGTCGCACAGGCGGGTGGCGAACTGCTCTCGGCGATCAGTGGCAGCAAGCAGCCTGCCGAGTCGTCCGAGCACCGCCGCGCGATCCACTGCGTCTCCGTGGGTTCAGTTGGGCTTCTCCGGTCCCTTGTGCCTGACGTACGCCGGCAGCGCGAGCCACAACGCCAGGAACACGATCAGCACACCGCCGACCATAGCGCCCGCAGCGGGTCGCGGGAGTACGACGTCCAACGCGATCAGGACGCCGCCGGACATCGAGGCGAGAAGCAGCGTCATGCCGCCGCGCGCCAGTCGGTCCGTGACAGTGACCAGCCGATCACGCAAACCACGCCCGTACAGGACCCGGTGCAGTGCGACCGGCGCAAGGAAGAACGCCGCGGCCAGCGCGGACGCGACCAGCGTGCCCGCATACACCGCGTGCGTGAAGGCGTCCGCCGAGTGAAACTGATTCTGGAACGCGATGCCCAGCAAGAAGGCGAACAGGATCTGCGTCCCGGTCTGAGCGAGCCGCAACTCCTGCAGCAGCTCGTTCCAGTGCCGATCGAGGCGCTCACCGGAACCCTCGTCGTCCCGCACGTACGTCACGAGCCAGCCGGTACCCACCGAAACCGGCCACCACACGCGATTGCGCCCCGGTGACTTGCCGCGCAGGCCAAGACGGGGCGCGATGGGACTAACGAGCCAGAGCGACGGCGATCCGGGCCGCGACGGCGGCGTTGTTGCGGGCCAGCGCGAGGTTGGCCGGGATGCTCTGGCCGTCGGTCTCCTTCTCGATCCTCGCGAGGACGTACGGCGTGACGGCCGGGCCGGTGATTCCGGCCTGGGCGCTGGCCTCCAACGCGGCTTTCATCTGCGCGTCGATGCGGGCCGCCGGGATCTCGTCCTCGACGGGGATCGGAACGGTCAGCAGCACGCCGGTGTCGTGCCTCGACCGGAAGCGCAGGACGTCGCAGACAGTGCGCTCGTCGTCGACGCGGTGCGGCACGGGCAGACCGCTCGACCGCGTGTAGAACGCAGGGAACCAGTGGTGCTGCCAGGCGAGGACCGGGACGCCCGCGGTCTCGAGGTACTCCAGCGTCCGCGGCAGGTCGAGGAACGCCTTGGCGCCCGCGCAGACGGTAACGACCGGATGGTTGGCGAGGGCATCGAGATCGGCCGAGATGTCGCCGGTCAGTTCGGATCCGCGATGGACGCCGCCGATACCGCCGGTGGCGAACACCGAGATCCCGGCGACGTGGGCCAGAGCCACGGTGGCCGACACCGTGGTGACGCCGACGTCCCAGCGCTGCGCCTGCGCCACCGCGAGATCGCGTTCGGCGACCTTGCGGGTGCCGTTGAGCACCCGCTTCTCCTCGTCCGGCGACAGCCCGAGGTGTGGCCGGCCGTCGAGGATCGCCGTGACGGCGGGTACGGCGCCGTGGGCGGCGACCGCCTGCTTGCACTGTTCGAGCGCGTCGGCGTTCGCCGGGGCGGGCAGGCCGAGGTTCGAGAAGATCGTCGACTCGAGCGCCACGACCGCGCGCCCGCCGGACAGTGCTTGCGCCACGTCGTCGGACAGGAGGGGTTCAATCACCTGTGGTTCCGTTCTTCTCGGCCTTCGCGGACATCGTGGACAGGGTCGCGCCCGGTTCGGCGAGGACCCGCTGAGCCAGCGTATGACCTGCCGAGACCGCGTCGACCACGTCGACCATGTCGGCGTCAGCGAGGACGGCGGTGAGGAATGCCGCGGCGAACGCGTCACCGGCGCCGGTCGTGTCCCGCACCTCACCGACCCGCGGCACCGCTCGGTGGGTTCGACGCCGTTCTTGACCACAACCGTCGTACCGGAGGTGGCGAGGTCGCGCAGGGAGCCGACGTCGGCCTCGATCCCGTTCGCGAACAGGTACGCCGGCCGCAGCGATCCGATCAGGTCGCGGAACCGGTCCGGACCGATCAAGATCCCCGACACACACCAACATCCCTCGACCCACAGCCACCTCCCGCAACACCTCCACAACACCTGAGCTCAGGTGCGGGGGAGTCGGCGGTTGTCGACGAGTTGCTGGGCTACCTCGCGGAGCTTGGTGTTGGTGTCTTGGGAGTAGCGTCTGAGGACCTGGAAGGCCTCGTCGCCGGTCAGGTTGTAGCGCTCCATCAGGATGCCCATCGCCTGGCCGACCAGCTTGCGGGCATCGACGGCGACCGACAGGTTCTCCTCGCGCCGGGCGGTCGCGACCGCCACCGCCGCGTGGCGGGCCAGGATGTAGGCGATCGCCTCCTCGTCCGCCCCGAACGCGTTCGTCTGCTTGCTGTACAGGCCCAGGACGCCGACCGTACCGCCGCCGGCCCAGAGCGGTACGTCGAGCACGCTGTGGACGCCGAGCTCGCGGACCTTCGCGGACCACTCGGGCCAGCGGAGCTCCTGCACCGTGTCCGGCACCCGAATCGTCGACCGGTCGCGCATGCATTGCACGAGCGCGCCCTCCGCACCCGCCAACTGGAAGTTGTAGATCTCGGCGACCACCGGATCAGTGACTGCCGGAACTTCCGGCCGGCCGTCGGCAGTGCGCAGCGCCACGCCTGCGTAGTCGCAGTGCAGGGCGTGCAGAGCGAAGTCGACGACCGCCTGGACGGTCTCCTCCACACTCCCCGCCTCGTGCATCTCCATCGCCAGCTGCGCGAAGGTCGCCGCGGTCAGGGTGGCGTCACCGGCGTTCGTCCCGCTGATCTCGTCCACGTGTTCATGATGCATCGCCGTTGTCCACGACCACAGGAGATGAGCACCTGAACTCATCGAGCGTCCCCGCCGGTCAGGGCGTCGCGGAGCTTGTCGATCATCCCGGTGCCCGAAGCCAGGCCGAGGTCCTGCGGCGGGGTGTCCGGGGCGGACGGATGCGGCCGGGTGGGTGCCGCCGCGTTGGTGCGAGCAACGAGCTCGCCGAGCTCCCGCAGCTCGTCGGCATCGCACGCGTCCTGCATGCGCGGGAGCACCTCGCGTTCCTCCTGCGCGACGTGGTCCTGGACGTCGACGTACAGCCTTCCGATCAGCTCGTCGAAGCTGCGATCGGCCGGGTCCACGCCTTCCAGGTCCTTGAGGATTCGCTCGATGTCGGCGTGCTCCTCGATCCCGCGGTCGGCGACCTGGTCCCCGTCCGGCAGCGCCCGGCGCGCCGTCGGGTACAGGTACAGCTCCTCGGCCACCGAGTGCCGGACCAGTTCGGTCGTCAGGTGGTCTGCCAGGTCCCGGCGATGCTGCGCGTCGCCCGCGCCGGCGATCAGCTCGGCGAAGAGCCGCTCGGCCGCTCGGTGGTCGCTGACGATCAGACCGATCAGGTCCTTGCGGTCTCCGGGGGAGACGGTAGCCATGTCATCTCCTCGTCATCTGCTCGAACTCGACGTGTACGAGCGGTGCCCCGGCGCTCGGTCCGCAAACGCGCCGCCGGTTCGGTGGACGGACCGGGCGTTGTGCGTTGCTGCGTGAATCTGCATCATTGGTGCCACGAATACGCAGGATCGGGAGAGGGGTGGTCCGGAGTGACCGCGAAGTGGGAGTTCGTGCTCTGCGATGCGCTGGCCAAGGTGCACCCGGTCCGGGAGCCGCGTCCGGTGTCCGCGCAGACCCGGTTCCAGGCGTTCCTCGGTGAGCCGGCGTCCTTCCAGCTGGCGTACCGCCCGCCGCTCGACCCGGCGTTCCGCAACCCGAGCCCGCTGCGGGTGCGGGTCGAGGGAGCGGCGGCCGACCTGGTCGCCGTGTCGTGCGTGGAGCTCGTGCCGTGCTCGTTCGTCGCCCTCCCGGGACACGACGACGGGTACGAGTACGACGAACCCGGTCTCTACCCGGACGTGCTGCGCCCGCTGCCGAACGGCGAGGTGCCGGTGTGGTTCGGCAGCTGGGGAGCGCTCTGGTTCGACGTCACGGCGACCGATCCGGCGCGGGCCGGCGTCCACGAGCTCACGATCGTGGTGGACGCGCCTGACGGCTCCGAGCTGCTCCGCGCTCCCGTCACCGTCGAGCTCACCGGGATCCAGTTGCCGCCGCTCGACATCGTGTCCAGCCACTGGATGCACGTCGACGCGCTCGCGGATCATTACGGCCTCGAAGTCTTCGGCGAAGAACACTGGGCCGTCGTCGAGCGGTTCATGGCGTCGGCGGCGGAGATGGGCGCGACATCATTGCTCGCGCCGGTCTGGACGCCGCCGCTCGACACCGCGATCGGCACGTACCGCACCGTGGTGCAGCTGATCGAGATCACCACGACCGACGACGGGTACCGCTTCGGGTTCGAGCGGCTGCGCCGCTGGCTCGACCTGTGCCGGCGTACCGGGATCACCGGGGTCGAGGTCGCGCATCTGTTCACCCAGTGGGGCGCGAAGGCCACGCCTGCCATCGTGGTGAACGAGGAGCGCGCCTTCGGCTGGGACGTCCCGGCCACCGACGCGCGGTACCGCGAACTGATGCAAGCGCTGCTACCGGCGCTGCAAGCTGTGCTGGACGAGGAGTGGGACCGTGAGCATGTGGTCTTCCACGTCTCGGACGAGCCGTCGGGTGAGGAAGGACTCGCCAGCTACCTCGCGGCGAAGGCCGTCGTCTCCGATCTGCTGAAGGGCTGGACGGTCGTCGACGCGCTCAGCGAGCACTCGTTCTACACGTCCGGAGCCGTCGCTCTACCCGTCGTCGCCACCGATCACGTCGAACCGTTCCTGGCCGAGCGACCGGAACGCCTGTGGGTCTACTACTGCGTCAGCCAGGATCGCGATGTCGCGAACCGCTTCGTCGGGATGCCTTCGGCGCGCAACCGGGCAATCGGGCACCAGCTCTTCGCATCGGGTGTGGACGGCTTCCTGCATTGGGGATTCAACTTCTGGTACACCTGGCACGCGCTGCGCCGGATCGACCCGTTCGCGGACACCTCGGCCGGCGGTGCGTTCCCGTCCGGCGATCCGTTCGCCGTCTACCCCGGCCCGGACGGCACGCCCTGGCCGTCGCTCCGGCATCGCGTCTTCGCGCAGGCGATGTGGGACCACCGCGCGCTCCAGGCAGTCCGCGCCTCTCAAGGCGGCGCCGCCGCGCAGGACATCGTCGACCCCGACCGGACCTTGCGCTTCGACCGCCCGGTCCTCGACCCGAACCACTACTACGAAGCCCGCCGGCGCATGACCGCGGCGCTGACGGCCTAGCGCAGCGAATTACGCGGTTTAGGGACGGTAGAGGGCGATGAGCGTGTTCATCGCCTCGTCGACGGCCGGGTCGACGCGGCGGCGAGCCGGGTCCTCGTCGTACCAGGCGACGATCTCGCGGGCGCCGGTCTCGAACGGGATGGTGGCGACGTAGTCGGGGACGACACTGCGCAGCTTGCTGTTGTCGAAGACCGCCGAGTGGGTCTTGTCGCCGAGCAAACCGTCGCCCCAGCCTTGATGGACCGCAGCGATGGCGTCCGAGGGGACGTGCACGATCTGTGCCGTCGTGCCGGCCGCGGCGGCCAGGGCGTGCGCGATCTGGTCCCAGGTCAGGACGTCGTCGGACGTGATCTGGAAGGTGTCGCCGAGGGTGCGGGGATGGCCGAGCAGCGGGACCAGACCGCGCGCGAAGTCGCGGTGGTGCGTCAGGGTCCACAGCGAGGTGCCGTCGCCGTGGACGACGACCGGCTGCCCACGGCGCATCCGCTCGACGATGGTCCAGCCGCCGTCGAAGGGGACCAGGGTGCGGTCGTACGTGTGCGACGGCCGGATGACAGTCACCGGGTAGCCCTCGTCGCGGTAGAGCGCGGTGAGCAGGTCCTCGCAGGCGATCTTGTTGCGCGAGTACTGCCAGAAGGGGTTCCGCAGCGGCGTCGACTCGGTGATCGGCAACCGGCCCGGCGGCGTCTGGTAGGCCGATGCCGAGCTGATGAAGACGTACTGGCCGACGTGCCCGCGCAGCGCGTCGGTCCGGGCACGCACGTGATCAGGCGTGAACGCGATCCAGTCGACCACCACGTCGAAGTCCTGCGCGGCGATCTCGGTCAGCGTCGCCGGGGCGTCGAGGTCGGCGGTGATCACCCGCGCCTCGGGCGGGACCGGACGGCCGGCGGTCTTGCCGCGGTTGACGATCGTCAGGTCGAGGCCTGATTCGATCGCTCGCCACGAACAGGCCGAGCTGATGATTCCGGTCCCGCCGAGGAACAGCACACGCAGGCTACTCATACCTCGCAATCTACTCGCTATCTACTTGGCGTACGCCAGGGTGCCGAAGCCGGTCTGATCGAACCCGCCGCTCGTGGATCCGTAGTCGCCGCCACCGCCCTCGGGACGGACCTGCGCGGCCATCGCCGAGATGTACGGCACGGAGAGGTACTTCCGCCGGGTGTAGTGGTAGTGCAGGATCTCCCAGACCGGCCGGAGCTGACCGCGGCTCGCGCTCGAGATCACGGTGTGCTCCTGGTAGGCGCAGTTCTGCCCGGTGCCCCAGGTGTACTTGGTGAACGGCACGTCCTCGCCGAGGTTGTACTTCGCGACGTACTGCGCGGCCTTCAGGAAACGGTTGTCGTCGTACCCGTACAGGTCCTCGCCCTGGTTCCACGCCATCTCGCAGAAGGCGCCCAGCTGGCCGATGCCCATCAGCGTGTGGCCCTGGTCCCGCCCGGATTCCTGCCACTGCGCGAGGCCTTGGTCGTCGTAGACGAACGGGATCGCGTGCCGGATCGAGCCGTTGCCGGCGCCGTTCTTGAAGTAGTTCACCGCCTGGTCGTACTTCGCGGCGTCGTCGCAGAGGATGCCGATGGCAAGGATCGAGTTCATCGAGCACAGGTCCCAGTTGGCCCAGTAGTTGGTGATGCACGCGTCGTTGTGGTTCAGCAGGAACGAGTTGTTCAGCGGGTAGAAGACGTTCAGCATCATGGTCTTGAACCGGGCCAGGTCGAAGCCGGCGTAGCCGCGCATCAGCTCGGCCACGGTCGCGAACTGGTACCCGTAGATGCCGGCCGCCAGGAACCGGTCTGCGTTACCTGTCACGGTCGTGAGCGTGGCCGACCAGGCGTTCAGGATGTTGCGCGCACAGTCGCCGTGCGCGGTCGAGCCTTGGACCCACCAGCGCAGCGCGTTCTGGTACGCGGCGTGGATGTCGTTGTAGAGGATGCCGTAGTTCTCACCGGTGCCGCCGCGGACGACGGTCGCCTGCGGATTCGGTTGCCAGGTGGACTGGGCGTGCGCGTTGGCGGTCAGCCGGTTCCAGCCCGACAGCCACGGGTTGTCACCGGCCGCGACCCGGACCTTCGCCCGGTTCAGGTCGCCCCAGCTGTGCAACCCACCGGGGTGGGTGAAGGTGGCCGGCGCCGCGTCGGCGCTTCGGGCGAAGGCGGTGGCGGCCAGCCCGGCGACGGCCGCACCTCCAGCGGCTGTGAGCAAGGTTCGTCGATCGATCTCCCTGTGTTTCATGCTTCTCCTTCGGGGCGGTGGTGTCAGGAAACGGTCAGGATGAGGCTCTTGGTGGTGGTCCCCGCGACGTTCGTGACGGTCAGCGTCACGTTGTGGACGCCGGGGCCGGCCGGAGTTCCCGAGACGACGCCGGTGACCGCATCGACGGTCAGGCCGGCGGGCAGGCCCTGGGCGCCGAAGCCGGTCGGGAAGCCGGTTGCGGTGATCGTGAGTACGACGGGTGCGCCGGCCGTGACCGCTGCGGTATCCGGGGTCGTGATCGCCGGCGGTGCCGTCGTCGGCGCCGTGGCCGCGTCCAGCCAGCGCAGGTTGGTGACGTGTTCGTTGACGTGCATGTTCGCCATGTCGGCGACCGTGAACCAGCCGGGTTTGCGCATCGTCGACGCCATCACGGTGCCGTTCACGACGAGGTTCTGGAATGTGACGTCCTTGATGCCGCGCGACTCGTCGTACCCGAGCATCATCGCGGTCTCGGCGTTCCGGCCGGTGTAGGTGAGGTCCTTGACGTACACGCCCTCGATGCCGCGGCCCGGCGAGGTGTTGTACGACTTATTGTAGGCGACGCGCAGGTGCAGGAACTGTCCCCAGCGGAAGTCCTCGACCCGGACGTTCTCGATCCGGACGCTCCGGACGAGGTTGCTGTCGCCGGGGTTGAGCGCGATGCAGCCCTGATACCACTTCTGCGGTTCGCGATGGTCGAGGATGTCGACGTTGCTGATCGTGAGGTTCTCCAGCACCTCGGGGTCGTCGGTGTTGCCGTGCGTCCCGACGTTGACCGGATGCGCGACGTCCGCCCACAGGCTGGAGTTCGAGACGGTGACGTTGCGGGTGTCGCCGTAGTAGTCCCAGCGGTGCGTGTAGAGGGCCACGCAGTCGTCGGAGCAGCGCAGGAACGAGCGGTCGATCAGCACCTCGCTGCTGGAGAAGATGTCGATCCCGTCACCCCACTGCCCGGCGCTGAAGTAGCCGAAGTCGGTGATCGAGACCTGGTCGGACATGCCGGCGGTGACGGCGTACCCGGTCGCCAGGTTGAGCATCGAGATGCCGTCGACGCTGATGTTCTTCGAACCCACGATCGTGCAGCCGCCGCCGTTGGTGCCGTAGATGACGCCGCGCCCGCGCAACCGGGCGTCGGTGACGTTGCTGAAGATCACCGACGTCTTCAGTACGGCGCCGCCGGCCAGGTAGACGGTCTTGCCGCTCGGGACCATCAGCTGACCGGTCGCGGTCGTGTGCACGCCCGGGCCGAAGTAGATGACGTCCGGGTCGTCCGGAGCCGGCGCGGCGGTCTCGACCGGCCGGGTGAGCAGATGCAGGCAGTCGAAGATCTCGCCGTTCACCTCGACCACGATCTTGCGCGGCCCGGTCAGCGTGAACCGGACCGTGTCGTCCTCGATCCGCGGTTCGATGCCGTACGACAGCGGCCGGATCCGCGCGGTCTCGACGGTGCCTTTGGTGTACCTGACCATGACCTCGACCGCTCCGTCGAAGTCGAAGTACGCGAGCGAGGACTTCAGCACCTGCCCCGCGCCGGTCGTGGCGTTGATCTGCTTGAGGTTGACCGAGTACGTCGCCACCGGCTGCCACCGGCCGCGCGGGGTGCGGACCTTGACCTCGAACGTGGTGGCCTGCGCGATCCCGTCCGGGATCGGGTACGTGACCACAGCCGGTACGGCGGCAGTAGCGGTCGCTGTGCTCGCCTGCGTGGTGACGTAACCGGCGGCGATGGTCGCGCCGGTGGCTTGCAGCAGCCGGCGTCGGGTGATGTCTGAGTTCATCGGCGGGGCGCTCCTTGGCTGATCGGCTAGCTGATCGACACGTTGTCGAACACGGTGGTGTTGAGGACGAAGGGATTGCGGGACACGACCGCCAGACCGGCGTGATAGGGCGCGTCGCCGAAGCCCGCGATCGCGGCGAGCTCACCGAGCGGCGTCCAAGTGGTGCCGTCGAGAGAGGTCTCGGCCGCGAACGTCTCGCCGGCTCGGCGGAGCCGCAGCCAGACCGCCGCGCCGGCGACCTCGGTGGTGACGAGACCGGTCGCCACGCGCAGGCGTCGTACGAACTGCGTCTTGTCGCCGGACACGATCGCACCGGCCTGCTGGTCGAACGGCGACAGCGACTTGGCCATGATCAGTCCGACCCGGCCGCCGGGGTCGGTGCTCGCGATGCGCGCGGTGATGGTGTGGTCGCCGGTGAGCAGCACGGACGCGTACTGCGCGGTCATGCCCTGGTTGATCACGTTGAGGTCCGAGCCGGCGCCGCGAACGGTGAACCTCCCGTCGGCATGACTGGTGATGCCGGGCGTCCGGATCGCGACGGCGCTGTACGTGGCGAGTTCGCGCTCGTCGAGCACGTAGTCACCGATGTCGCGGTACGCCCACGGCTCGGGCGGCGGCGCGGCGACGGTCAGCGCGACCCGTGCGGTCGACGGACCCGCCCCGATGGTGATCGTGAAAAGTCCTTGTTCAACAGGTGTTCCCGAGATGACGCCGGTGCGCGGATCCAGCGAGAGTCCGCGGGGGAGTGCGGTCGCGGAGTAAGACGCGGGGTCGTTCGTCGCCACGATCCGGTACCGGAACGGTTGGCCCGCGTTGGCGTACGCGACGGTCGCGCTGGTGATCTCGGGCGCGGCCTGGGTCGGCATCGTCGCACTGGCTTCCGCCGACCGTTCGCCGGATCCCGCGACGTTGGTCTTCGTGACCACGTAGCGATAGGTCGTTCCCGGTACGCCGGTCGCGTCGCGGTAGCGGGTCTCGACACCGAATCCGGTGACGTCGCGCGCGATCGTCTGGTACCGGCTGCCTGCGCTGCGGTGGATCGTGTAGGAGGCCGCGACGTCCAGATCGGTCCAGGCCAGCTCGATCGCACTCGACGCGCTGCGTGCGGTCAGCGGGCCGGTGAGCCTGTCCGGCCGACGAACCGACCAGCCCGGCACGGTGACGTTGTCGAAGGCGGCGGTTGTCGTCTCGGTGTAGGTCGCGTCGAGCGCGGAGCATGCGGCGATTCCGACGTACAGGGTGGCACCGAGCTGGAGCTTCGACGAGCCGACTTCGGTCCAGGTCGTGCCGTCGGGGGAGATGAGGCCGGTGAAGGTGGTGCCCTTGCGGACGACCCGGACCCAGTACGGCCTGCGCAGCCGGTAGCCGTCGCTCGCCGCCTCGACGTACGGCGCCTCGAGCGGTGTCGCGGACTGTGGCAGGGAGCCGAGGTTCGAGATCGGGAACCCGGCGCCGACCGTGATCGCGCTTTGCTGGGAAGGCGGGACCAGCGTGCTGCCGGTACCCGTGGTCGGGGCGTCGGTACCAGGCCTGACCGTCCACACCCCGCTCCACGTGTGCAGCGGGAGACCCTTGATCAGCATGGACGCGTGCGCCGATCCGGGCTCGAGCGAACGCCGCAGCATCACGCCGACGCTCGCGTACTGCGAACTCACCGGCGCGACGACGCGCGCCGTCACGACGCCGTCGCCGGTCATCGGCATGGAAGCGAACCGGAAGCTGTCCCGCGTCCCGCCGATGTCGGAGCCGCCGGCCTCGAGCACGAAGGTACGGCCGTCGAAATCGGTCCTGCCGGGGCGCCGGACCGGTCCGATGTCCTGGCTGGTCCACGGCGATCGCTCCGCCGCGACCGGCAGCGAGGCCGCGCTGGTGCCTGCCGCGTTCGTTGCCTCGACGAGGTAGTAGTACGTCCGGCCCGGTCGCACTGTGCTGTCCGTGAACACCGCGTCCGTCAGCCCGGTCGCGATCGTCGCGAACGAGTCGCCGGTCGCACGCTTGACGGTGTAGCTCGCGGCGTCCGTACAGCTCAGCGGTTCGACGGATCGGGCCCAGCGCAGTACGACGCCGGCCGGACCGGTCTGCGCGCTGAGGCCGTACGGCGTCCCGGGCGGGCGGCTCGGCGCCGTCTGCGGAATCTGCGGGTTGGCATGGGTGAGCGTGCCCCAGCCGGGATGGTCGTCGTTGGTTCCTTCGACGAAGCGGCTGCCGTTGCGGAACACGACTTGTTCGAGGTACGGCGTGGGTAGTCCGCGACGTCCGGCGTAGTGGCCGTAGGCAAGCTCGTAGATCGGCTGGAACTGACCGCGGTTGCCGGTGGCAATGACTGTCTTGATGTACTTCCCGGTGCGGTCGAGGTCGGGCGTGAACGGCACGCTGTCGTCGCCGAGGTTGTAGCGGGCGGTGTACTCGAAACCCTTCAGCAGGCGGTCCTCGGCGTGGCCGAAGAGATCGACTCCCTGGTTCCAGGCGACCGCGGCCGTGTCGGCCAGCAGGCCGAGCGCGAGTTGTGCGTAGGCCTGACTGCGCCCGCTCTCCTGGCCCTGACCGGTCGCCTCGACCACGATGTGCTCGATCCGCCCGTTCCCCGCACCGGCGACGGCGTACCGGACGGCGTTCTCGAACATCACCCGGTCGTCGCAGAACACCGCGATCGCGATGATCGTCTGCAGCGCGGCGACGTCCCAGTTGCCGTTCGCGAACAGCGCGTTGCCGGCGAACGAGCGGTACCAGACCCTGCGGAACGACTCGCGGCACCTGTCCACGGACGCTGCCGGCCAGCCGGTGTAGCCGGTGTGACGGAGGAGCTCGGCCGCGTTGACGAACTTGAAACCCTGCAGGCCGGAGCCGAGCTGCCCGTCCGCGCCGGTGATCGCCTCGAGGCTCCCGGCCCAGGCGTCGAGGATGTCGCGCGCCTTGTCGGCGTACCGGACGTCACCGGTGACGGCCCACATCAGCGCGTTCTGGTACGCCGCGCACGAATCGCTGACCGCCTCCGCCATGAAGTTGGCCGGACCGCGACCCCAGGAGGTGATGTGACCGGTGTTGCGGACCACGTAGTCGTACGACGATCGGGGATGCGCGGCGAGCGCCAGGAAACCGTCGTACTGCGGGGCCTGGCGGCCGGCGACCGCGGCGCGCATCCGGTCCAGGTCCGCCGCGCTGTGCAGGATCCCCGGATGGGCGAATCCGGTGGTCGCCGCGGAGGCCGTTTCGAAACAGAGATGGGTGGCGAGGAGCGATCCGCCGGTCGCGAGCAGGACGGTCCGGCGGCTGGGTCGTGGGTTCACGCTGGATTCCTCCGGTCAGGGGGCGTCGAGGAGCTGGACCTCGGCGAGATTGGTGAAGCCGCCGTGGCCGTCGTAGATCCGGAGCATCGGTTGCGAGGTGGGCGCCGCGAGCGGGAAGGCGTACCACTGGTTCCCGTCGGTGATGCCGGTGATGGTGGCGAGCGTCGTCCAGGTGGCGCCGCCGTCCGAGGACCCCTGCACGAGGTCGCCGTTGGCGCGGGCCGGGAAGTTGCTCCGCGGGTGCACCCGGACGGTGTCGAAGTCGAGGGACGTGCCGGCGGGCGGGGTGACAGTGACCCAGCCGTTGCCGCTGGTGGTGTCGGTGAAGGTGGTGAGGTCGCCGTCGAACATGCGCCGGCCGTTCGCCTCCGGCGTGCCGACGCCGGGGAAGGCCGGGCTGGACGCGGTCACCCAGCTCGGATCGACGGCGACTGTGCGAACGGCGGTGTTCCAGAGCTGGAGCGCGGTGCCGTCGGTGGTGTCGACGATCGTGGCGCCGGCACGTCCGGCGGCCGTCGTGTAGTCGACGGTGAAGCGCAGCGCTCGCCCGTACGCCACGTTGTCCGGCAGCGTCACGGTTGCGGTCCAGTGTGCCGGATCGGTGCGGTCGACCTGCGCGTCGACGCCCTCGATGGTCGCGGTGACCGTGCCCAGCGGCTCGGTGGCGGCCAGGGTGAGCGTCACCTTGTCGCCGTTCTGCGCGACCTTGGGGTCGGTGTTGCTCGACGCGATCGAGACCGCGGTCAACGCCGTACTCATCTCGACGCGTTCGCCGTAGATCCGGAACTCGCTGAAGCTCGACAGCCCGGGGTACGCCGGGTCGGTCGGTACGCCCGGGTGGTCGACCTGAAGTTTCAGGAACCGGAAGCTCTCGTTCTTGACCTCGTCGCGGACCGGGATCCGTTCCAGGGCGAAGCCGTTGCCCGACGTGTCGGTGGTCTCGCGAGAGGTCAGCAGGGTCCACGTCCGGCCGTCGTTCGAGCCGTACACGTTGGCGCCCTGGGACCGGTTGGCGAAGTTGTAGCGCGCCCGCAGACCGAACGCGTCGGACCGGATCCGGAAGGCGGCGCCGTAGTCGATGACTGCCGGTGCCCGCAGGTCCCCGGAGAAGGTGTTGAAGTCACCGTCGAGCAGGTTGCCCAGGGCAATCTGGGAGAGTGCTGCCGAGGTGGCGCGTCCGTAGTAGTCGAACGACCCGTCGTCGGCCATCGTCGGCGTCAGCTTCTCCAGCCCGGCGACCGCGGCCTGGACGGCGGTCAGATCGGCCGCGAACATCGCCGCGTCCGCACTGTCCAGCTGCGACTCGGCGACCGACTTCGCATGCTCGAGAGCGTTCTTCGTCGCCTCGACGTACTGGGCGGCGGGATCGTAGCCGTTCAGCGCGGCGTCGACGGCGCTACGCCGATCCGGGCTGACGGTGAGCCGGACCCGCAGTACGGCGTCGGTGGCGGCATCGGACGCCACCACTAGGGTCTGATGTTCGCCGACCTGCTGCGACGTGGGCTTCCAGGTGAGCGTCCCGGTGCCGGCGTCGAGACTCGCGCCGGCGGGCAGCGTCGTGCCCGCCGCGTACGTCAGTGCGTCCTGGTCCGTGGCGGCCAATGGAGCTGTCAGCTGCTCACCGGCGACGGCGAGCAGGCGTACGTCGGCGCCTTGCGGGAACTGCGGCGGCGTGAGTTGGGTCTTGGCCTGCAGGTTGACGGCATCGACGTCCACGTCGACGCCCGGCGAGCTGAGGATCGTGTAGTACGCGAGGTTCTCGCCGCCGGCGCTGCCCCGGAGCTTGCTGGTGCTCATGTCGTAGGTGATGTAGCGCCACTGCCCGTGCGTGTCCGGAAGCGTCACCGTCGAGTAAGGCGCGAGTGGTCGTTCCTTGCGGATCTGCAGCGTCGCCGTACCGTTCGTCCGGATCAGGACACCGACGGGGCTGTACCCGGTCCGGTCGGCGTACATCAAGGTGCGAACGGCGAGGGTGGCTCGACTCTTCATCCGGACGAAGGTCCGCCCGTCCTCCTGCCGTACCGAGGTCCCGGGCGTGACCGGCACGGTGCGGGTCTCGGCCTGCACCAACGCGTCCTGCTGCACCGGCGGCAAGGCGGCCGAGGCGGGGAAGGACAGCCAGGCGTCGGGGTTGAAGTCCGGGTTGCTGTTCCAGTAGTTGTACGGCGACGTGCCCCAGAAGAACCGAGGGCCGCCCTCCTGGGTGGTCGCGAACTCGGTGATACTCGGCGCGAGCGTGGAGATCGCCGGCCCGAGCAGGTCCTTGTAGAGGTGGTACAGCTCGTTCGTCGGGTCGAACAGCCGCCCGCGATAGGCCTGCGAAAGCACACCGCCGCGCTGGGTGGTGTCGATCCACGGGACGTCCTTGCCCATCATGAACGCGAAGAACTGCTCGGACCCACGCAGCAGCCGGTAGCCGCCGAAGACGTACGGCGAGACCGCGTCGCGCCGCGTCGACGGCGTGCCGCGGACCGGGTCGAGGCGGGTTCCCTGGACGTCGATCACCCGGGCCAGCTGGGTCAGCATCGTGACGTCGTCCCACGCGTGCGCCTGGTCGCGGCCCATCTCCTGGAGCTGGACGAACGTGCGGCGGTACGGATTGCGCGGGTCGTTCGCGGCGATGACGGGCATCACCTTGCTGAGGGCGCCGTTGGTGTCGTCGTCGGGGTTGGTGGCGTTGACCGAGAACCACTCGACCGCCTCGCGGTAGCGGGGGAGGTTGTCGGTGAAGATGTAGCCGGCGATCGCGCCGACGAGCGAGTAGCTGTGCTGGTTCATGAAGTTGCGGTTGCGGTACAGGAACGTCTGCGTCATCGGCACGATCAGGTTCGCGGTCAGGTTCGCGGTGTCCTCGGCGTTCCAGCGCAGGTCGTAGCCGGTCGTCCCGGCGTTCACGCTCGTGAACCGCAGGATCTCCGCCGCCGCGAGCATCCGCATCAGCGGCGGTCCGCTGTGGATGTGCGCGTCCGGGTAGTAGGCGTACTTGGCCGAATCCATGTGACTCCAGATCCGGACCAGCCGTAGCCCGTTCTCGCGGTACGCCGGGTCGCCGGTGACGACGTACTGGATCGCCTGTGTGTAGGCGCGGAACGCGTCGTCGATGAACAGCGACTGCACGCCCTGGGAGTTGAACGCGGCGTTCGCCGGCTGGTCGGTGCCCGGGCCGGCGTTCCTCGAGCTGAACGCCGCCGACGCGTACGACGTCGCGACCATCGCGGCGTAGTACGACGCCCATGGTTCGGCGCCCTGCTGCACCTGTGTGCGGGCCCGTTCGAGCGCGGATGCGCTGACCGCGATACCGGGATGCACGAACCCGGCGGCCGACGTCACCCGCTCGATGGCGGGCAGCGGATACGACTCTGCGCGCGCCTCAGCGGACGGCGTGCCGAGCAGGCCGCAGAGGACCGCGATCACCGCCGTAACAACCAGCCGGCTGCCGCGGAATCGGGTCGGTCGGGGCGGGGGAACTCGGTCCGGATCAGCCATCGCTGCACTCCCAGGTCGTCGGTCTCGGCGCGATCGGGAGCCTGGCATCGCCGTCGGCCGCGGCCAAGAACGCAGCCCGGTCCGAAATTTTCCGAACCTCAAAGACAACGTTTGCTATGCGACGCTGAGGCGCAGATTCCTGCGTGCTTCAGAAGGCGCTCTCGATGCGCTCAGACTCCTGGAGGTACCCGTGTCCGATCGACCGGCGGCCGTCATCGCCATGTCCGCAGTGCACTGGCCGTCGCTGTTCCCGGACCCCGTCCGCCGCCGGGTCGGCGACCTGGTCGCGTTCGACCCGGCGCTGATCGTGGACTCATTCGACGACCCGCGGCTGGGGGCACGGCTGGCGGACGTGGAGGTCCTGATCACCGGCTGGGGCTGCCCGGCGATCGACGGGCCGGCGCTCGACGCGATGCCGAAACTGCGTGCCGTGCTGCACGCGGCCGGCAGCGTGAAGGGCCACCTGTCCCCGCAGGTCTGGGACCGCGGCATCGCGGTCTCGTCGGCGGCCGCCGCCAACGCCGTACCGGTCGCCGAGTTCGCGCTCGCCGCGATCCTGCTGGCCGGCAAGGGCGCGTTCGGGTTCCGGGAACGCTATCGCCGGGAACGCTTCTTCGAGCTGGGGTTCATCCATCCCGACGTCGGGAACTACCGGCGCACCGTGGGCATCATCGGCGCGTCGCGGATCGGCCGTCAGGTGATCGACCTGTTGCGGCCGTTCGACGTCGAGCTGGTGGTGTACGACCCGTACGCGGACGATCTCGACGTACCCCTCGTCGACCTGCGGATGCTGCTCGCCTCGAGCGACGTGGTCAGCGTGCACGCCCCGGCGACGGCCGAGACGTACCGGATGCTCGGCCGTGCGGAGCTCGCCCTGATGCCGGACGGCGCCACGCTCGTCAACACCGCCCGCGGGCAGCTCGTCGACACCGACGCGCTGATCGCGGAGTTGCGCTCCGGGCGCCTCTCGGCGGTCCTCGACGTCACCGACCCCGAACCGCTGCCGGCCGGCTCACCGCTGTTCGGGCTGCCGAACGCCTTCGTGACGCCGCACGTCGCCGGATCGCACGGCAACGAGCTGGCCCGGCTCGGCGCCTGTGTCGCGGACGAGCTGGCGCGGTTCCTGGCCGGCGAACCGCTGCGGCACCCGGTCGGGCTGGCCGACCTCGACCGCGGCGCGTGACCGGCAGGACAACGATGCCTACGCCGCTCAGGCCTTGACACCCTTCGATCGCCGCAGCTACGGTCACAGCCAGATGGAAAGCGCTTTCTATTCGAGAAAGGAGATCGCCGTGTTCGACCGGACGAGAGATCGCCGTCGTGCGACTCTGCGGGGCAATCTGTGGCTCGCGGTGCTGGCGCTGCCCGCCGTGGCGTTCTTCCTGGTGTTCAGCTACGCGCCGATGGCCGGCCTGGTGGTGGCCTTCAAGGAGTTCGACATCAGCAAGGGCATCTTCGGCAGCGCGTGGAACGGCCTGGACAACTTCCGGTACTTCTTCAGCTCCGGTGACGCCCAGCGGATCCTGGTGAACACGCTGCTGCTGAACGTGCTGTTCCTGGCCGCGACGCTGGCGGCCGGCGTGACGCTCGCGATCATGCTCAACGAGCTGCGCGGCCGGTACTTCAAGCGCATCGCCCAGTCCACGATCTTCTTCCCGTACTTCGTGTCGCCGGTCGTGATCGCGATCATGCTCCAGGTGCTGCTGTCCGGCCCGGCCGGATCCGGCGGCGCGGTGAACGACGCACTGGCCGGCTTCGGTCTGCCGACCGTCAGCTGGTACACCGAGCCAGGGCCGTGGCCGTGGATCCTCACGGTGGTGAAGGTCTGGCAGCTCGGCGGCTACCTGAGCGTCATCTTCCTGGCCGCGATCACGTCCATCCCCGAGGATGTCTACGAGGCCGGTCAGATCGACGGCGCGAGCCGGGCCCAGATGGCGCTGCGGATCACACTGCCGCTGCTCAAGCCGACGGCCGCGGTGCTGCTCGTGCTCGGCGTCGGCCGGATCTTCTACGGCGACTTCGGCACGATCTACGCGATCGTCGGCGACAACGGCACGTTGTTCCCGACCACCGACGTCATCGACACCTACGTCTTCCGCTCGCTGCGCCAGATCGGCGACTTCGGCACCACGGCCGCGATCGGCCTGTTCCAGTCGGTCGTCGGGTTCGTCCTGGTGGCGACGGCGGTGCTGATCCAGCGCAAGTACTCGAAGGAAACGAGCCTGCTGTGACCCCTGCTGCTACCGAGGCCCTGACCTCGAGCCTCGCCAAGACGTCCGCCCGGACGGCGACCCGCCGGCGCCGGCGGCCGGAGGCGTTCACCGTGTTCAGCGTCATCGGCGTGACCGCGTTCATGATCGTCTGCCTGGTGCCGTTCTGGATGATCGTGTCCGGGTCGTTCACCGACGAGCAGACGCTCGCGACGACCGGCTACAGCGTCGTCCCGCGACCGTTCTCCACCGCGGCGTACGACCTGATCTTCACCGGCCCGACGCTGCTGAGCGCGTACGCCGCGAGCGTGTTCATCACGCTCGTCGGTACGGCGCTGGCGCTCGCCTGCACGTCCGGACTGAGCTGGGTGATCGCGCGCCGGCTGCCGTACATCAGCAGGCCGCTGTCGGTGTTCGCCTACATCCCGATGCTGTTCAGCGGCGGACTCGTCCCGCTCTACCTGCTCGTCACGCAGTACCTGAAGCTCCAGAACAGCTACTTCGCCGTCATCCTCCCGTTGCTGGTGGCACCGTTCCTGGTGTTCATCCAGGTCTCGGCGTTCCGTCAGCTGCCGGAGGAGATCCTCGACTCGGCGCGGGTCGACGGGGCCGGGGAGATGCAGATCTTCTTCCGGATCGGGCTGCCGCTGTCGAAGCCGATCCTCGCGGTGGTCGGCCTGTTCTACGCGGTCCACTACTGGAACGAATGGTTCACCGCGCTGCTGTTCATGTCGGACATCCACAAGTACCCGCTCCCGCTGCTGCTGCAGAACCTCATCTCGAACGTCTCGTTCTCGCAGATGCTGCCGACGGCCGCGGAGCAATCGACGCCGGTCTACCAGCTCCGGCTCGCCCTGACGGTCGTGACCATCGGCCCGATCCTGCTCGCGTACCCGTTCGCGCAGCGCTACTTCGTCAAAGGCATCACCCTCGGAGCCACGAAGGGCTGACGGCTCCCTCCCTCACCTCAGGCACTACATTTCTGGAGGAATCGTGCCCGCCACATCCCCAGCCGGCCTCAGCAGGCGCGGCTTCCTGGCCGCGAGCGGCGGCCTGTCCATCGCGGCCCTGCTCGGCTTGAACGGCTGCGGCGACTCGTCGTCCGGCACCAAGAACAGCGCCGACACGCTGACCGTGCTGCTCCCCGGGGACGCGAAGCCGGGCTGGGACACCGTCCTGGCCAAGGTCAACGAGAAGCTGAAGAACGACCTCGGCTTCACCATCGCGCCGCAGTTCGTCGCCTGGTCGAACTACCAGCAGCAGTCGCTGCTCAAGTTCACCGCGGGCGACACCTTCGACACCGCCCTGCAGGCCCGCTGGCTGAACATGCTCCAGCTGGTCGCGAGCAAGTCGCTGGTCCCGGTCGGCGACCTGATCGGCAAGTACCCGAACCTGAGCAAGACGCTCGATCCGCAGCTGCTCGAGCAGAACAAATGGTCCGGCAAGCTGTACGGGATCCCGCAGGTGAACTCGGCCGCCCGGTTCCATCACTTCACCGTCCGTCAGGACCTGGCCGACAAGCTCGGCATCGGCGAGATCACGACGTTCGACCAGTTGGAGAAGTACTGGTACGACGTCAAGCAGAAGGAGAAGGTCACGCCGGTCGGCATCTCCTCCAACATGCCCAAGCTGCTCGTCGCGTTCGCGCCGGTCGGCTGGCTGAACCAGCACGACTGGGAGAACCCGCACGTCAGCGTGCAGTCGTTCAGCGGCGGCTCGTTCCCGTTCTACCTGGCGCAGGACGGGAAGACGACCGGCTCGGCGCACCCGATCCCGTTCTGGGAGGCGCCCGGGGTCGTCGACGCCCTGCGGCGGGTCCGCAAGTACTACCTGGACGGCATCATCAACAAGGACGCGCTGAACGTCGACTCCTCGACGATCGGCACCCAGTTCGAGTCCGGCCGGATCGCGACCCGGTGGGCGATGACCGACGGCCTGTCGTCGCAGTCGCTGACCCCGCTCCGCAAGGCGGTGCCGACCGCGCAGATCGCGAACGTCATGCCGCTGGCCGGCGGCAAGAGCGCGAAACCGAACCAGACGTTCCAGGCCGACAACTTCGTCGTCCTGAACGTCAAGGGCAAGAGCAACGAGCGGGCGATGCAGCTCCAGGACTGGGTCTCGATCAAGGAGAACCACGATCTGATCAGCTACGGCATCGAAGGCACGGACTGGAAGCCGGTCGGCGAGGACAAGTTCGAACAGCTCTCGCAGTACGGCTTCCCTGGGTACGCCCTGTGCTGGCGGCAGAAGCTCGAGTTGAAGATCAAGGGCATCACGCCGACCGAGGAGGCCTGGTTCGACTGGGCGCAGGACTACAACAACTTCAGCGTCGACCCGTACGCGTCGTTCGTCCCGGACGTGACGCCGGTGAAGCGGCAGGACAGCCAGGTGAGCGCGGCGATGACGCAGTACGGCAACCCGCTGTGGATCGGCGCGGTCGACGTGGACAAGGGGCTCGACGCGCTGAAGAAGGCGGTCGAGAAGGCTGGGCTGGCCGATCTCCAGGCGGAGCTCGAGAAGCAGGCGAACGCGTACCTCAAGGGTCAGTGAGCGTCGATGACCGCCCCACGGAGGAAGCTCGCGGTCGTCGCCCGGGAGGCCGGCGTCTCGGTGTCGACGGTGTCGAAGGTGCTCCGGGCCTATCCGGACGTCGCGCCGGCGACGCGGGCCCGGGTGCGCGAGGCGCTGCGGCGGTTCGGGTACCCGGTGGAGAAGGCCGCGGCCGGCGTACGGCGGGAGGAGTCGGCGCTGGTCGACGTCGTCGTCGCGGATCGTGAGCGGAGCTGGGCCGGCGAGGTTCTCGCCGGCCTCGCCGAGCGGGTCCGGGAGCCCGGGCTGGCCGTCGTGGTCACGACGGTCGCGCCGGGATCGCCGGTGCCGAGGGCTTGGCTGGAGCAGGTGTTCGCGCGCGGCACGCGCGGCGTCATCGGGCTGGGCGCCGAGTTCACCGCCGCGCAGCTCGGCTACCTCACGGCACACGACATCCCGTGCGTGCAGGTCGGGCCCGATGCCGAGGACGCGGTCGGGCCGGCGCTGGCCGTCGTCCTGGACGGATCAGCCGCGGTTCCCGTCGACCTGGCGGGGTGATTCCGGCCGGGTGACCGAGCTCCGGATCACCACGTGGGTCTTGAACAGCCGGTGGTCGCCCGTCCAGCCCGGCTGCAGGTGCTGGTCGTCGACGGCGATCTGCGCGGCCGTCCGCCCGAGATCCTCGTACGGCACGTGCACCGTGGTCAGCCGGGGGCGCAGGTCCTGGGCGAGCTCGACGTCGTCGTACCCGACGACGGACAGGTCGCCGGGGATCGTCAGCCCGTGCTCGGCCGCGGCGGCGTACACCCCGGCGGCCACGACGTCGGTGGCCGCGAACACGGCGGTGAAGTCGGTGCCGGCGGCTACGACGCGACGCATCGACTGATAGCCGGACGCGCGGGTGAAGACGCCGTGCTCCACGAGCTCGGGTGCGTCCGGTACGCCGAAGTCGGACAGCGCCCTGCGATGTCCGGCGAGCCGCTCGTTGCTGGTGCTCTGCCGCTCCGGTCCGGCGAGGAACAGGATGCGCCGATGGCCCTGTGACAGCAGATGACTCGTCAGCGCGTAGGCGCCGTTCTCGTTGTCGTACTCGATCACCGCGGCGGGTACGTTGTCGCCGAGGGACGGGCGTCCGCACAGCACGAGCAGCGAGCCGGCCGCGTGCAGCGACCGGGCCAGCTCGGTCAGCTTCTGCCGGTAGTCGGCAGCGTCCTCCATGATGCCGCCGATCAGCACGACCGCACCGGCCCGCTGCTCGCGCATCAGTTGGACGAGGGCGAGCTCCCGGTCCGGATCGCCCTGCGTGGTGCCGATCAGACTCAGCCAGCCCTGCTTGGCGGCCTCCTGCTCGACACCGTGGGCGGCGTCGGCGAAGGACTGCCCGCGGACGTCGGCGAGGATGAACGCGATCGTCTTCGACCGGGCCCCCGCGGCGAGCGCTCGCGCGTGCGTGTTCGCGGAGTAGTTCAGCTCCCGGACCGCGTTCATGACGCGTTGCCGTGCCGACCGGGAGACCGGGTAGTTGTCGGCCAGGACGCGGGAGACGGTCGCGGGGGAGAGGCCTGCGTGGGCCGCGACGTCGGCGAGCGTCGGGCCGGTGGAAGGCCGGCGGCGCCCCGGCGTTGACTCTGTCATGACTCCCTCTTCGCGGTGGACGACCGGATGACGACATGGGTGCCGAGCTTCAGGTGCTGGTCGAGCGCGTACTCGTCGCGGTGCAGCGCGAGCCGTACGGCGGCCCGGCCGAGTTCCTCGTGGGGGAGGTGCACGGTCGTCAGGTCGAGGTCGCCGCTGAGCGGGATGTCGTCGTACCCGACGACCGAGACGTCCTCCGGGACGCGGACTCCGGCGTCCCGGAGCGCGGCCAGCACGCCGCTGGCCACCACATCGGTGACGGCGACGACAGCCGTCATCCCAGCACCGCGGTCCAGCAGCATCTTGGTCTGCCGATAGCCGGACTCGCGATCGTAGTTGCCGCTGACAACCAGTTCCTGGTCGACCTCCAGTCCGCGGGTGGCGTGGGCGTCGAGGAAGCCGCTGAGTCGCGCCCCGGTCGTGGTGTGCTCGGGCTCACCGGCGCCGACGAACGCGATCCGGCGGTGCCCCAGCGAGATCAGGTAGTCGGTGACCGCGAAGGCACCGCCCTCGTTGTCGTACTCGACGACGGTCGCCGGGACGTCCGCGCCGATCGGCGGCCGGCCGCACAGCACCAGGCGCGACCCGGCGCGGTCGAGCGAGTGCGCGATCTCGGCCATCCGGCGGACGTGCGCCTCGGTCCGCAGCCCGCCGCCGACCAGGACGACCGCCTCGGCGCCCTGCTGGCGCATCAGCTCGATGAGTTCGAGCTCGCGATCGGGGTCGCCGTGATGGGTGCAGACCAGGCAGACCCGACCCTCGGCGGTCGCCTGCAGTTCGACGCCCTGGCCGATATAGGCGAACAGCGGGCCGACCAGGTCGCGGACGATGAACGCGACCGTGCGGGTCGAACCGCCGACGAGAGCGCGGGCCTGGGCGTTGATGACGTAGTCGAGGTCGCGCACCGCCCGCAGCACCCGGTTCCGGGTGGAGGCGCTCACCGGGTAGCTGCCGCCGAGAACCCGGGAGACGGTGGTGGCGCTGACGCCGGCGGACGCGGCGACGTCCTTGACGGTCGGCCGTCGGCCGGAGGTCGTTCGGGCCACCTGGACGTGCTCCTCCCGGATCGAAACTTTCTGCCGCGGCAGTGGACAGTTGGGGATAGAAAACGTTAACTATGCTGCCATTCATGCAGCCCGATGTCGAAACCCTGCACAGTGTCGTCACCGGCGGCGACGACCGCGACGCGATGCTGCTGGTGCACGGGTGGGGCGGGGACGGCCGCGCGTGGCAGCCCGTCCGGTTCGCCGGCCGGCGGGTGATGACGGTCGACCTGCGCGGGCACGGGCGGTCGCCGGCCCCGGCCGACGGCTACCGGCCCGCGGACTACGCCGGGGATCTGGCCGCACTGGTGCGCGCATCGGGGCTCGCGCCGGTGGTCGCGGTCGGTCATTCGATGGGCGGCCAGATCGTCGTACGGCTGGCCCTGGATCATCCCGACCTAGTTCGCGCGCTGGTGGTCGTCGATCCGGCGTACGGCGCTGACGAGGCCGAGGCCGCGACGTTCCACCGGCGGCTGGCCGAGCTCCGGCGCGACGGCGCGGCCGCCGCCGTACGGCAGCTAGGCCCATTGCCGACCGGCGCACGCGAACAGTTGTCGCGTACGCCGGGTCAGGTGCTGGCTGCCAGTTATGCCGGGATGTACACCGATCCCGGTGCGTTCGGAGCTCGCCCGGCCACCGCGAGGACGGTCGCGCGACTGACGCAGCCGGTGTTGTGTATCCGGCCAACACCGTCGATGGCGGCGTGGGACCTGACGTGCGCCCTTCCTCCTGGATCCCGCGTCGTCGTCTGGCCCGGCACCAGCCACTTCCTGCACCACGACCGTCCGGACGCCTTCGTCCGTCTGGTCGACAACTGGCACCAGGAGCTGTTGCTCAGATGACCTGGAAGCGGCCGAGACCGAGGTTGGTGAGGTCCTTCGGGCCCGGGATGCCGTCGATGAACTTGGGCGCGTTGCCGATCGCCTTCTGGTGCTTCTTGTAGGCCTCCCGGGTGAACTTGCCGGCCTTGCCGTCGACGAGCAGGGTCAGCTTGAGCCGGGCGTTGAGTGCCAGCTGGATGGTCTTCACGTCAGGCAGTGCTTTGGTGCCGCCGGCCCGGAACTGCGCCTGCACCGACGCCAGATGCACGACAGGTCGTGCGGCGCGCACGGCCGGGGCGATGCTCGCCGGCATCGTCAACGGGAACACCGTGATCTTCACCCGTGGCCCGTCGAGCGGTCCGTTGCCTTTCAGCCCGTCCCGGCCGTTCTTGTACGCCTCCACCTGCCGAGCGGCGGACGGGTCGAGGCCGGGATCGCCGATCGCGACGGCGTGGATGTGGTCGGCGAAGCCCTGCTTCGTCGTCCGGTGGAACGCCGCGAACGAGATCTTGCGTAGCTCGAGCAGCGTCTGCGCCTGCTGTGCGGGCGTCTGGTCCTTGGTGCGGATGTCGATCACGCCGGCCCGGTTGTGCGTCGGGCCGGAGCGCTTCGCGGCCTTCCCAGCCAGGAACGATCCCTGCACGATCACGAGTTTGCGCCCGAGTTTGCGCTCGGCGGCCTCGAGCATCGCCATCGTGCGGCGATTGACCACCAATGGTCGTCCCGACGAGTCCCTGCCCAGCGAAACCTTGTCCAGAAATGCATTCGGCACGGTCTTCCTCCCCCCTCAAGGCCGGTCCCACCCGGCCTCGAACCCGCGGCGCCGCCCCCGACCCCCCGGGTCCGCGAACATGTCCATTTCAGTGAACGCCCGCCACCGCCCACTGGCAAGGTCTTTACGAGGCAGAGCACGGCCCTGCTTATTGGGTTGCTCTCCGTGGACAGGTGGCGTGATGCTCGGCAGGTGGCCGGTGAGGCGAGTGGTGGCCGGGAGGTTCGCACGGCGAGCGGTGTGCTGCGCGGCAGCAGTGCGGACGGGCTGCTGGTGTTCCGCGGCATCCCGTACGCCGCGCCGCCGGTCGGCCGGCTTCGATTCCAGGCGCCTGAACCGGTGCGCGCGTGGGACGGCGTCCGGCCGGCGACGACGTACGGTCCGCCGCCACCGCAGTCCGGTCTGCTCGGATCGGCTCAGGCCGCCTCCGGTGACGACTGGCTGACTTTGAACGTGTGGACGCCGGATCTCGCGGCCAGGCTCCCGGTCATGGTGTGGATCCCCGGTGGCGGTTATGCACTGGGCAATTCGAGCCTCCCGGAGTACGACGCCACGCACCTCGTCGCGAACGGTGTCGTCGTCGTCACCGTCAACTACCGCCTCGGGATCGAGGGGTTCACGCAGCTCGACGGAGCGCCGGCCAACCGGGGACTGCTCGACCAGGTGGCCGCGCTGCGCTGGGTGCAGGACACCATCGGCGTGTTCGGCGGCGATCCGGATCGGGTGACGATCTTCGGGGAGTCGGCCGGCGGCGGCTCGGTCGCGGCGCTGCTCGCAATGCCGTGCGCCGCGGGGCTGTTCCGCCGGGCGATCGCGCAGAGTGTGCCGGGCACGTTCTTCTCCGCCGAGCTGGCCGGTGAGATCGCCGTGGCTCTGGCCGGCGAGTTGGGTGTCCGGCCGACAGCGCAGGTGCTGTCGGCGATACCTCCCGCCCGACTGCCCGAGGGCGGCGATGCGATCCTGCCGAAGATGGCCGCGTGGCGGGAGCGGTGGGGACCGATCACCCACCGGCCGATCCCGTTCGCACCAGTTGTCGATGGCAACGTTCTTCCGGTGGCGCCGTGGCAGGCGCTGGCCGCCGGCGCCGCGCGCGACATCGAGCTGCTGGCCGGGCACACCCGTGACGAGCATCGGCTGTTCAGCCTGATCGACGGCGTCCTCGGCCAGGTCACCCGCGAGCAGACCGAGACCGCCCTGCGGATGCTCGCGCCAGAGCCTCATCGCTACCGCGACGCGTACCCGGCCGCCTCCGACGAGGAGCTGTACGAACTCGTCAACGCGGACTGGCTGTCCGGATGCCGAGCCTGCAACTGGCCGAGGCGCAGGTCGCCGGTGGCGGCCGGGCGCATCTGTACGAACTGACCTGGCCGGCACCGGCCCTCGGTGCCTGCCACGGACTCGACGTACCGCTGGTGTTCGGCAACCTCACCAGCGGTCAGCCCGCGATGCTCATCGGGGATCCGCCGTCCCCGGAGGCGATCGACCTGTCCGCGCAGTTCCGTTCGGCGTGGACCGCGTTCGCCACGCACGGCGATCCAGGGTGGCCGGCGTACGACGTCGACCGTCGCCTGACGCGGCTCTTCGATGCGCCGTCGACCGTCACGGCGTACCCGGAGGAAGCCTCCCGCCTGCTCTGGCGCAAGCACGAGTTCGCAGCGCTCGGGCCGGTCGGCTCCCGCTGACTGCAATCCCGCTCTTACCGCTGGCAGGGGGGTCCTCGCTCGGCGAGCCGGTCGCGTACCCGGCTAGCTGGAAGCCGGAGTTGGGTGCCTGCAGCGACGAATTCATCCGCCCTTCGAACGCATGCTGACGGAGTACTGCGGCTCTCGGAGTACGACGGGCTCCATCTCGCACGATCAAAGGACGCACCGATGCGAACACCAAGGAGGGCGGTAGCGCTGGCCGGAACGGTCCTGGCGCTGATGGCCACACTGACCGCCTGTGGCAACAACAGCACGTCGACCGGCAGCGCCGCGCCGGCGAACACGAAGGTAGGGATCCTGCTCCCCGACACGGCGTCGTCGCCGCGCTGGGTGTCGGCCGATCCCACCGAACTGAAGCAGCAGTGCGCGGCGAACAAGCTCACCTGCTACATCGACAACGCCAACGGCAGCGCCACCACGCAGCAGGCCCAGGCGCAGGCGCTGATCAACGCCGGCGTGGGCGTCCTGCTGGTCGTGAACCTCGACTCCGGCTCGGGCAAGGCGATCGAGTCCCTCGCCCAGCAGCACAACGTCGTGACCATCGACTACGACCGGCTGACCCAGGGCGGCAGCGCGTCGTACTACGTCTCGTACGACAACGTGAAGGTCGGCCAGGACCAGGGCACCGCACTGACGCAGGCGCCGCAGGTGAAGGGCAAGAGCTCGGTCAACTACGTCGAGATCGACGGCGCACCCACCGACAACAACGCGACGCTCTTCGCTGAGGGCTACAACTCGGTGCTGTCGAAGCAACCCGGCTGGAAGAAGCTGGCCGACCAGACCGGCAACTGGGACGCCGCCACCGCGCAGACGGTGTTCACCACGATGCTCGGACAGCACCCCGACATCAACGCGGTGATGGTGGCCAACGACACGATGGCGCAGTCGGTCATCAACGTCCTGAAGGCCCAGGGCCTGGCGGGCAAGGTCGCGGTCTCCGGGCAGGACGCCACCGCCGGCGGCCTCGACAACATCATGGCCGGCACCCAGGCCTTCACCATCTACAAGCCGGTCGCCGGTGAGGCGGACGTGGCGATCAAGCTGGCGGCCCAGATCCTGGCGGGTCAGAAGCCGACCGCTCCCACGACGACCAAGGACCCGACGACCGGTCGTGAGATCCCGTCGTACCTGGCGAACCCGACCGTCATCACCAAGGCGAACGTAGCGCTCCCGGTCACCGACGGGTACGAGACCGCCGCGTCCGTCTGCCCGACGCCGGCGCTGCAGCAGCTGTGCGCCGCCAACGGCATCCACACACCGTAGGGGGACGGCATGACTACTGTTCCTACTCTCGAGCTCCGGGGCGTCGACAAGGCGTTCGGACCGGTCCAGGCGCTGTCGTCGGTGAACCTCGTCGCGAAGGCAGGCGAGGTGACGGCCCTGGTCGGCGACAACGGCGCCGGCAAGTCGACGCTGGTGAAGTGCATCGGCGGCATCCACCGAATCGACGCGGGGGAGCTGCTCTTCGACGGTACGGCGCACAGCGTCGGCGAGCCGCGCGACGCCGCGCGGCTCGGCGTCGAGATCGTGCACCAGGACCTCGCGTTGTGCGACAACCTCGACGTCGTCGGCAACATGTTCCTCGGCCGCGAGCACCTCACGCGGCTGCACACGCTGGACGAGAACTCGATGGAAACGCTGGCCCGTCAGGCACTGGACTCGTTGTCGGTGACCACGATCCGGTCGGCGCGCCAGCTGGTGGCGAGCCTGTCGGGCGGCCAGCGGCAGACCGTGGCGATCGCGAAGGCGGTGCTGTGGCAGTCGAAGATCGTGATCCTCGACGAGCCGACCGCCGCACTCGGCGTCGCCCAGACCGCGCAGGTGCTCGATCTCGTCCGCCGGCTCGCGGAGCAGGGCGTGGCGGTGATCCTGGTGTCGCACAACATGAACGACGTACTGCGGGTCGCCGACTCCATCGCCGTCCTGTTCCTCGGCCGGACGGCAGCGCAGGTCCGGCGCGCGGAGGTGACCCAGACGCAGGTGGTCGAGCTGATCACGACCGGTCGATCGGGCGCGCTGGGACTGTCGCCCACCCAGGCGGGAGCGACGCTGTGAACGCGCAACTGCTGGAACACGGCGGCGCGGAGCAGCGCCACGAGTCGCCGGCCGGCTCATCAGGTGTCGGCGCCTATGCGAGGGGCTATGTCGCGCGGCTGCGGGGCGGCGAGCTGGGCGCCGTTCCCGCACTCGTGGGTCTGGTCGTCATCACGGCGTTCTTCGCCATCGTGCACCAGGGATTCCTCAGCGCCTACAACCTCGAGGCGCTGGTGATCCAGGCCGCGCCGATCATCGTGATGGCCATGGGCCTGGTGTTCGTCCTGCTGCTCGGCGAGATCGACCTCTCCGCCGGTACGACGGGAGGGCTGTGCTCGGCGATCACGGCGATCCTGATCCTGCGGCACGGGGTCGCGTGGTGGATCGCGGCGGTCGCCGGGCTCGCGGTGGGCATGCTGGTCGGGTTCGGCACAGGCTGGCTGCGGGCGCGGATCGGCATCCCGTCGTTCGTCATCACGCTGGCCACGTTCCTGGCCTTCCAGGGCGTCACGCTGATCATCGTCGGCGGCCAGGGATCGGTGACGCTCCCGGCCGGCTCGCCACTGATCGGCCTGGAGAACAGCTTCCTGCCGCTCTGGCTCGGCTGGACGCTGCTGGCGGTGTTCGTGATCGGGTACGCCGCGCTCAAACTGGCCGACGCACGGACCGCCCGGCGGGCCGGGCTCCCGGGCACGCCGTACGCCGTGATCGCGGTCAAGGTCGCCGTGGTGGCCGCACTCGGGGCGGCGTTCACCTTCGAGATGGGCGTCAACCGCAACGTCACGACCAACGCGTTCTTCACCAACAAGGCGCAGGGGATGCCGTGGGTGGTCGTCCTGCTGGTGGTGCTGTTCTCGGTGTGGCACCTCGTCCTCAGCCGGACCCGCTACGGCCGGCACGTGTACGCCGTCGGCGGCAACGAGGAGGCTTCACGACGGGCGGGGGTGGTCGTGTCCCGCATCCGCATCTCGGTGTTCGTGATCTGTTCCGGGATGGCGGCGGTCTCCGGTGTCGTCGCGGCCTCGTTGCTGCAGTCCGTCCAGTCGAACGCCGGCGCGGGCAACACGCTGCTGCTGGCGGTGGGCGCCGCGGTCATCGGCGGTACGTCGCTGTTCGGCGGGCGCGGCCGCGTCATCGACGCCGTCCTGGGTGGTCTCGTCGTCGCGGTCATCATCAACGGGATGAGCGACCTGATCCAGGGCGCGAACTCGGCCGGCTACGAATGGGTGGTCACCGGCGCGGTCCTGCTGCTGGCGGCCGGCTTCGACGCCGTCGTCCGCCGCGCCCGCAGATAGGCCGGTCGGGAAACACCAAGGCCGCCGGGTCGTCACCGACCCGGCGGCCTCAGTGTGTCGCACGCCGGAGAAGATTGCCGATGGCAACCGCCGACAGGCGCGTCTTCGGCACGAAGCCGATCGCCGCACTCGCGTCGATCAGCTCGGCGTAGTCCTGCTCGGCGTACGTCGAGATCAGGATCACCCGGGGCGGCGGGCTCAGCCGGTGCAGCCGGGCGACGATGTCGAAGCCGCTCTCCGCGCCGAGGTCGATGTCCACCAGGACCACGTCCGGGTGCGAGTCCTCGACCAGGTCGACGGCGCCGGCGCCGCTCGTCGCCGTACCGACGACGGCGACGCCTTCGCGTTCCAGGAGTCCGCGTGCGGCGTCGAGGAAACGCCGGTTGTCGTCGACGATCGCGCAACGCAGCATGACACCAGGGTCGCAGGGTCCGGCCGCGGTGGCATTCCTGCTAGCTGGAGATCTCCTCAGGGGCTACCGGCAACGTGATCTGCAGGGTGGTGCCCTGGCCGGCCGGGCTGTCGACGGTGAGCGTGCCGCCGAGCGCCTGGACCCGGTCGGTGAGCCCGATCAGGCCGGAGCCGTTCGCCGGGTCGGCCCCACCGGCTCCGTCGTCGCGGACGGCGAGCCGCAACGAGCCGTCGAGCAGCCGTACGTCGACGTACACGACCGAGGCGTCCGCGTGTTTCGCGGCGTTGGTGAGTGCTTCGGAGACGACGTAATACGCGGCCGACTCGACGGCCGGTGGGAGGCGCTCCGTGACGGTGACCTCCGCCTCGACCGGGATCGCGGACCGGCGGGCCAGCATCCTCACCGCGGGACCGATACCGCCGTCGGACAGGATCGCCGGATGGATGCCGTGGGAGATCTCCCGCAGTTCGTCGAGGGTGCTGCCGAGGTCGTCCGTGATCTCGTCGAGCCGGGTCCGCAGGTCGCCCTGCTCGCCGGTCAGGCCGGCCTGGACCGTGCGCAGTTCCAGGGCCAGGGTCACCAGCCGTTGTTGGATGCCGTCGTGCAGGTCGCGCTCGATCCGCCGCCTGGTCTCGTCGGCCGACGCCACGAGGCGGGCCCGCGAGGACGCCAGATCGGTACGGGCCTGGGCGAGCGAGGCCGCCATGCTGTTGAAGGTGCGCTCCAGACCGCCGATCTCGCCGACTCCGTCTTCGGGCACCCGAACGGCGAGGTCGCCCGCCGCGAGCCGGTCGGCCATGGCGGCGGTGATCAGCACCGGGCGGACCACGGCGCGGGACAGGTACCAGGTGAATGCCAGGATGAGCAGCACCGATCCGACGAGCCCGGTCGCGGCCGCGATGACCGCCCGGCCGGCTGCGGCGTCGGACCGGGCCTGCGCGGCGGCCGAGAGACCTCGCTCGGTCGTGATCAACCCGTCGAGGACGGTCCTGATCGCGTCGACCCGGCGCTGGCCCTCGGTGGTCGCGGCCTGCGCCGGCGCCGAGACAGGACGACCGCGGATCGCTGCGACCAGCGGCTCCGAGTAGTCCCGGAGGTACGACGTCGCGCTGCGGCTGATCTCCTCGGCGCTGGCGCGTTGCGCCGGCTCGTCCGCGACCACGCGTCCCAGCGCCGCGAGCCGGTCCGGAAGCTGGGACCGCGCGGTCTGCCACGGCGCGAGGAACTGCTCCTGACCGGTGATGGCGAACGCCTGCTGGCCGGTCTCCAGGTCGACGACCGAGCGCTCGACCTGGTTCGCGGCCGCGAGCACCGCCGCCGCCTGCCGGGCCTGGCGCTCCGAGTCGCGCAGATCCTGGACCGACGCCAGCAACACGGCGAACCCGGCGCCGACGAGCAGCATCAGCAGCGCACTGGCGACGATCACGCGACGCGAGACCCCGCCGGTCATCGGCCGGTCACCCCGAGGTCGCCGGTGCGAACAGCTCCGTCACCGGTCGTCCGCCGTACGACGGTCGCCCTGGAGGTAGGCCAGGACCGCCCGGACGCGACGGTGGTCGTCGTCGGTCTCCGGCAGGTCGAGCTTGGTGAGGATGCTGCGGACGTGTTTCTCGACGGTGCCCTCGGTGACCCAGAGGCGCCGGGCGACGCCGGCGTTGGAGCGGCCCTCGGCGACCAGCGCCAGCACCTCACGTTCCCGGTCGCTGAGGGAGGCGAGCGGGTCGTGGCGGCGCCGGACGTCGACCAGCTCCTGCACCAGTGCGGGATCGACGACGGAGCCGCCGTTCGCGACCCGCCGTACGCTGTCGAGGAACTCCTCGACGTCGGTGACCCGGCGCTTGAGCAGATACCCGATTCCGTGACCGGCGGCCATCAGCTGCACGGCCTGCTCGACGTCCACGTACGCCGACAACAGCAGGACGGCGGTCTTCGGGCGCTCGCGACGGATCACCTCGGCGGCTTCGAGCCCTTCGGTCGCGTGGCCGGGCGGCATTCGGATGTCCACGACGACCAGCTCCGGACGCCGGCTGCGGACCAGGTCCAGCAGGTCCGGGCTGTTTCCGGCCTGCCCGACGACGTCGAATCCCGACGCTGCCAGCAGACTCGCGAGCCCTTCCCGTAGCAGGACGTCGTCGTCCGCAATCGCCACCCGCGTCCCGCTCATGGCGGCGAGTGTAGCCCCGGGCACCCGGTGCCCGAGCAGGTGATTGGACGGATCGCAGCGGGGGACTCATGCTCTACTCATGGCCGCGACCGACGACGAACAGTTGTTCGGTCGCGACCAGATCCTCGGTCGGCTGACGGCCAGGCTCGACGAGGTGGAGGCCGGCGGTTTCGCGATCGGACTGAGCGGCGAGCCGGGAGTGGGCAAGAGCGTGGTGCAGGCGCGCGTCGCCGAGCACGCGGAGTCCCGGGGCTTCACAGTTCTGCGCGCGCACGGCAGCCAGTCCGAGACCCACCTGCCCTACGCCGGTCTGCATCAACTGCTGCGCCCGGTTCTGTCGCACGTGGACACGCTCCCGGCCCAGCAGCGAGACTCCTTGCTGGCCTGTTTCGGAATGGTCGAAGCAGGCCAGGTGAACCCGTTCTTCACGTCGCTCGCGGTCCTGGAGCTCCTGGTGGAGTGCGCCGGGAGGGCGCCGGTGCTGATGAGCCTCGACGACCTGCACTGGATGGACCGGCCCAGTGTGGACACGCTCGCCTTCGTGGCCCGTCGTGTCGCGGCGGAGCGGGTGGTGCTGCTGTGTACATCTCGCTCCGCATCGCAGCTTCTCGGCGACGAGCAGACCGTCAGCTGGGTCGAGCTGGGCGCCTTGCCGGAAGCGGACGCGCAGGCGTTGCTGCGGTCGCGAGCTCCCGATCTGGCACCCGGGCTGCGCGATCGGGTTCTCGGCCACGCCGCCGGTAATCCCTTGGCGCTGGTCGAGTTCGCCGCCGCTTGGCAGTCCGGGCCGTACGCCTGGACCGAGGTGGACGACGACCTGCCGATGACGGCTCGCCTGGAGCGTGCCTTCGTAGCGCGTGCCGACGAACTGGAACCGCCCGCTCGCGCGGTCCTAGACGTGGCCGCGCTGGATGACGGCGACGACATCGAGCAGGTCCTGGCCGCGGCGGCGATCCTGTCCGGCGTCGCCGTCGACCGCGGTACGGCGCTACCGGCCGTCGAGCTCGGCTTCCTCACGATCGCCGGACCGACGTACGCCATCGGGCACCCGTTGATGGGGTCGGCACTGCGCCAGGTGATGCCCGCGGACCGCCGTGCGCGGGCACACGCCGCCCTCGCGACCGCTCTGTCCGCCGAGCCCGACCGCGCGATCTGGCATCGGGCCGGCGCGGTGGCCGGCCGCGACGAACCCATCGCCGCAGAGCTCGAGCGGGCGGCCGGCGAAGCCCGCCGGCGCGGGGCGTACGCCACTGCGCTGGCGCGGCTCGAGCGGGCGGCCGCTCTGAGCCCCGATCCCCTGGACCAGGCGGCCCGGCTCCTGGGTGCGGCGGAACTGGGCTATGAACTCGGCAGGTTCACCCAGGTCGAACAGATCAAGGCCCGGGTGACGCGGATGACACTTCGACCGCGAGATCGGTCCCGCCTCACCTGGCTGATGGGTGTCTTCCACGACGGCGCCACGAGCGATCCGGCGGAGGTCCGCCACCTGGTCGATCTGGCCCGGCAGGCGACCGCCGAGGACGACGTCGAACTTGCCATGCAGTTGCTGTTCGGGGCCGCCCGCAGGGTCTGGTGGCGCGATCCGGGCGAGTCGGTACGGCGGGAGATCGTCGGCGCCGCGCGGGCGGTTCCGCTGGCTGCCGGTGACCCCAGGCTGCTCGCGGTGCTCGGTCTCGCGGAGTCGCTGGAATCGAGCGCGCAGATCATCGAGCAGCTCGAACTGTGGCCCGCGGACGGCGGCGGCCGGGCGGAACCCGCGGCCCTGCTCGGCATCGCGGCCTTCGGCGCCGGTGACTTCGTGCGCGCGGAGTCGTTCCTGTCGGTGGCCGTGCACGAGCTGCGCGCGGACGGGCGGCTGAGCCTGCTCGCCGAGGCACTCGCGATCCGCGCCTGGGCCGAGATCAACCTGGGCGTCTTCGACGCGTCGCGGTCCGCCGCCGAGAGCATGCGCCTGGCCGACGAGACCGGCCAGCGGGTGTGGGCCGGTACTGCCCGGATCGCGGCGGCACTGATCGACGCGATCGGCGGCGGCTGGAACCCCCGGCACGCCCTGCTCGCCGACGCCGAGCGCACCGCTCTGCAACTGCCGAACGCGAGCTCGTCCCTGCTCGCGGGGGCTCAGTTGGTCCGCGGGCTCGGCGAACTCGGCGCGGAGCGTGCCGAGCAGGCGTACGGCGAGATGCTCCGCGTGTTCGTACCGACCGACGCCGCCTATCAGCGCGTTCAGCAATTGTGGACGGTCAGTTACCTCGCCGAGGCCGCCGTACGGGCCGGTCGCCGGGACGAGGCGAGGTCGTTGGTCGGTACCGTCGAACGGGCGGCGCGAGGCACGCCCGCCGTCGGTACGACGATCGCTCTGGAGTACTCCCGCGCGGTTCTGGCCGACGACGCATCGGCCGAGGAGTTGTTTCGGGGCGCGCTGGACGGTGCGAGCCGGCCGTTCCCGTGGCATCAGGCCCGCCTGCAGTTGGCGTACGGCTCCTGGCTGCGCCGCCGGCGGCGGGTGACCGAGTCCCGCGATCCGCTCCGGGCGGCGCGCGGCGCCTTCGACGCGCTGGGTGCCAAACCGTGGGCGCTTCGCGCCGACCAGGAGCTGAGGGCGACGGGAGAGCGGGGCTGGCAGCCGACGTCGAGTGGCCGGGAGCAGCTTTCGCCCCAGGAGGCGCAGATCGCCGAGCTCGCTGCCCGGGGACTGTCCAACCGGGACATTGCCCAGCGACTCTTCCTGTCGCACCGCACGATCGGCTCGCACCTGTACCGGATCTTTCCGAAGCTCGGCATCACCAGCCGCCAGCAGCTCGCCGGCGTACTCACCGGTGCTCCGGAACACATGCTGAGGCAGGCACAGTCATTCGACTGAAGACGGCCGCGGCCCGGACGTCCTAAGGTCGGTTCCAACGCGGTGTGTCCAGCACCTCGGGACCGACCAGGAGGAGCACCTCGGGACCGACCAGGAGGACGACTGTGGGAACACCGGTGCTCTTCATCCACGGGCTCTGGCTGCACGCGACGTCGTGGGACGCGTGGCTGACGCGATTCCGCACCGAAGGGTACGAACCCGCGGCGCCGGGCTGGCCCGGCGACGGCCCGACCGTCGAGGCGTCCCGGCAGGACCCGGAGGCGATCGGCGATCACGGCATCGACGATGTCGTGGCGCATTTCGCCGCCGTCATCGAGGAGCTCCCCGAGCCGCCGATCCTGATCGGGCACTCGTTCGGCGGCATGGTCGCACAGAAGCTGCTCGGGCAGGACCGCGCCCGGGCGGCGATCGCGATCGACGCCGCCCAGATCAAGGGCGTGCTGCCCGTCCCGCTGTCCGCGCTGCGGGCCACGCTGCCGGTGTTCAAGAACCCGGCCAACAAGCACCGGGCCGTCTCGCTGACCGCCGAGCAGTTCCGGTTCGCGTTCGGCAACGCGGTCTCGCGGGAGGAGTCCGACCTGCTGTTCGAGCGCTGGACCATTCCGGCGCCCGGCCGGCCGCTGTTCGAGGCGGCGTCGGCGAACTTCAACCCGCACTCGCCGGCCAAGGTCGACACCGGCAACCAGAAGCGCGGGCCGCTGCTGCTGATCGCCAGCGGGAAGGACCACACCGTCCCCGAGTCGGTGACCCGCGCGACGCTCAAGCAGTACCGCCACTCCGACGCCGTCACCGACCTGCGGACCTTCCCGGACCGCGGCCACTCGCTCGTCGTCGACTCCGGCTGGTCCGATATCGCCACGGCGTGCTTGGCCTGGCTGAAGGAGCAGTCCCTGTGAAGCTCGACCTGGCCGGCCGGACGGCAGTGGTGACCGGCGCGAGCAAGGGCATCGGTCTCGCGGTCACGCAGGCGCTGCTCGGCGAGGGCATGCGGGTCGCCGCCGGTGCGCTCGGCGGTTCACCCGAACTGAACGCGTTGGCCGCGGACGGTGAGGTCGAGGTCGTGCTGGGCGATCTCACCACCGCGGCCGGATGCGAGGCCCTGGTGGGGGCGGCCGTGACGCGATTCGGTGGCGTCGACGTGCTCGTGAACAACGTGGGCGGAGTACGTCCGCGCACCGAGGGTTTCCTCGCCGTCACGGACGCGGAGTGGCAGTGGGCGCTGGAAGTGAACCTGCTGTCGGCAGTGCGTGCGACGCGGGCCGCGGTGCCGCACCTGGTGGCGAGTGCGCCGTCCGCCATCGTCACGATCTGCTCGGTGAACGCCACGCTGCCCGATCCCGGCGTCATCGACTACAGCGCGGCGAAGGCCGCGCTGCGGAGCTTCTCCAAGTCGCTGTCCAAGGAGCTCGGACCCGCTGGTGTCCGGGTGAACACCATCAGTCCGGGACCGGTCGAAACCGCGCTCTGGCTGGGCCCCGGCGGGGTGGCGGAGACCGTCGGCCGGGCACAGGGACTCGATCCCACCGCGGTCCGGGACGCGGCAGTTGCCGGTACACCGACCGGACGATTCACCCGTCCGGAGGAGGTGGCTCAGCTGGTGCTGGTCCTCGCCTCCGGAGCCGCAGGCAACATGACCGGATGTGACGTGCTGATCGACGGCGGCATGGTCACCACGATCTGACTACCGGTGGGCGCCGGCCTCGGCGTCGGCGATGAGTTCGGCGGCCACGTCGCGGAGTTTGCGGTTGGTCTGGCGGCTGAAGCGGACGAGGGTGCTGAAGGCGCGCTCGGAGGTGATCGAGTAGCGCTCCATCAGGAGGCCGACCGCCTGGCCGATCTGGTCGCGGGTCTCCAGGGCGGCCAGGAGGTTCTCCGTGCGCTGGGCGCCCGCGTAGGCCACCGCGGCGTGGATGGCGATCAGGCAGCCGATCTGCTCGGACTCCGCGGAGAACGCGTTCGCGGTACCGGCGTACAGGTTGAGCGCACAGAGGTTGTCGTCCTTGGAGAACAGCGGGAACGTCAGCACACTGAGTGCGCCCAGCTCGGCGGCCCGGGGAGCCAGTTGCGGCCAGCGGGACTCGGTACGCATGTCGTCGACGCGAACCACCGCCTTGTGATCGCGCAGCGCGTCCACGCACGGGCCTTCGCCGAGCTCCGACATCAGGGAGTCGACGCGCATCGGCAGGGTGCCGGACTCGGCCTTGTGGGACACGAGTTTGCCGACCACGATCGTGGTCACCGAACCGTCCTGGGCGCCCGGCACCAGTTCGAGCGCGGCCTGCACCGCCTCCCGCAGTACGTCGTCCGGCGCGTCGGCGCGGTGCAGGTCACGGGCCAGTTCGCTGAGGTCGCGGGCGAGTTGGTCGTGCCTGGCATTTGGTGGCGAGCCGGAATCGGTCATGGAAATTCCCTCGGACCATTTCTGGATAGCACCGACCGGCCGGGGTCGTCCAGCAGGAAAAGAATGTTCCGGACGGGGCTTGCCCAGAACACGTTCGTCCGGTCATAGTGGTTCAGCCTCAGACAGCCGGGCGCCGAATTCTTCGAGCTTGCCGAGGCCGTCATGCGCGATTCCGATCCCCGCACCGTTCGTGAACTGCTGCACGCCCTGCAGGCCGTCGAGGACGAGTTGCGGACGGCGCGCCGGCAGGCCGACCGCGAGCAGCTGACGGCCGTCATCGAGCGCAAACGCCGGATTCTCACGGTTCTGGCCTGCCGTCGCCGGCATCGGTCCGCCGTCGCGTGACCGCAACCCACAGACCGATTGCGGGCCCGTCGCAGCACAGGGGAGGGGGACGGGCCCGCAATCGCAATCCTTCAGTCCGTCGTGACCTTGACGATCGTCTTGCCGCGGCTGCCGAACGTGGCCGGTACGTCGGCCAGCTCGCGGACCGCGCTGACGAGGGGGACGAGGCGGCCGTCGCGCAGCCGGGCGGCCAGCTGGGTCGTCTGTGCACGATCGGGCTCGACGACGAAGAAGATCGCCCTGCCGTCGCGAGGCTGGACGGTCGGCGGCTCGGCGACAGTCACGAGTGTGCCGCCCGGCCGCAACAGTGCGGTGGAGCGGTTGAGGATCTCGCTGCCGATCACGTCGAACACCACGTCCACCTCGCCGGTGTCCTCGAGGCGGTCGTTGTCCAGGTCGACGAACTCGTGGGCGCCCAGGCTCTCGGCGAGCTTCCGGTCGGCGGCCCGGCCGGTGCCGATGATGTGGGCGCCGGTCTCACGGGCGAGCTGTACGGCGAGCGAGCCGACGGAACCGCCGGTGCCGTGGATGAGGACGGTCTGCCCCGTCTGCAGGTGAGCGTGGTCGTAGAGGGCCTGCCAGGCCGTCAGACCGGGCATCGGCAGGGCGGCCGCGGTGACGTGGTCGACGTCGGCGGGAAGCGGCGCCAGGTTGCGGGCCTCGACGGCGGTGTACTCGGCGAGCGTTCCGTTGCGGGCCCAGTCGGTCAGCCCGAAGACCCGCTGACCGATCGAGAGGCCCGTCGTGCCGTAGCCGAGCTCGACGACCACGCCGGACAGTTCGTGGCCGAGCACGCTCGGCGTGCGGTCGCGGCCGGCGCGGTCGACCCAGGTCGCGGGCCACTGCGGTTCGGTGCGGATGAAGCCCGCGGCGTGGACCTGCACGACGACGTCGTTCTCGGCGGCATGGGGATGGGGGAGCTCGGAGAGGGACAGCCCGAAGTCCTCGGCCTCGGGGTCCCGAACGGTGATGGCACGCATGATGATCCTCGGAGTAGACAGCTGCTGGTTCACTTTCGACGCTACGCGCTGGTGGACCGCTGCCGGGACGCCATTCGCGGCCTGTGTCGATGGGCCATTTCGGCGGCCGGTGGCCCAGCATCCCGCCGTCGGAATGGACCAGCCGCGCGGGCGCGGCGAGTTCCTCAGCCTCGGCGGGTCCATTGCTCGAGGACGACAAGCGTCTTGGTGCTTGCGATCGCTTCGGCGGAGCGTAGTGAGCTGACGACGCGGCGCAGATCCTCCACGCCCTCGACCTGGATGCGGACCAGGGCGTCCGGGTCACCGGCCAGGGTGAGGACCTCCTTGACCTCGGGGACCTGGGCGACGAACTCCATGATCTGCGCGAGATCGAGGTCGTCGGCGAAGTGCAGTTCGGTCATCGCCTCGATGCCGCCGGCGATCCGGCCGTGGTTGATCTGCACCGTGTAGCGCTCGATGACGCCGAGTTTCTCCAGCCGGGTGATCCGGCGCTGGACGGGCGCGACGGTGAGGCCGACCGCGGTCGCGATCTCGCGCAGCGGGCGGCGGGCGTTGTCGCGCAGCAGGTCGAGGATCGCGCGATCGGTGTCGTCCAGGCTGGCTTGCTCAGGCACGCAACGGACTCTACTCCGGAGGCGTCCTTTGTTGCGTCTGGACGGCGATCGTCGTGGCAGGGATTGCGGATCGTCGCCAAACTCGACGACAACTCTTGTGACTCGGCCCACCCAGCCCGCACGCTCTGGGGAACTGCCGCGGACCCCTGGAGAGCCGATGACCGCCATCGCCCCCGCCGAGATCAGCGCGGAGCGACTCGCCGCTGCTCCGCCGTACGACCTCGACGACCGGTTCCGGCCGGCCGGTCCGCCGACGCTGCTGACCGGCGTCCAGGCGATCGCGCGACTCCTGGTCGAGCACCGCGCGCTCGACCGGCGCCGCGGGCTGCGGACCGCATCCTTCGTTTCCGGCTACCAGGGCAGCCCGCTCGGCGGCCTCGACCGGCTGCTGGCGGGCCTGCGGGACGTGCTCGACGAGAACGACATCCGGTTCGTCCCCGGGCTCAACGAGGAACTCGCCGCGACGTCGGTGTGGGGCAGCCAGATCGAGCTGCCGCTCGGCACCGGCACCCATGACGGGGTCACCGGCTTCTGGTACGGCAAGGGCCCCGGTGTGGACCGCGCGACCGACGCGCTGCGGCACGCCAACATGTACGGCGTGAACCCGCGCGGCGGCGCCGTGCTCCTGGTCGGTGACGACCCTGCCTCGAAGTCGTCGACCGTACCGGCGGTCAGCGAGCGGTCCCTGGCCGCACTGGGGATCCCGGTCCTCTTCCCGCGCAACGCGGCCGAGATCGTGACGCTCGGCCTGCACGCGATCGAGCTGTCGCGGGTGACCGGCTGCGTCGTCGCGCTGAAGATCGTCGCGGACGTCGCCGACGGCGCCTGGGCGGTCGACGCCGCCGCGGGCGACGTACTGCCGGTCGTCCCCGCGATCGAGTGGGACGGCAAGCCCTACCGGTACGAGCAGCGCCCGATGGTCGTCCGGCCGGACGCGATCGTGCGTGCCGAGGCGGACCTGGTCGGGCCGCGCACCGAGCTGGTGCGCGCGTACGCCGTCGAGAACGGCCTCGACGTGGTCGACGTCGACCCGGCGCACGCCCGTGTCGGATTCGTTGCCTCCGGCAGCTGCTACGACTCGATGCGGCAGGCGATGAAGGACCTCGGCGTCACGGACGAGGCGCTCGCGCGGGCGGGCGTCCGGGTGCTGCGGCTCGGGCTGATGAGCCCTGTCGCACCCGGCACCGTGCGCTCGTTCGCCGAGGGGCTGGACCGGATCGTCGTGGTCGAGGACAAGACCGCGTTCGTCGAGACCCAGATCCGGGAGATCCTCTACGGTACGCCGGACGCGCCGCAGATCGTCGGCAAACGCGACACCGCCGGCCGGCTGCTGATTCCCGCCGACGGTGAGCTCACGGCGGGCCGGCTGCTCGCGCCGCTGCGGTCCCTGCTGCAGGACCTGGTCGCCGTCACGCCGCCCCCGCCGCGGCGGATCTCGCTGCCGTTGCTCTCGACCAGTCGCTCGGCGTACTTCTGCAGCGGCTGCCCGCACAACCGCTCGACCGCGCTTCCCGAGGGGTCGATGGGCGGCGGCGGGATCGGCTGCCACGCCATGGTGACGATCTCCGACCGGCAGGATAGCGCCGTCACCGGAGTCACCCAGATGGGCGGTGAGGGAGCCCAGTGGATCGGCCAGGCGTGGTTCACCGACGCCGGCCACATCTTCCAGAACGTCGGTGACGGCACCTTCTTCCACTCCGGGCAGCTCGCCGTCCAGGCCTGCATCGCCGCCGGCGTGAACATCACCTACAAGGTGCTGTACAACGACGTCGTCGCGATGACCGGCGCGCAGGACGCCGAGGGCGCGCTCAGCGTGCCGCAGCTGACCCACAAGCTGTCAGTCGAGGGCGTGCGGAAGATCGTGGTCTGCGCCGACGAGCCGGAACGGCACCGTCGTCGCGACCTCGCGCCCGGCACGCTGCTGTGGAGCCGTGACCGTCTCGACGAGGCCCAGCGGATGCTGCGCGAAACCCCCGGCGTCACGGTGCTGATCTACGACCAGCACTGCGCCGCCGACGCACGGCGGCAGCGCAAGCGCGGCAGCCTGCCGGCCCGCACGCAGCGCGTCGTCATCAACGAGGCCGTGTGCGAGGGCTGCGGCGACTGCGGTGTGAAGAGCAACTGCCTGTCGGTGCAGCCGGTCGAGACCGAGTACGGTCGCAAGACCCGCATCGAGCAGACCTCCTGCAACACCGACTACAGCTGTCTCGACGGCGACTGCCCGTCATTCGTGGTCGTCGAGACGGCACCGCGGTCCACCCGGACGGCAGCCCGGAAGAAGGCGGCGTTTCCCGCGCCGCCGTCGGTGCCGCCGAGCAGCGCCGAGGACCGCGTCGCCGATACCCAGAACGTCTTCCTGGCCGGCATCGGCGGCACCGGCATCGTCACGGTCAACCAGGTGCTCGCGACCGCCGCGCATCGCGCCGGGTACGCCGTCGAGTCGCTCGACCAGACCGGGCTGAGCCAGAAGGCCGGCCCTGTCACCGGTCACCTGCGGTTCGCCGACTGCGAGCTCGAGCCCGCCAACCGGCTCACTCCCGGGTCCGCGGACTGCCTGCTCGGGTTCGACCTGCTGACACTCGCCGAGGACCGGAACCTTGCCTACGGCAACGGTGCCGTAACCCGGACCGTGGTCTCGACCAGCCGCACCGCGACCGGCGCGATGGTGTACGACCCTGCCGTCCAGCACCCCGACGAGGCCGGGTTGCTGGAGCGGGTCCGGACCGCGAGCGCGGAGACGTTCGACTTCGACGCGCTCGAGGCCGCGGACCGGATCTTCGGCAACACGATCGCGGCGAACTTCCTGCTCGTCGGCGCCGCCTACCAGACCGGTGCTCTCCGCCTGCCGGCAGCGGCGATCGAGGAAGCCATCCAGATCAACGGCACCGCGGTTGCCGCGAACATCGCCGCTTTCACCTGGGGGCGTGTGGCGGTCGCTGACCCGGCCGTGTTCCGCGCCGCCGGGAAGCAGTCGGCCGCGGTTGCGAGTCCCGACGTACCTGCTTCGGTCGCGGCCTCCGGGCTCGAGGGCGAGGTGCTGCGCCTCGTCGCGCGGCGCGCCGCCGACCTGGTCGCCTACCAGAACGTGAAGCTCGCGGACTCGTACGTCGACTTCGTGGCGCGGATCGCTGCCGCCGAGAGAGCCGTCACCATGGAGACGCGGCTCAGCGAGGCGGTCGCCCGCAACCTGTTCAAGCTGACGGCGTACAAGGACGAGTACGAGGTCGCGCGGCTTCTCACCGACCCGGCGTTCCTCGACTCCACCGGCGAGTCCTTCCCGGGTGGTGTGGTGTCGTTCAAGCTGCACCCGCCCGTGCTGCGTGCGATGGGCCGCAAGAAGAAGATCTCGTTCGGCCCCAAGTCGCACGGCACGCTGCGCGTCCTCTCCAGGCTCAAGTCACTCCGCGGCACCCGCGCGGACCTCTTCGGCTACGCGCACCTCCGCAAGGTCGAGCGCACCCTGCGCGACCACTACCGCACCCTGATGACCGGCCTGGCCGCCGACCTCAGCCCCACCTCGTACGACCGCGCCGTACAACTGGCCGAACTCCCAGACCTCGTCCGAGGCTACGAGTCCGTCAAACTCCGCAACGTCGACCGCTACGCCACCGCCCTCCGCGAACTGAACGTCGAACCCCCTGCGGTATGACGGACCAGGGACAGTGCAGCGGCTGCCAGGAGGACCAGGGCGGCGAGCGCCCCGCTTGCCAGGCCCGGGATCAGGCCGGGCGGGTGGTAGGTGCAGGAGACCGTGGACGCGCCTGCCGGTAGGGGTACGGCGAGAAGGCCTGCCCGGTTGTCGGGGGTGTGGGCGGGGCCGTTGTCGACGGAGCAGCGCCAGCCCTCGATTCGGACTGTTGCGATGACGAGCGAGGCAGACGTATCGCTCGGGTGAAGGCGGATGTGGATTGCGTGGCCGCTGACGTCGACTGCCGGCGGGCTGGGTGGAGTGAGAGTGTGGACGGCGGTGGCGAGGCGGGATCGATCGAGGCAGCCGATGGGGGATGAGGGGAGTGTCGCGCGGGGGCTGAGGCGGATGGGTACGGCGGCGACGCCGTCCGCGCTTGCGGTGCCGACCCGGAGCATCGGCGCGCCCGCGTAGACGCCGGGGGACTTCACCTTCGCGGACAGGTTGACGACCCAGCCGCGGCCGGCGACCAGGACCGAGCCGACGAACTCCGGCGCCGCGAACCAGATCTCCGAGCCGGGTGCGCAGGACGCGACCAGCACGTGTCCGTTCTCGGTGCGCACACGCGGCACGGTGTAGACGTCCGCGCCGAGCGCCGACTCCTGCGCGCCGAACGGTCCGGGATCGCTTGACGACCAGGCCGCCGCCGGTCGAACGGTGACCAGCGGCGGTACGTCGTACTTCTCCAGCGACAGCCGGCCCACGACGCGCGACCGGATCGCGAAGATCGCGTCGGCCACCGGGTTCCGCGGGTCGACCAGCGCCCGTCCGTACGAGCTGTACCCGAACCCGAGATCGAGCAGCTGTTGCGACACCCGGTCGGGCATCGTGCTCGAGTAGTACTGCGGCCCCTGTCCGCCGATCAGCATCGGATCGTTGACGGTCTGCTCCGCTCCGGGCGCCGTGCGGTACGTCGGCCAGTCCGCCGCGGAGGTGACCATCGAGCGCAGCGCGGTGTGCTCGGCGCCCCACGGCGCCTTCGCACTCAGGATCTTGCTCCGCCGCTCGTCGATCGCCACCGACGACAACGAGACCTCCACGAACACGGCGGCGACGAGCACCGCCGCCGCTCCCCGCCGTACCCATCGTGGCGACCGGCTCAGGAACCACGCCCCGAGCGCGACGACGACCAGCACCGGTACGACGAGCTGCGTGGCCCGCGTCGTACTGCGGACGTCCCAGGACACGACGTACAGCAGCAGCACAGCGCCAATCGGGGCAGCGACCGTCAGTACGGTGCGGACCCCGGCGGACCAGGAGATCCAGCCGACGATGACCAGCAATCCGGCCACGACGAACGCCTGCCGGTACGGGCTGCCGTTCGGCGCGTCGAAGCCGTGCCAGATCTCGTGGGTGATCCGGATCTGCAGGCTGACCATCGTGAGCACGACGGTAGCGGTCCACACGATCCGTTCGCGGGCCGGAACGAGCCGGTTGAGCGGCAGGCTGACCGCGAGCAGCAGCATGACTGTGCCGACCGCGAGCCCCGGGGTCGTGCCGACTCCTTCGCTGCCGGGCAGCAGCCGGGCCAGGAAGGTGAGCGGGAGGACCGGCTGGAAGACCACCTCCGGGCTGGGCCGCGCGGCGCGCACGGCCTCGAACGTCGGCAGCAGCAGCGGAGCCGCCAGTCCGGTTCCGAGGCCGATGGCAACGAAGCAGCGCAACGCGCCGGTCAGCCGATGCCGCCACGACACCGTCGCGTCGTCCGCGAGCAGACGCGCCACCACGACGAGCGCCGCGCCGATCATCGCCATGTAGACGGTGTAGAAGTGCGACGTCCACAACAGCGCGACGACGAGCGACGTCACCAGCAACGACAGCGTTGACCGCCGCCGCAGGATCCATTCGCACAGCAGGCAGATCACCGGGAACGCGACCAGCCCGTTCAGCCAGACACTCATGTACGCCGCATCGTCGATCGCCCACCCGCACGCGCCGTACGACACGCCCGCGATCACCGCCGGCCAGGCCGGGCCCGGACGCAGGTACCGCAGGTACGCCGTCATCGCGCCGGCCGCGAGCCCGATCGCCAGCACGTCGACGAGGAACAAGGCCAGGTCGACGTGATCCCGTGGCATCAGCACGGTGATCCACGACAACGTGGAGCCGACGTAGGCCATGAAGTCGCCCAGGAACGGTACGCCGAACCCGCTCGACCAGTTGAAGAACAGATCGCCGCCGTGGCCGGTCAGGACGTCGCGGTAGTGCGCGTACATCGGCACGATCTGCTGACCGAGGTCGTTGGTGCTCCGCGGCCGGTCCCCGAACGGATAGGTGTGGCGCAGGATCCCGCTCAGCACGAAGGTCAGCCCGGCGGCGAGCGCGGCGACCGGCGCCGGCCAGTGCCGCCTCATGAACCGGCCCCGACCGTCGCCGGGGCCTGCGAAGGCGCCGGATGTGTCAAGTAGCTCAACCGCGCGGCCTCCTGCCGGCTCCGGCCGATCGCGTCGAGCAGATAACCGAGCACCAGCGTCAGGATCGCCGCCAGCCCGATTGACGACGCGAGGATCGCGGTCGGGAACCGCGGGACGAGCCCGGTCCGCACGAACTCCAGGACGACGGGAGCGCCCAGCGCCAACGCCGCCGTACCGAGGATCGCCGCGATCACGCCGTGGAACAGCACCGGCCGCTCCAGTCGTGCGAGGTGCAGGATCCAGCGCAGGATCCGCAGCCCGTCGCGATACGTCCGCAGCTTGCTCTCGCCGCCGGCCGGCCGCTCCTTGTAGCCGACCTCGACCTCAGCGACCGGGACCCGTAGGTGCAGTGTGTGGATGGTGAGCTCCGTTTCGATCTCGAACTCCGGGGCGAGCGCGGGGAACGACTTCACGTACCGCCGCGAGAAGGCCCGGTAGCCGCTCAGCATGTCGGTGATGTCGCGGCCGAACAGCGCGCCGACGGCGGCGGTCAGCACCCGGTTCCCGAGGGTGTGGCCCGGCCGGTACGCCGCGGAGTCGGAGTGCCGCCGTACGCCGACCACTTGGTCGTACGGACCGGCCAGCAGGGCGTTCACCAGGTCGGCCGCGCGGGCCGCCTCGTACGTGTCGTCGCCGTCGATCAGCAGGTAGACGTCGGCCTCCACGTCCGCGAACGCACGCCGGACCACATTCCCCTTGCCGCGGCGCGCGACGTGCCGGACGGTCGCCCCCGCGGCGGCAGCGATCGCGGCAGTCTCGTCGGTCGAGTTGTTGTCGTAGACGTAGATCTGTGCTGCCGGCAACGAGTCGCGCAGTTCGGTAACCACCTTCCGCACCGCCGCGGCCTCGTTGTAGCACGGCACGATCACCGCGACCGCGGCCATGTCTCTCCTTCGGTGTTGTGCGGCGCGACGTGCCGGAGCAGGATCAGGGCGCCGTCCCGGACGACGAGATCGTCCGCGCGCGGCGACACGTGCGGGTCGTCGTACGGCGCCAACGTCCACTCGGTCGGCCGTTTCGCCTTGAGCAGGTACACGTCGGTCCGGGACGAGAGGTGCGGCGCGATCGTGTCCGTCGTACTCACTGTGGCGCCGTCCGGGATCCTGGTGATCAGTCGGTCGGCGGCGGCCGTGAACTCCGACCGGTGCCCGGGACCGTTCGCGGCGGATGACTGCAGGAACAGCGTCACGCAGGTCGCCGCCAGAGCCGCGGAGACGACAGGCAGGAGGCCGCGCAGGCGTGGCCGGAGCAGGACCAGTCCGTGGATCAGCGCGCAGAAGAGCATCGGCATGAGTACGGCGTCGTAGTGGAAGGTCGGGATCCAGTAGAGGATGTACGTGCTTGTCAGACGCCAGCCCAAGGTCGGCACCAGCAACAGCACAAGGGGCGACCTGAGCGCGAGGAAGAGTGTCGGCAGCAGAAGCAGCACGACCAGGTGAAGCTTTCCCGGCGAGAGCAAGTCGCCGGCCAGGGCGGGCTCCGGTGGCCGGAGACCACGTGCGCCCAGATAGCGGTAGTTGCCGTAGGCACTGAAGGCCGGGATGATCACGAACACGCTGAGCAGCGACGCCGCGGTGCCGCCGGCCGCGATGAGCAGCCCGAGCCGACGGGTGCCGGGGCGTAGGGCGATCAGCAGTCCCAGCACGGCCAGCGTCAGTCCGAGGTCCTCCTTGACCAGGACCAGGGGAGCGGCGATTGCGACGGCGCGCCCCGGCCGGCCGTGGAGCAGTTCGGTCAGGGCGAAGGCGATCAGCGGTACGGCGAACGCGATCTCGTGGAAGTCGAACGTGATTGCGTTCAGCAGGCCCCAGGACAAGCCGTAGCAGGTCCCGACGACCAATCCGGTTCTGGTGCCGAGCGTCGTACAAGCGAGGCGGGTGATGGGGAAGACGGACACCGCGAGCAGCAGCGCCTGCGCGACCAACAGCGTCTCGGCCGTTGGGAAGAGCCGGTAGAACGGCGCGAGCACGATCAGGATCGGATGGAAGTGGTCGCCGAGCAGGATCAGCTGCGGGTCCCGGATCGTCGACACCGGGAGCCGGCCGTGGGCGTAACTCCGCACGGCCTGGTCGAAGATGCCGAGATCGAAGCCGCCGGAGCGATAGGCCCAGTGGCGCTGCACCGCGAACCAGGTGTAGGCGGCTGCGAACCCGGCGGCCTGGGCGGCCGACGGCCAGGGGCTCGCGCGACGGTCCGCGACCGCGGCCAGGGAACGCGTGAGCCGGCGCGTGGCCGGGCGATGGGCGAGAAGCATGCGGGGGAGTCTGCGGCCGGCGTACCAAAGGGGGCCTGAAGCAACCTGAAGACTTCTTCAGGATGGTCCGCGGGATGTGTGATCCTGGGACGGTGCGGCTACTGGTGGTGGAGGACGAGCGCCGGCTCGCCGCCGCGCTGAAGTGGGGCCTGGAGTCGCACGGCTTCACCGTCGACGTCGTGCACAGCGGGCCCGAGGCGCTGTGGGCCGCGGAGGAGAACGCGTACGCCGCGATCATCCTCGACGTGATGCTGCCCGGCCTGAACGGCTACCGCGTCTGCGAGAGTCTGCGCCGCGGCGGCGACGCGACGCCGATCCTGATGCTGACCGCGAAGGACGGCGAGTACGACCAGGCCGAAGGGCTGGACACCGGCGCCGACGACTACCTGACCAAGCCGTTCTCGTACGTCGTCCTGGTGGCCCGCCTGCGCGCACTGCTACGGCGCAGCGGCGCGGTGCGGGTCGAGCTCGAGGTCGGCGATCTGGTCATCGACCCGGCGGCCCGGACCTGCCGCCGCGGCGAGCGGGCGATCGACCTGACCGCGCGCGAGTTCGCGATCCTGGAGTGCCTGGCGCGGCGGCGCGACGTGGTGGTGACCAAACGCGAGATCCTCGAACAGGTCTGGGACGCCCACTACGACGGCGACGTGAACGTGGTCGAGGTCCACGTCAGCGCCCTGCGCCGCAAGATCGACCAGCCGTTCGGCCGGAACACCCTGCAAACCGTGCGCGGCATGGGCTACCGCCTCACCGGCAGCAGCCATGCCTGACCTCCGGCTGTCGACCGCCCTCCGCGCCGCTGTGGTCGCGGGACTGGTCGCGGCGGTGCTGGCCGTCGGCTTCGCGTTCTGGATCCACCACCAGATCTTCACCTCGCGCTACCACGATCTCGAGCGTCAGGCGGACAGCGACCGGCAACAGCTCATCGCGAACATGTACGGGTACCGAACCCTCCAGCCTGTCACCGGGAGCTTTGCCCAGGCTCCCACGGACGCGGTGTTCGAGGTCGTCGACGACACCGGCAAGGTCGTCGAGTCGAGCCCGGTGATCGGTGCCCTCGGAGCGGTTCCGGTCGCGCCCCGTCCGAACCGGTACGACCTGACGGACAGTATGTTCGTGACTGTCCGCGGACTCGGCCCCGACTCCCACTGCGCCGCCGCGCCGCAGGGCGACTGTGCCATCGCCACCAGGATGGCCGGACGGCGCGTGTGGGTGGACCGGCAGGTCGTCGCGGTCCGCGATGTCCTGCTGAAAGGCGATCCGAACGACGTCGTGGTGGTGTCGGTCTTCGTTCTGCCGTTCGAGGCCGAGGACGCGGCCGCCGAGGTGGACCGCGTCCTGCAGCGGACGCTGCCGCTGGCGGTCCTGCTGATCATGGTCGGCGCGTACGTCGGCACCCGGCTGGCGCTCCGGCCGATCGAGCGGATGCGGGCCCGGGCAGCGGCGATCAGCCAGCGGAACCTGCACGAGCGGCTGCCGATTCCTCCGACCGGAGACGCGGTCGCGCGGCTGGCGGCGACGCTGAACGACACGCTCGCCCGGCTGGAGGCGGCCGCCGACCAGCAACGCGGCTTCGTCGCCGACGCGGCCCACGAACTACGCAGCCCGATCGCCACGTTGCGCACCACCTTGGAGGTGGCGGGCGCGCATCCCGAGCGCGCCGACTGGCCGCGGGTGAACCGGGTCGCGGTCGAGGAGGTCCAGCGGCTCCAGCAACTCGCCGACGACCTGCTCCTGATGGCGCGACTCGACGCCGACGCCACAACCACCCTGCAGCCGGTCGACCTGGCCGAGCTGGCTCGCCGGCAGCTGGCACGGCGAATCGGCGACGGCCCGGACCTCGACTTCGAGTCGGCCCAGTCTGCGATGGTGGAAGGCGATCCCCGGCAGCTGGACCGGCTGCTCCGCAACCTGCTCGACAACGCCGTACGGCATGCGCGGACCAGCGTCACCGTGCGGATCGAGCAGCGCGCCGACCACGTCGTACTGCACGTCGACGACGACGGCCCCGGCATCCCGGCGGCCGACCGCGAGCGCGTCTTCGAGCGGTTCACCCGCCTGGACGAGGCCCGCACCCGCGATGCCGGGGGAGCCGGGCTCGGCCTGGCCATCGCGCGGGAGATCGCCCATCGCCACCACGGCACGCTCACCGCCTCCACGCCGGAGTCCGGCGGCTCCCGGTTCACGCTGAGCATGGTCGCCGGCTGAATTGGTCCGCGATTCCGCGGGCCGATTGGGCGTGGATACCGCCGGACCCGCACCTAGATTGGCCGTGCGGAGTGACCAACGGTGCAAAGGAACTGGATCGATACATGGAGTACCGCAATCTGGGTAGGACGGGACTGAAGGTCAGCGAGGTCTGCCTCGGCGCGATGCACTTCGGCGGACCGACGGACGAGCAGACCAGCGTCCGGATCCTCGACGAGTTCGCCGACGCCGGCGGCACCTTCGTCGACACGGCCGACGTGTACAACGCGGGTGAGTCCGAGGCGGTTCTCGGCCGCTGGCTCAAGGGCCGCGACCGCGACGCGTTCGTGATCGCAACCAAGGTGTACGGCGCGATGGGCGACGGACCGAACGACGACGGGCTGAGCCGCAAGCACATCCTGTCCGCCGTCGAAGCGAGCCTGCGGCGCCTCGGCACCGACTACATCGACCTGTACTACACCCATGTCTGGGACACGGCTACGCCGATCGAGGAGACGCTGGCGACGCTCGACACCCTCGTCACGTCGGGCAAGGTCCGGTACCTCGGAGCGAGCAACGTCACCGGCTGGCAGCTGCAGAAGGCCATCGACCTCGCGGGGCCGAACCGGTACACCGCGCTGCAGCCGCTGTACAACCTGCTCGACCGTGAGGCCGAGTGGGAGCTCCTGGCGATCTGCCGCAACGAGGGCCTCGGCGTGATGCCATGGAGTCCGCTGCGGGCCGGGTGGCTGGCAGGCCGGTTCCATCGCGGCATGGAGGCGCCGCCGGCGGACAGCCGGGTGGCGGCCGCGGCGGACCGTGGGCTGCTGGAGGCGTGGGACTACTACGACAACGAGCGGACCTGGAGCGTTCTCGACGCGCTGCACGACATCGCGGCCGCGACCGGTCGGAGCGTGTCTCAGATCGCGCTGCGGTGGCTGATCCAGACGGAGCCGGTCACCGCTCCGATCATCGGACCGCGCACGCTGGAGCACTACGTCGACAACATCGGCGCCGTCGGCTGGTCCCTCACCGAGGAGCAGCTCGACCGCCTGACGGCAGTCAGCGAGAAGCAGCCGGTCTACCCGTACGACCTGCTCCGCAACTTCCAGCGCTGACCTGGGGCCGGTGCGGCGACGCGCCGTACCGGCCCTCGGACGTCGTGACTAGGATCTGTGGTCATGGCGAGGCAGTCCACGCGCGCGGCCTGGACTGTGGTCCTGACCCTGGACGGTCTCGGCAAGCTCCACCAACAGGTCGAGCGCGCGTTGCGGGAGGCCGTCCGATCGGGACGCGTGTCGAGCGGCACGGTGCTGCCGCCCAGCCGTGAGCTGGCAGCGCAGCTCGGCTGCTCGCGGTGGGCCGTCACCCAGGCGTACGGCCAGCTCGTGACCGAGGGCTACCTGGCTACGCGAGTCGGGTCCGGGACCTGGGTCAGCTGGTCCGGCTCCAGCCGGCCGCCGGTTCGCCGTACGGCTACGGCCGGCGTGCCGACGTACAGGTTCGATCTGGCGCCGGGCGCGCCCGACCTGCGCGCGTTCCCGCGCACGCGGTGGGCGGAGGCAGCCCGGGCGGCCTCGCGGACGATACCGACCGCCGGCCTCGGGTATCCGGACGAGCAGGGCTATCTGCCGTTGCGCGAGCTGATGTCCGACTACCTGCAGCGTAGTCGCGGAGCGATCGTGACGGCCGAGGACGTTGTCATCCGCAGCGGTGTCAGCGCGAGTGTCCGCCAACTCTGCACGGGCCTGCGCGCGACGGGCATCGATCGAATCGCCGTCGAGGACCCGGGCTGGACGCGCCTGCGTGCCGTGATCGAGTCGGCGGGTGTGCGGACCGAGCCGGTGCCGGTCGATCAGCACGGTCTCGACGTCGAGCGGCTCGCCCGGCGGGACGATCTGCGCGCCGTGCTCGTCACCGCGGCCCATCAGTTCCCGACCGGCGTCGTCCTCGCGCCGCAGCGACGGCTGGAGCTGATCGAGTGGGCGCGGCGGAACGGCGGCGTGATCCTGGAGGACGACTACGACGCCGAGTTCCGGTACGACCGCAGCCCGGTCGGCACGCTGCAGGGGATGGCGCCGGAGCACGTCGTACTGCTCGGCTCGGTCAGCAAGACGCTGAGCCCCGCGATCGGGATCGGCTGGCTCGTCGCCCAGGGACGCTGGCGGGAGCTGCTGGAACGATCGTCCGGGCACGGACCGTCGACGCTCGACCAGGCGACATTCGCGGAACTGATGGCGGCCGGTGCGTACGACCGCCATCTGCGCGCCATGCAGCGCCGCTACAAGCGCCGCCGGGATCAGCTTCTGGCCGCGGTACGCCGGGAGTTGCCGACGTGGACGATCGGCGGGGCAGCGGCCGGCCTGCATCTGACGCTGACCCATCCCGCGAGCCTCGACACTGCCCGGCTCACGATCGCCGCCCGCGACGCCGGAACCCGGATCGTCCCGCTCGCCGCGTACCGCATTCAGGCCAATGGCAGCGACGACGGCATAGTCCTCGGCTACGGCAACATCGCCGACAACGAGGTCGCCCCGGCCATCCGAACCCTGGCCACGTGCCTGGTGCGACTACGCGCCTCGTAGCCGTATCGGCCCGGAGGCGATTGCCGGTACTCTCGATCGGTGGCACCTGGCCCCCAGGGCGCCGGACTGATCGGGCGGCGAAACGAGTGTCGAGCCCTTGATGACCTCTTGCGAGGCGCCAGGGTGGGGCGGAGTGCGGCCCTCGTCCTGCGCGGGGAAGCGGGGATCGGCAAGACTGCCCTGCTGAAGTACGTCCTCGAGCGGTCGGACGGATGCCGCCTGGTGCGAGCGGCCGGCATCCAGTCGGACATGGAACTGTCGTACGCCGGTCTGCACCAGCTCTGCGCTCCGCTTCTGGCCGGTCTCGATCACCTTCCGGAGCCGCAGCGTGACGCGCTCGGCGCAGCGTTCGGCCTCCGTACGGGGATCGCGCCGGACCGGTTCCTCGTCGGCCTCGCCGCCCTCGGGTTGCTCGCGCACGCCGCAGCTGAGCAGCCGCTGCTCTGTCTCGTCGACGACGCGCAGTGGCTGGACCAGGCGTCGGCGTTGACGTTGGGCTTCGTCGGCCGCCGACTGCTGGCGGAGTCCGTCGTACTGCTGCTGGCTGTCCGTGAACCTGCGCCGCATCAGTCGCTGGTAGGGCTTCCCGACCTGCCGGTCCCGGGGCTGCGCGACCGGGACGCCCGGCGGCTGCTCGACTCCGCCGTCACCGGTCCGCTCGATCCGCGGATCCTCGACCGCATCGTGGCCGAGGCCGGCGGCAATCCGCTGGCCCTGCTCGAACTGCCGCACAGCTGGACGGAGGCGGGCGCGGCCGGCGGCGTCGCGGCGGAGGCGCCGCTGCTGGAGAGCCAGATCGAGCGGGAGTTCGTCCGCCGGATCCAGTCGCTCCCGGCCGGGGCCCGATCGCTGATGGTCGTCGCCGCCGTCGAGCCGGTCGGCGACGCTGGGCTGTTGCACCGGGCGGCCGAGCGTCTGGGGATCGACGTCGGTCCCGCCGTCGCGAGCGCGTCGGAGCTGCTGGACGTGAGCACCGACGTCCGGTTCCGGCATCCGCTGGTCCGCTCCGCGACGTACCGGGTCGCATCCGGGACGGATCGCCGGGCGGTGCATCGCGCGCTGGCGGACTCGATCGATCCGGAGGTGGATCCCGATCGCCGGGCCTGGCATCGCGCGCAGGCCGCACAGGGCCCCGACGAGGACGTGGCGGCGGAGCTGGAGCGCTCGGCCGTCCGCGCTGAGGCGCGTGGCGGCGCCGCGGCGGTGGCCGCGTTCCTGGAGCGCGCGTCTGAGCTGACCGGCGATCCCGGCCGCCGCTCGACCCGCGCGCTGGACGCCGCGTACGCGAAGTTCCAGGCAGGGGCGTTCGAACCGGCGACGAATCTCCTGGCGACCGCGAGTGCCGACCCGCCCGACGAACTGGCACGAGCCCGCATCGACGTCCTGCGGGGCGGTCTCGCGTTCGCACAGGGCCGGGGCCTGGACGCTCCCGCTCCGCTGCTCCGCGCGGCGCGCCGGCTCGAGAAACTCGACGGCGCACTGGCTCGTGAGACCTACCTGGAAGCCCTTTCGGCAGTGATCTTCAACGGTCACCTCGCGAGGAGTCCGGGATGGCTGGAGGTCGGAGCGGCGGCGCGTGGTGCGCCGCCGTCGCCGTCGCCACGGGCGACCGACGAGCTCCTTGATGCGCTGGCGGTCCGTCTGACCGAAGGCTTCACCGCCTCGGTGCCGATGATCGAGAGGGCGCTCACGGCCTTCTCGGCCGACGACCTTCCGGTCCAAGAGTCGCTCCGCTGGCTCTTGCTGGCGGGAGTGATCGCGGCGGACCTGTGGGATCTCGAACGGTGGCAGACGGTCACGACACGCCATGTGGAGCTCACCCGCCGGACGGGAGCGCTCAGCGGGCTTCCGCTGGCTCTGGACTCGTCGGCTGTCGTGCTGGTCTTCGCCGGTGAGCTGACGGCAGCGGCTGCGGTGGTCGAGGAGGTGCGAACGGTGAGTACGGCGACCGGCACCGTCCAACCGCCCTTCGGAGCGCTGGCCCTGGCCGCGGCGCGTGGTCAGGAGCGAGACGCCCGCGTGCTGATCGATGCGACGGTGAAGGAAGGGACCCTCCACGGTCAGGGACTTGGCGTGACAGTTGCGAACTGCCACCACGCGGTCCTCTGCAACGGCCTGGCCCGGTACGACGAGGCGATGAGCGCGGCGGCCAGGGCAGCCAGGTACCAGGAGGAATTCGGTGCGCCGCGATGGGCGCTCGCCGAGCTGATCGAGGCGGCCGTCCGCGGTGGTTCACCCCAGGCGGCGTACAACTCTCTGGAGCAACTCTCGGAGACAGCTCGGGCCAGCGGCACGGACTGGGCACTCGGCGCCGAGGCGTGCGCACGCGCTCTGCTGAGCGAGGGGATAGCTGCCGAGGACCTGTACCGTGAGGCGATCGAGCGACTCGGCCGGACCCGCGTCCGCCTGAACCTGGCGCGTGCGCATCTTCTGTACGGCGAGTGGCTGCGGCGGGCGGATCGCGGCGTCGACGCGCGGGCGCAGCTCACGACGGCCCACGACATGCTCAGCCACTTCGGCGCCGACGCGTTCGCCGAGCGCGCGCGCCGTGAACTGCAGGCGACGGGCGCGACGATCCGCGAGCCCACCGTCGCGCGGCGGACGGCACTCACCGCTCAGGAGTCCCAGATCGCCCGCCTCGCCGGCGACGGCCTGACCAATCACGAGATCGCCGCAAGGCTGTTCCTCAGTCCGCACACCATCGACTGGCACCTGCGCAAGGTCTTCTCGAAACTCGGCATCGCCTCCCGACGAGAGATCGCGACCAGACTGGCCGAGGGCGCGGCCACGTCTGCCTAGAGCAACTGGGTGGGCCTTGCCGGCGCTAGCATGCAGCGATGCTGACGTGGGGCGACGACGACATCCTCGACCAAGAAGGCCGGACGGTTGTGGTCACCGGCGCTAACTCGGGTCTGGGGTTGCGCGCGGCGACTGTGCTCGCGGCCAAAGGGGCCCGGGTGATCCTCGCCTGCCGGTCCCGCGAGCGCGGTGAGCGCGCCGCGGCGGCGGTCGGTGGTGAGCTCGTGCTGGCGGACCTCGCGGACCTGGACTCGGTGCGAACGGCCGCCGCGGAGATCCGGGACCGTACCGGAGAGCGCGTCGACCTGCTGATCAACAACGCGGGCATCCCGGCGGGCCGGCTCCGGCGTACCGCCCAGGGACACGAATCGATCTTCGCGACCAACTACCTGGGCCACGCCGCGCTGACCTGGCTGCTGATGCCCGCACTCCGCGCCGGGAAGTCGGCCCGCGTCCTGACCGTGTCCAGCATCGCCCAGCGCGGCAAGGGTTTCGACGTCGAGGACCCCGACTTCGAGCACCGGCGGTTCCGGATGGCGTACGCGTACTCGCAGTCCAAGCTGGCCGGGCTGATGTTCGCACTGGAGCTCCAGAAGCGTCTGCACGCCGAGGGTTCCCCGGTGCTCAGCGTCGCCGCGCACCCCGGATTCACCGGCACGGAGATGGGCGCCGCCGGCGCCCGCAACCAGGGCCTCGGCGCGTTCGCGCGACCGTTGAACGCGCTGACGAAGGCTCTGTCCCAGTCCGTACCCGAGGGCACATTGCCCCTGCTGTACGCCGCGACCGCACCCGACGTCCGGGGCGGTGACTACTACGGCCCACGGAAGTTCGGCGAGTTCTTCCGCGGCGTCGGCCCGGCCCGCATCGACCCACGAGCCCAGGACGAGAAACTCCGAGCCCGCCTCTGGGACCGCACCGCCGAACTGACCGGCGTACGGCCGGACCCCGCCTGACCTCAGGTGACCTCCAAGGCGAGCTGGTGGATCACATGGTGGTGCACCTCGGCCGACGGTTCGGTGGCAACCGTGGCGAGGTGGCCAGGTTTGGGCGCCCAGCGGCGCAGGTGCAACTGCCGATGCCCCGGCACCGAAGCCGTCCGGATGCCGCTGTCTGGATGCGCGTTGATCGCGACCGCCCGCGGATCGATCCGTAGGCCGGAGCCGACGGCCTTGAGCGCGGCTTCCTTCGCAGTCCAATGGTCGAAGAAGGCGTCTCGGAGTTGGTCGTCGGAGAGCTCTGCCGAGCGCAGGACGGTAGCGTCGTCAGGATGCAGGATCCGTGCTGCGAGCTGCGCGGGGTCGACGCGTGCACCGACCTGCTCGACGTCGAGGCCGATCCGGTCGCGCAGCGACAGTGCGACTCCGACCATGTCGCCCGAATGAGTGACCGAGATCCGGAGGTCCGATCCGCGCACGGACGGCCGCCCGTGGTGGCGATCGCAGCTCGGGCAGCGGCGATCGACAGTGAGCTGCGAGCCCGGGATCCCCAGTCGCCGGCCCGCGAGGTGGCGGACCATGACCGCTCCGAACAGGTAGCGCTTCGCGTCGGCGGCATGCCGGAAGCTCGCCAACCGGACCTTCTCGTTCGCGTCGAGCAGGGAGGTCAACGACAGCGCGCACGCGTCCGACTGGTCGTGTACGTCGAGCCAGTGAACGTCGACCCGGCCGTCGCCTCGGCAGCGGTTGAGCGCGGTACCCGCATCGGACGACACCGCCATAACGTAAACGGGTGTCCATCCGTTTGCATTGGTTCATCCCGTCCCACGGAGACGGGCGCGAAGTCGCCCGTCCCTCGGCCGCCGGCGCGAACGGGCAGGGCCCGGTCGGTCACCAGCGACGTGATCCGGACATCCGCTACCTGGTGGATGTGGCCCGGGCCGCCGACCAGGTGGGCTTCGACGGCGCGCTCATTCCGTTCGGCCTGTTCTGTGAGGATCCCTGGCTCGTCGCCGCCGCAGTGAGCCAGGCGACCGAGCGCCTGGGACTGATGGTCGCGTTCCGGACCGGGCTGGTCAGCCCGACGTTGCTGGCGCAGATGGCCGCGACGCTGCAGCGGATGTCCGGCGGACGGCTGCTGCTGAACGTGGTCGCCGGCGGTGACCTCGAAGAGCAACGCCGGTACGGCGACCACCTGCTGCACGACGAGCGGTACGACCGGGCCGACGAGGCGCTGCACGTGATGACCGGGGCGTGGACCGGCAAGGTCGACGTTCACGGACGGTACGTGCACGCGGTGGGAGCCACCGTGGTGCGTCCGCCCGATCCGCTGCCGAGGATCTACGTCGGCGGTTCGTCTCCGAGCGCGCACCGTCTGGCGCTGCGCTACGCCGACGTACTGCTGTCCTGGGCCGAGCGGCCGGCCGATCATCGAGCCGTCGTGGACCAGGTCGCGGCGTACGGCGCGGACCGGCCGATCTCGTTCGGAACCCGGTTCCACGTCATCACCCGGGACCGGTCCGAGGACGCCTGGACCGAGACACGACGAATCATGGAGACCGTCGACCCTGCTCTCGTCGAGCGGACCCAGCAGCGTCTCGCCGGCAGCGACTCCCACGGCCAGCGCCGCAATCTCGCGCTGCACAACGGCGACCTGCGCAACTTGGAGGTCTACCCGAACGTGTGGGCGGGCCACGGCCTGACCAGACAGGGCTCGGGCCTCACGCTCGTCGGTTCCCACGCCGAGGTCGCCGACCGCATCGAGGAGTACCACCGCTGCGGGGTGAACGAGTTCATCCTCTCGGGTCAGCCGCACCTCGAAGAGGTCTATTGGTTCGCGGAGGGCGTGATGCCGATCCTCAGAGCGCGCGGCCTGCTCGGTTCCACAGCCCACGACGTCGCCATGGAGGTGAGTGCCGGATGACTCTCCCACGACAGGAGCCACCGGCGTACGACGCACTGGCGGATCCGCGGACCTACGTGAACGGTCCGCCGTGGTCGCTGTTCGCGAGATTACGCCGGGAGGCGCCGGTGGCCTGGATCGAGGAGCCTGTGGTCATCCGGCGCTCCGGCGGTCTGGAGCGGGCGACCCGCGGGCCCGGGTTCTGGGCCGTGACCTCGCACGCGTTGGTTGACATGGTCTCGCGACAGCCCGACCTGTTCTCGTCGGCCGAACGCGGTCCGTTCCTGCCCGAGCCGCAGTCGCGGTCCGACCTCGAACGGATGCGCCGCATGCTGGTCGGGATGGACGCGCCGGAGCATCGCACCTACCGGCAGCGCGTGACGCAGGTGCTCGACAGCCAGGCGGTCCGGGCCATGAAGGAGTCCATCGACGGCCACGCGCAGGCCGTCGTACGGCGTGCCGTCGAGGCGGGCCGTTTCGAGGCGATCGGCGATGTCGCGGCGGATCTGCCGCTGCTGGTGCTGGCCGACCTGCTCGGCATCCCGCACAGTGACCGCACGCTGTTCATGGAGTGGAGCAACGCGCTGGTCGGGTTCGACGATCCGGCGTTCGGCGGCGGTGACGTCCGCGTGTTCCGGCAGGCCATCGCGGACGCCTTCGGGTACGCGGCCGGGATCCGCGCGGACCGGCTGCGGACACCGCGTGACGATCTGGTCAGCAAGCTGGTCGTGTCGGAGGCCGACGGGTGCCGGCTCACGGAGCTCGAGTTCAGCCACCTGTGGCTGCTGCTGATCGTGGCCGGCAACGAGACCACGCGGCACCTGATCTCCGCCGGACTCGAGTTGGTGGCAACCGAGCCGGGCCTGGCCGCCGAGCTCGCCGCCGACGAGCAGCTGCTGCCGACGTTCGTGGACGAGCTGCTGCGCTGGTCGACGCCGATCATGCAGTTCCGCCGGACCGTGACCAGCGACACGGTTCTCGGCACCCAGCGCCTACGGGCCGGCGACAAGGTGGTGCTGTACTACGTCTCGGCGAACCGGGACGAGACCGTGTTCACGCAGCCGGAGCGATTCGATCCGCGGCGGTCGCCCAACCCGCATCTCGCCTTCGGCGTCGGGCCGCACTTCTGCCTCGGCTGGCACGTCGCCCGCGCCGAGGCGATCGCACTCTTCGGCGCATTTCGCCAGTGGTTGCCGCAGGTGCGGCTGGAGGCCGATCCGGTGCGTCTCGAGTCGAATTTCATGAACGGAATACGAGAGCTCCGGATGGTGCTCGCAGCCAATTAATGCAGCTCTCAATTACGAGCGTTTCGGGTGCATCAATCCGCCCCGCTGCCGGCGAAATTGCCGCAGCGGGGCTGCTGTCCGATCACGGGCGACAGGTCGCCGCGATCCCAAGTCTAGCGGTGATCTGGACGCTTCGCGGTCGTGGCGTGGCGGATTGCAACAACCTGCAGATTCGTTGCGCTGCGTAGTTGCCGATCGGCAGGCTGGGCGATGTTCAACTGCGGGTACCCAGCGGTTGAACGCGTTCTGCCTATTCTCCGGAGGGGTTCATTGCGCGTCCAAACATAGACATTATCCGCTCCTTTACAGGGGGATACATGGTTGAATATGGACAGGAGTATCACGGGACACCGCCCACAGGCCCGGAAGTACCGAACCTGGCACCAGCTCAGCTCGTCCCGCGAGAGCTCCCCCTGCAGGAAATCTCGGTCGCCGACTCGCCGCGGTTGCGCGGCGTCGACGCCGACCACGTCCGGTTCCTCGCCGAGATCGGCGGCTGTCTGCCGCCGATCGTCGTGCACGAGGAGACGCGGCGAGTCATCGACGGCGCCCATCGCGTCGAGGCCGCGCGGCTGCGCGGCGACACCACGATCAGCGCCCTGATGTTCCAGGGCAGCGAGCAGGCCGCCTTCGTCCTGGCGGTCGAGGCCAACAACAGTCACGGTCTGCCGTTGTCGCTGGCCGACCGGCGCGCCGCGGCGGCCCGGATCTTCAGCGCGTATCCGCAGTGGTCGGATCGCCGGCTGGCGTCGGTGTGCGGTCTGTCCGCGTCGACGATCGCGCAGCTGCGCCGCCGGCTGCGGGTCGACGAGGCCGGCGCCGAGCCCCGGATCGGGCGGGACGGCAAGATCCGCCCGACCGACAGCGGCGTACGGCGCCTGCGGGCCAGCGAACTGTTCAAGGCGGACCCGGACGCGACGCTGCGTGAGGTGGCGGCCAAGGCCGGCATCTCGGTCGGCACCGCACGGGACGTCAAGGAGCGGCTGCGGCAGGGCGCACATCCGGTGCCGCGGTCGTTTCGGGCGTCGTTGCCCGGCGAGCCGGATCTGGACGCGCCCGATCTCGTCCGCGAGGAGGAGCCGACGCCCACGGTCATCGACGGCTGCGAACGCGGGCGCCTGCTCGAGACGCTGTGCAACGACCCGTCGGTGCGCTTCACCGACTCGGGCCGCCACTTGCTGCACTGGCTGCGCGGGCGGGCCTCGGGGGTGGACGGCTGGGACCAGGCGCTGGACGGTCTGGAGCCGCACTGCGACTTCGTGCTCGCCAAGCTGGCCAGAACGGTGTCCAACGAATGGTCCCTGCTGGCGACGGTCGTCGAGGAGCGCGCCCGGAACCGCGTCGACGAGCTGCCCGACGAAAGGTCCCACCATGGAAATCGGCAATCTCCGGCTGCCGGCCCACGTGCTGGTCACGGGCATCAGTCGTGGAATCGGCCGCGCAGTCGCACTTGACCTCGCGCGCCGCGGTGTCGCGGTGAGCGGCTGCTATGCGAGCAACAGTCGCGCGGCGGGCGATGTCGGCGCGGAGCTCGACGCGCTGGGCGCCCGGTCGGCGCTGGCGGCCTGCGACGTGTCCCGGCTGGCCGACACCGACGAGTTCGTGGCGGAGGCGGAGCGCCGGCTCGGCCCGATCGAGGGCGTCGTCAACAACGCCGGGATCACCCGTGACGGACTCGCGGTCACGATGTCGCCCGAGCGCTGGTCCGAGGTCATCGACACCAATCTGACCGGGACCTGGAACGTCTGCCGGTCGACGACGTACCGCATGCTCAAACGCCGGAGCGGGTCGGTCGTCAACGTGTCGTCGACGGCCGGTGTGTACGGGAACAAAGGCCAGACGAACTACTCGGCCGCGAAGGCCGGGATCATCGGCCTGACCAAGGCCCTCGCGAAGGAGGTCGCGCCGTACGGCGTGCGCGTCAATGCGGTGGCCCCGGGTTTCATCGAGACCGACATGACCGCCGGGCTGTCGGAGCGGCAGCGGGAGCGAGCCCTGACGTCGATCCCGCTGGCCAGATTCGGCGGCGTCGACGACGTCAGCGAGTTGATCGCCTTCCTGTTGTCGTCCTGCGCCGGATACATCACTGCACAGGTGATCCAAGTCGACGGAGGGATGGTCCTGTGACGACCACCGCAGCCCGCAGTCCACGACTCGGGCACGCGTCGCCGCTCACCGAGATGCCGATGTCCGACCCGGCGTACGCGAACGACGCGGTCGTCCGGCTGGTGGAGATTCCGGCCGGGGGCGCATACCAGGACAGCCACTTTCCCGAGCATCCGATCTTCCCGGGCGTCTTCCTCGCCGAGTTGTGCTGCCGTCTCGCGCTCGACCTCGTGGACCATGCGCCGGCCGTCTGGGCCGTCACGCAGATCCGCGCCCTGCGTCTCGTGGCGCCGGTCCATCCGGGGGAGACGCTCGAGGTCCGGACGGTCCGGGACGCTCAGGCCGGTCCCGCCCGGAACTCGGTGGATGTCTGGTCGACCTTCAGCCGTGACGGCACCGTCGTCGGGACGGCGTACGTGACGCTGGAGCCGCAGCCATGAGCGCCGTCCGCTCGACGGCGCCGGCGGTGTTGCCGCAGTTGCTGCCGCACGGCGCCGGCATGCTGCTGGTGGACCGCGTCGAGTCCCTGACCCCCGGGCGTTGCCTGGTGGCGGCGCACACGGTTCGCGCCGACGAACCCTGCTTCGCCGCAGGCGCGGCCGGCGGCCTGCTCCGGTACCCGCCGACGCTCCTGCTCGAGTCGATGGGTCAAGCCGCCGCGCTGCTGTGGATGGCGAGCACGGCGTACCAGCACGAGCAGGTGCCGATGCTGGCGACGGTCCGAGGCTTCCGGCTGCTCGGGCCGGTGTTCGCGGGCGACGTGGTCCGGCATCGCGTGCGGCTGGAGCACTGCGGACAGCAGTCCGCGATGGCCTCCGCGACGACCGAGGTCGACGGCGTCCGGGTCGCCGAGGTCGAGTCGCTCCTGGCCGTCGGGCGAAGACCTGCCGAACTGCCTGCCGCATCCGCGGCGCCAGACGAAGTCGCGTCACTACCGACAAAGGAGAAGCGAGCATGACCGACGTGTCCACCACCCATTACGAAGACCTGCGCGAGCTCGTGGCCGATGTGCTCGAGGTCGAACCCGACGAGCTCACCGGCGACGGCAGCTTCATCGAGGAGTACGAGGCCGACTCCCTGCGGGCGATCGAGATGCTGGCCCGGATCGAGAAGAAGTACCGCATCGAGATCCCGCAGTCCGAGCTCGAGAAGATGGAGAACCTCGACGCCGTGTACGCCGTCACGGCCGGCTACGCCGGATGGTCCGAGTAGTCGGGACGCGCCATGCGACGGGTCTTCATCACCGGCATCGGACCGGTGTCCAACATCGGCACCGGAGTGTCGGCCTTCACCGAGGGGCTGCGCTCCGGGCGTTCCGGCGTGTCGACCATCTCCAGCTTCGACCTGTCGGGCTTCCCGCGCCGCCTCGGCGGCGAGGTCAAGGACTTCGCGCCGGACGGCCTGATCCGCAACCTCGACCCGGACCGTTGGGGTCGCTCCAGCCTGCTGGCGGCGGCCGCGGCCCGGCTGGCCGTCGAGGACGGCGGGCTCGACGAGCAGGTGCTGACCGAGCGCCGCAGCGGCGTCGTCATCGGAACGACCAGCGGTGAGTCCCGGGTCGTCGACGAGATCGGCGAGCGCGTCGCCAGGGCCGGTCACGAGCGGATGCCGCGGGAGGCGGTGCGCAAACTCCCCGCGGCCAGGCTGAGCGCCGCGGTCAGCGAGGAGTTCGGGCTGTACGGCGAGTCGGTGACGATCGCGACCGCCTGCGCGGCCGGCAACTACGCGCTCGGTTACGCCTTCGACGCGGTGGCCGGCGGCCGGGCCGAGTTCATGCTGGCCGGCGGGGCCGACTCGGTGTGCCGCTGGGCGCATGCGGGTTTCGTCCGCCTGGGCGCCGTGGCCGAGCAGGCGTGCGCACCGTTCGACCGGGACCGGTCGGGCATCGTCACCGCCGAGGGCGGAGCGATGCTGCTGCTCGAGTCCGCGGCGAGTGCCGAGGCCCGCGGGGCGCGGGTGTACGCCGAGATCCTCGGCTACGGGCTGAACTGCGACGCGAACCACATGGTCGCGCCGAACGCGGAGAGCATCGCCCGGTGCATGCGCCTCGCGCACCGGCGGGCAGGGATCCGGGCCGAGGAGATCGAGTACGTGTGCACCCACGGGACCGGCACACCGGCGAACGACCGGACCGAGGTCGCGGCCCTGCGGGACGTCTTCGACGGCCGGGTGCCGCCGGTCAGCTCGATCAAGTCGATGCTCGGGCACACGATGGGCGCGGCGAGTGCGTTCGGTGCGATGGCCTGTGCGCTCGCGATCGCGGAGGGCTTCCTGCCGCCGACCATCAACTGGCGGACACCGGACCCGGAGCTGGCCGACATCGACCCGGTGCCGAACTATGCGCGGCCGCACCGGATCCGGATGGCGCAGAACGACAGCTTCGCGTTCGGCGGCAACAACGCGATCGTCGTCCTGGCGGAGGCACTATGAGTTCACTGGAGATCCTGGGAGTCGGGACCGTCGGAGCGGACGCCGATGCGGTGCGCCGGGCGAGCCTGTCGGCCGCGGAGCTGGCCGCGCGCTGGGAGGAAACACCGTTCCCGGCGACGACGGTCTATGCGCCCGTCGAGCTCGACGTGAAGCGTCAGCTCGGCCGTAAGGGCACCAGCTTCTTCGATCGGCGGACGGCGCTGACGATCCTCGCCGCGCGCGATGCGCTGACGGACGCGGGGATCGATCTCGAGGCGGTCGACCGGTCGCGGGTCGGCGTGGTGCTCGGGACCGCGATCGGCAGCATCCAGTCGTCCGTCGACTACTCGGTCGCGACCTTTACCCAGGACCCGCCGCACCTGGTCAACCCGGGGCTGTTTCCGAACACGGTGATGAACGGGGCCGCCGGCCAGGCCGCGATCTGGTTCGGCCTCACCGGGGTCAACGCCACGATCGGCGGCGGATCGATGGCCTTCCTCTCGGTACTGCGCTACGCGACAAGCCTGTTCGACACCGGTCAGAGCGACCTGCTCGTCGTCGGAGTGGTCGACGAGCTGACGCCGGTCGGCGCCTGGGTCGCCGGAGGGCGGGAGGACGTGCGCGGTTGTCTGGCCGAAGGCGGCGCGCTGTTCGTGGTGCGCGCGACCGATCAGGAGACGCACGACCGGCCGCAGGTGGTCGGGGTGACGATCGGCTTCGCCCCGTCCTCCGCGCCGCGGATCGAGGCGCTGGCTCGCTGCGCGACGGAGGCCTTGTCCGATGCCGGCGTGGCGCCCGAGGAAGTCGCCTGCGTCGTGGGTCTGTCCGCCGGCGAGCTGGCGTCGTTCCCTTCGTCCGCCTGGTTGGCCGGTCCCGGCATCGAGAATCTCGACCGTGCTCCGCTCGACAGCGGCAACGAGTTGGCCGACCCGGCCACGGACATGATCGCGCTCGCCCGCGTGCTGGGCGCACCGACCGCCGAGACGGCGTTCCGGCGGTACGGGCTGTTGCTGGCATCCAGCGACGAGGGCGCTGTCGGCTGTGCCGTACTGCGAGGTCCGTCGTGGCACTCCTAGCGCAGATCGTCGTCCGCACCTGTCTCGGTGACGGCGAATCCACCTTCCGCCGCATGATGGCCGGCGCGGTCGGCGCGCGGCCACTCGACGGGATCGACGCGGACCTGGTGAATGTCGGGGCCGGCTATCAGATCGCCGGGACTCCGGCCCCCTCGGCGACGGAGCTGCTCCTTCAGTGCCTCGCCCCGATGGCCGAGCACAGCGAGGGGCCGCGTCCGGTCGTGATCGGGACCGGACTGCGGGAAGTCCGGCCGATCGAGCGCTGGGCGGTGGGAGAGGGGGCGGTCGACGCCGGTTGCCTCGACTTCGGGAAGGACGTCACCGCGAAGCTGCCGGACCTGTGGCCGGTGACGACGATCTCCAATGCGTGCAGCGCGTCCGGGCACGCGCTGGCGATCGCGCAGGACATGGTCGACAGCGGTGAGGCGGCGGCTGTGGTCGCTGCCGGAGTCGACGTGGTCGCGGCGTCGATGCTGGCCATGATCGGCCGGGTCAGCCAGACGCGGACGGCCAGGGTGCGGCCGTTCGACACCGACCGGACCGGCGTGCTGCTGGGCGACGGCGCCGCCGCGGCACTGGTGGTCCCGGACGACTGGACGGGCCCGGTCGTGGGCAGGCTGCTGGCGACCGGCCTGTCGTGCGACGCCTTCCACGAGACGGCGCCGTCCGAGGACGGGATCGTTCGCGCGATGCGGGACGCCCATCGCCGTGCTGGACGGGCCGCCGCCGACGTCGACCTGATCGTTGCTCATGGCACCGGAACGGCACTGAACGACCCGGTGGAACTCGGCGCGATCGCTGAGGTGTTCGGGACGGCGGACGCCGGGCCCTTGGTCACGGCGGGGAAGGGCACGGTCGGTCATACGTCCGGCGCGGCCGCCCTGGTCAGTCTCGACCTGGCCGCGCGGACCCTGACCGGCGACGTGCCGGCGATCGCGGGACTGGTCCGTCCGATCGCCGAGGCCACGGGGATCAGGCTGGTCAGGTCGCCGTTGCGGGACGCGACGGTGAACCTCGTCCAGGTCAACGCCTTCGGGTTCGGCGGCGTGAACGCGGTGACGCTGCTGGAACGGATCGCCTCGTGATCGCCGTCACCGGTCGGAGCCTGCACGTCCCGGGCCTGCGCCCGGGGACCGCGCTGCTGGGCTGGGTGCCGGAGCCGGCCTGCGAGCCCGAGGATGCGCGCGAGCTCCTTGGCCGGAAGGGATTGCTGGCCAAGGAGCCTGCGACGGTCCTCGCGCTCTGCGCGGTGCATCGGGCCCTGGGCCTCGAGCCCGGGAGCGGTCCGCGGCGCCGTGACGAGCCCGTCGACAGCGGTACGGCGGTCGTCGTCAGCTCGAACCTCGGCAATCTGGCCACGGTCTGTGCGGTCACCCGGCAGGCGTACGCCGGGCGAGTGCGCGAGGTGAGTCCTCTCGACGCACCGAACGTGTCGAGCAACGTCATCGCGAGCAGCGTGGCGATCCGGTTCGGCTTCGCAGGACCGAACCTGATGGTCTGCTCCGGCGATACCTCCGGCTCCGACGCGCTGGCGATCGCCGCCCGGCTGCTCCGCGCGGGCCGCTGCCGGCGCGCGATCGTGGTCGGCGTCGAGCCCCGTGACGAGGTGACGGAGGCCGTCTTCACGGACCAGCTCTTCGACGGCGCCGCCTGCGTCGTACTCGAGCAACTGGAGGGCGATTTCGTGATAGGTCCGGTCACCACCGCCAGGCGGCCGCGCGTCGAGCAGGCGGATGTCGTGCTCGCGGCAGGTCAGGGCGGTCTCGATCTCGACCGGCAGCTGGGGGCGACGTACGGCGCGCGTGGCGTCGTGCAGGCCGTTGTCGCGACCCAGGCCGTTGCGTCGGGTACGGCGGCGTCGGTGCAGGTGCTCGACGGCGGCCCGGACACGGGGTACCGGATGTTCACCGTCCGCAGGGAGCCGCGCCGATGACCGCGGGATCGCCGGCGGTGCACCGGCTGAGTCCACCGGCGGAGCGGACCCTCCTTGTTCTGCACGGACTCGAGGACACCCATGGAAGCTGGCGGCCGGTCGCTCGCGCACTGGGAGCGGGCTGGGGCTGCGTCGGCGCCGACATGCCGTGGCACGCCGGGAACTCGTACCAGTGGCGATGGGACGCCGCGCCGGGGGACTGGGTCGCCAGGACGCTGGCGCAGCTCGATCGTCCGCCGGACCTGGTGCTCGCGCACTCCTTCTCGGCGAATGCCGTTCTCGACTTCCTCGTCAGGGACCAGCGCCCGGGAATCCCGGCCGCGGTGCTGCTGTCGCCGTTCTTCTACGGCACGAAGCAACGGGCGACCTGGCAGACCTGGGACGCCGCGCGGCGGGCGTTCGAGCGGCAGATCCGCGCGGGGATCTCGGTACGCTCCCGCTCCCGCATCGGTGCCGGCGATCTCGAACTGGTGATCAGCAGAACGCTCGCCAGGGTAGGGATCGACGGTTTCGTCGCGGTCTTCGACGAGTACCTGCGCAGCGGGACTCTCGATCTCGGCGCCGTCTCGGTCCCGGTCTCGGTGGTGGTCGGCGGCAACGAACGCACCCGCGCCGCCGAATGCGCCGCGCTGGCCGCCGCACTGCCCAACTCGAGCCTGGTCATCGAGCCGGACCGCGACCACTATCTTCACCTGACCGATCCCGGGCGGGTGGCCGAGCACTGCCGAAAGGCGCTTCCGCCGGCCCTCGCGGATCGGGCCAGCTACCAGAGAGGAGCTTCCGGATGCTGGTAGACGAGACGGTCTCCGCCGACACCTTCCGGCCGCGCTACGGCAGCGCGAACATTCGTACCTGGATCGGCTTCAAGCAGTTCATGTCGATCGCCGAGGAAGCCGTGCTGACCTGGTTCCGCGATCGGGGCCGCGGACCGCAAGAGCTGTACGAGTCGCACGGCCTGGCCTTGTCCGTGCTGGACAGCTCGGTGCTGCTGCCGTCGGTGCTGACCATCGACGACACCGTCGAAGCCCAAGTGGAAAGCCGTGGTGCGGGCGACTTCAGGGTGCGCCTGACGACGGAGCGGAAGACCGGCCCCGAGACGGTTCTGAAAGGGCGGGTCCGGGTCGGCCTCGTGGACGAGACAGGCGAGGGGCAGCGGCCACCTGGAGACCTGGCGGCCGCGGTCGACGTCGTACCGGGGCTGCCGCCGGCGACGACGACCGTGGACGCAGACGCGTTCCGGCACGATTGGACCGCGCGCTACTTCCACTGCCAGTACTCGAGTCGCGTGCAGCACTCGGCGTACGTCGCTCAGCTCGAGGAGCTGGTCGACCGCTACCTCGCCGGCGTCGGCCTCGCGATCCCGGAGCTGCTCGAGACCCGCGGGTGGATCCCGGTGGTGTCGCGGGCACGCGTGACACTGGTCGGACAGGCGTGTATGGGCGACGTGATCGCCTCGCGCTTCGCGGTGACGGATGTCTGGAAGGACAAGGCGTACGACGGGCGGATGACCTGTGAGGTCGGCGGCACGCCCGTTGCCCAGGCGTCCATCGTGCACGGGTACGCCGTCAGCCGCGGATCCGGCGCCGGTCAGCTGGCGACGCTCGACGCGGACACCCTGCACCGCCTGACGAGGGCGGACCGATGACGCGACCAGGTCCGCGGATGCACTTCTCGTTCCGCAGTCCCTACACCTGGATGGCGTCGATCAAGCTGCGCCGGCGGGTCCCGGACGCGTTCTCGCGCCTCGAGCTGGTGCCGTACTGGAATCCGGACCAGCGCACCCGGGACGAGCTCGCGGCCCGGGGCGCGGAGTTCCACTACGCCGACATGAGCAAGGCCAAGCACCTCTACATCCTGCGTGACACGCGGGGCCAGGCCCGCAAGCTCGGGCTGACGATGCGGTGGCCGATCGACGTCGACCCCTGGTGGGAGTTGCCGCATCTGGCCTGGTGGGTCTGCCGGCGGCAAGGCCGGGGTGAGGAGTTCTTCGACGCGGTGATGGCGGCCCGGTGGGAGCGCGGCGAGAACATCTGCGAGCGACCGGTGGTACGCCGGATCTGCGCCGGGCTCGGCATCGACGACGAGGAGGTCGTCGCGGCGCCGGAATCGGCCGACGTGCGGCGGGACGCGGTCGAGGCGCTCGTCAGGGCCTACCACGACGACATCTTCGGCATTCCGTACTTCCGCACCGGGCAGCATCGCTTCTGGGGCCTGGACCGCGTGGACGACTTCGTCGACGCGTGGCTGGCCACTGCCACGCCGGACGCACAGATGCCTGCACAGGCGCAGGTGCGAAGCTTCGGCGACGACACCGCCGGAGGGTGCGGATGATCGGCGCCGGCACGCCGGTGCTCATCGACGGTGTGCGGACCCCGTTCGGCAAGCGCGGCGGAGCGCTCTCGGCGTTGAAGCCGGTCGCGTTGCTGCGCTGTGTGCTCGAGGCGGTCGTCGAGCGGGCCGGGGTTCCGCCGTCGATGATCGACCAGGTCGTCGGGGGCTGTGTGACCCAGGTGGCCGAGCAGGGGCTGAACGTGACCCGGAACGCCTGGCTGGCCACCGGCTGGGACTACGCACCCGGATGCACGACGGTCGACGCCAGTTGTGGCTCTGGGCAACAAGCGGCGCACTTCGCGGCCGCGCTGATCGGGTCCGGAGCCGCGGACACGGTGATCGCCTGCGGCGTCGAATCGATGAGCAGGGCTCCCGCCGGTAGCAACGTTCCGGCCGGTGTCGACTCGGTCAAGCTGCCGGACTATCCATGGGACGACCCCCATGGGGTGCAGTTCGGCGGCGCAGAGCGCGTCGCGGACGCGGCCGGACTCACGCGCCGGGATCTCGACGAGTACGCCGTACTGTCGCAGACCCGTGCCGCGAACGCGGCCGCACAGGGACGCTTCGGTGCGGAGATCGTCCCGGTCGCCGGCCTGGCGACGGACGAGGGAGTGCGGGCGACCTCGCTCGACGTTCTCGCGGAGCTGACGCCGGTCATGCGCGGCGGGCGGCACACGGCGGCGACCAGTTCCCAGGTGTCGGACGGAGCCTCGGCCACGCTGTGGACGTCGTACCGCAGGGCGCGGGAGCTCGGCCTGCGTCCGGTCGCCCGGATCCGGGCTCAGGAGTTCCGCGGATCTCCGCCCGACCAGCTGCTGTCCGGTCCGCTGGTCGTGACCGAGCCGTGCCTGGCGCGAGCCGGGGCCGGGGTCGGGGACCTGGACGTGGTCGAGGTCAACGAGGCGTTCGCGAGCGTCCCGCTGGCCTGGTGCCGGAAGTACGGCCGTTCCCCGGACACGGTGAATGTCGACGGAGGCGCCATCGCTCTCGGCCATCCGCTCGGGGCGACCGGCGGCCGGCTGCTCGTCCACGCGGTCCGCGAGCTGCAACGGATCGACGGCGAGTTGGCTCTGGTGACGTTGTGCTGTGGAGGCGCAATGGGTGCTGCGACTGTGCTGCAGAGGATGTGACGTATGTCTGCCGGAACGCGAGCTCGAGTCCGCGAACTGACGCCCCAGGCCGCGACGCGCCGCCTCGGCGCCGTGGTGCCGTGCACCGTCCTGGTCGGGAGTCCACGGCAGCGTTCCCGGACCCAGACGGTGACCGAGCTGCTCGCCCGGCGGACCTGCGACCAGTTGCGGGAGGCCGGCGTCGACGTCGAACCCGCCCGCCTGGTCGAGCTCCGCAAGCTCAGTCCGATCGCGTTCGACGGGCAGCAGGAGGAAGTCCAGGCCGCGATCGCGGACGTGATGCGGCCGGGTCTGCTGTTCATCGGTTCGCCGACGTACCTGGAGACCTTCAGCGGGATGCTGAAGGTGCTGCTGGACCTGGTGCCGCGGGACGGTCTCGGGCAGACCGTCGCCGTGCCGGTGATGACTGCCGCCGACCGCCGGCACCGGTTCGCCGTCGAGCGCTATCTCGCACCGCTGCTGGTCGCCATGGGCGCCCGGGTGCCGGTGCCGGGGCTGTCGGTGATCGAGGAGGAGATGCCGCGCATCGACGGGCTGCTCGACTCCTGGTGCGAGGGTTCCTGCGCGCAGCTGGTCGCCGCGCTGGAGGAGATCTAGCGTCCGCGGCGGCGCCGGGGCTGTTTCGGCGTCGTCCCGATGACCTTGGCCGACCGGTACCGCTCGATCGACGCGCTGTCCAGGCCGATCCAGTCGCGCAGCACCTCGTCGGTGTGCTCGTCGAACCGCGGCGCGGGCCGGCGGCTGGCCAGTCGGTGGGCTCCGATCGTTCCGGGCAACGTGAGGTACGCGCGGCGACCCGCGACGGCGTGCGGAACGTAATGGGTACGACCGGTCCGGGTCAGCTCCCCGCTCGCCCACAGGCCGGCGATCGACCTGACGGCCTCGGCTTCCAGACCTGCCTGCTGGAGAGCGGCGACCGCCGAGTGGACGTCGAGAGCTGTCGCGACGTCGCAGTCGGTCGCCGTCGGTCCGCGATAGGCGGTGTAGCCGTCGAGAACGGGGAGGATCCCGCCCACGCCGGGGCCTGGCTCGGAGTTGCCCAGGCGGGCCGGCTCCCGTCCGTCGCGACTGCAGTACACCAGCCCTTCGCCGAGTTGCATCCACAGCGTCTCGTGCTGCGCCAGGTCGATCCAGTCGCCCGCGCCGTCGGCGGCACGACCGAGCCAGGCGAACAGGATCGCCGCCGCGCCGTGGATTCCGGCGACGGCGTCGGGGAAGTACGTCGTACTCACCGCGGCGCCGTCGGCCGGGGGACCGTACCGTGCGGCGAATCCGCCCATCGCCTCGATGACGCTGCCGTAGCCGGGCATCGCGGCGTGCGGTCCGGTCTGGCCGAGCGCCGGCATCATCAGGACGACGAGTCCGCGGTCCACCAGGCCGCGGACCGCGGGCGTCAGGCCGCGTTTGTCCAGGACGTCCGCGGACAAGTTGATCACCAGCGCGTCGGCGCGTTCGGCCAGGCGCTCGAAGAGGACGGCTCCCTCGGCCTCGTCGAGGTCGAGGGAGATCGCGCGCTTGTTCCGGTTCACGCTGTTGAACTGCGCGGACGCGTCCCAGGTGCAGGTGTCCGGATCGGCTCCGGCGGGCAGGTCGACGCCGAGATCACCGAGGCGGCGCCGGCTCCGCCAGCCGTCCGGCCGCCGGCCCACCTCGACCCGGACCACGTCCGCGCCGAGAGCGCCGAGGATGCTTCCGGTCAGCGGACCGGACCACGCCAGCGTCAGCTCCAGCACTCGCCGGCCGGCGAGTGGCAGCGGCGCCGCGGCGATCTCTGGCCGGTTCCGGCGTACCGGCTGGGTCAGGAACCAGTCGCTGTCCGCGCCGGGTCGGCGGAGGGCCCGCCCAGGGTCAGCGCGCGGCGAGCAGCTCCGCGATCTGGACCGCATTCAGGGCCGCGCCCTTGCGCA
>NZ_JBSGFZ010000041.1:0-70578 GCF_053603655.1 Kribbella sp. NPDC004138
TGCACCTGCCGCGGCAACGCAGGACGACCACGACCAGCCATCACAACACCTCCAGAACTCAGGTGTTGCGACGACCGGCTGAATCCGCCCGGTTGGTGCGTGCTCAAAGAGGGGGATTGGATAGCCTGCGAGGGTGGCTGAGGGTCGGAGATCGTCGTGGGAGGGCCGGCTGGTCCGGCTGGGGTTCGAGGATCCGGGGCGGGCGGCGGGGATGCTCGAGGAGCTGGACGCGCTGGACTCGCACAGCCCGCTGGCCACCGAGCAGCTGATCACCACGCTGTCGGAGTCGGCCGATCCCGACCTCGCGCTGCAGAGTCTGTGTGCGATGGCCGAGTCGCTGCATCGGCACGGGCACGACCTCGCCGCGTTCGCCCGCACGCTCGAGATGGACGCGGACTTCCGCCGGCGGCTCGTCTACGTGCTCGGCGCGAGCGAAGCGCTGGGGCGGCATCTCGGCGTCCATCCGCGGCATTGGTACGACCTCGCGGACCCGGCGCTCGCCGGGTCTCGGCCGTCGGCCGACGACGTCGCCGCCAAGCTGGCCACGGCGGTCGACGCCGACAACCCGGTCGACGCGCTCCGGATCGAGTACCGCCGGCTGCTGATCCGGCTGGCCGCGCGGGACCTCGCCGAGGGGCTGCTCGTCGACGAGGTCGCCGCCGTCCTCGCGGATCTCGCCGGGGGAGCACTCGAGACCGCCTTGCACATCGCGCGCAACGAGTATTTCGCCGCGCATCCCGGCGCCGCGGACTGCCGGCTGGCGATCATTGCCATGGGCAAGTGCGGCGGCCGGGAGCTCAACTACGTCAGCGATGTCGACGTGCTGTTCGTCGCCGAGCCGCACGACGGCGAACCGGAGCTGCCCGCGCTGAAGACCGCGACCCAGCTAGCCGCGGCCGCGATGCGGATCTGCTCGGCGCACACCGGCGAGGGCACGCTCTGGCCGGTCGACGCGGCGCTCCGCCCGGAAGGCAAGTCCGGTCCGCTCGTCCGCACCCTCGACAGCCACCTCGCGTACTACCAGCGCTGGGCGAAGACCTGGGAGTTCCAGGCGCTCCTCAAGGCCCGCCCGGTCGCGGGCGATCGCGAGCTGGGCCGTCAGTACATGGAGCAGATCGGCCGGCTCACCTGGTCGGCCGCCGACCGCGAAGGCTTCGTCGCCGACGTCCAGGCGATGCGCCGGCGCGTGATCGACCACATCCCGGCGGCCGACGTCGATCGCCAGCTGAAGCTCGGCCCCGGTGGACTGCGCGACGTCGAGTTCGCCGTCCAGCTGCTGCAACTCGTGCACGGCCGCAGCGACGAGTCGGTCCGCAGCGGTACGACGCTGGTCGCGCTGGAGAGTCTGACGAGCAGCGGGTACGTCGGCCGCACGGACGGCGCCGTCCTCGCCGACGCGTACCGGTTCCTGCGGTCGATGGAGCACCGCATCCAGCTGTACCGCCTGCGCCGTACGCATCACGTCCCGGACGACGAGGCCGACCTGCGGCGGCTCGGCCGTTCGCTCGGCTTCACGAAGAACCCGGTCGCCGACCTGACCGCGGCGTGGAAGAAGCACGCCCTCGAGGTACGGCGCCTGCACGAGAAGCTGTTCTACCGCCCGCTGCTCGCGGCCGTCGCGCGGATCCCCGGCGGCGAGGTCCGGCTGACACCCGAGGCAGCCAAGCAACGCCTGACCGCGCTCGGGTACGCCGATCCCGCGTCGGCGCTGCGGCACATCGAAGCCCTGTCCGAAGGCGTCTCGCGGCGATCGTCGATCCAGAAGGCATTGCTGCCCGCGATGCTGGGCTGGTTCGCCGAGTCACCCGATCCGGACGCCGGCCTGCTGGCGTTCCGCACCATCTCCGACGCCCTCGGCTCCACCCCCTGGTACCTGCGCCAGCTGCGTGACGAAGGCGCGTCGGCCGAGCGGCTGGCGCACCTGCTGGCCAGCGGCCGGTACGCCGTCGACCTGCTGCAGCGCGCGCCGGAAGCGACCGCGATGCTCGCCGACGAACGCGAGCTGACGCCGCGCACCCAGGAGGCGTTGCTCGCCGAGATGTCCGCGGCCGCCCGGCGGCAGGACGCCCCGGAGGCCGCGGTCGCGGCGATCCGCGCGGTCCGGCGCCGGGAACTGTTCCGGATCGCGGCCGCGGACCTGTCCGGACTGCTCGACGTGGAGGCCGTCGGCGACGCCCTGACGAACGTCTCGGTCGGCACCTTGACGACCGCGCTCGAGGTCGTCCGGAAGGCGGTCGCACAGCGCATCTTGAGAGCGGGGGAGCCGGAGCCGACCCGGATGTCGATCGTCGCGATGGGCCGCTTCGGCGGGCACGAGCTCGGGTACGGCAGTGACGCCGACGTGATGTTCGTGCACGACCCGCTCCCCGGCGCGGACGAGAAGAAGGCGACGGACTTCGCGACGCAGGCCGCGACCGAGCTCCGCCGGATGCTGTCGCTGCCCGGCGCCGACCCGGCGGTCGCGATCGACGCGGACCTGCGCCCGGAGGGCCGGCAGGGGCCGCTGGTCCGGACGCTCGCGTCGTACGCCTCGTACTACGCGCGCTGGTCGGCCGTCTGGGAGGCGCAGGCGCTGCTGCGGGCCGACCCGTTGTGCGGTGACGCCGACCTGTGCCGATCGTTCCGGGAGCTGATCGACCCGCTGCGCTACCCGGAGAACGGCATCCGCGAGCGCGACGTGATGGAGATCCGCCGGATCAAGGCGCGGGTCGACGCGGAGCGGCTGCCGCGCGGCGCGGATCCAGCTACCCACACCAAGCTCGGTCGCGGCGGTCTGGCCGACATCGAGTGGACCGTCCAGCTGCTGCAGCTCCGCGAGGCGCACCGCGTACCCAGCCTGCGGACGACGCGCACGCTCGCCGCGCTCCGGGCCGGTGTGAAGGCCGGCCTCGTGGACGCGTCCGAGGCCGACACGCTGCAGGCGGCCTGGGAGCTGGCCACCCGGATCCGCAACGCGATCATGCTGGTCCGCGCCCGCCCGGGCGACTCCCTGCCCCGCGACCCGCGGGACCTGGCCGCCGTGGCCCAGATCTGCGGCTACCCGCCGGGGGAGTCGGGCCGGTTCTCCGACGACTACCTGCGCACCACCCGCCGCGCCCACAACACCGTGGCGCACCTGTTCTGGGACGACTGAAACGTGACGATCGTCAACGCTAGACTCCGGCTGGTGGAGGCAGTGGATCAGGTCAGGCAAGCCGGTGTGTTCAGCACCGTCCGGCGTAGTGTGCGGATGACGGTGGGACAGAAGCGCGTCTGGGAGTCCCACTGGCGGGACTTGGGCCGGACCCAGGAGGATCTGCCGCCCGGCGTCCTCGACCTGGCCGAGTGGTTCGGGCGGGAAGCGCCTACCGTGCTGGAGATCGGCTCCGGGATGGGCGAGGCGACCGCGCAGCTCGCCGTCGCGATGCCGGAGGTCAACCACCTGGCCGCGGAGGTCTACCCGGCCGGTCTCGGTCAGCTGATGCTCTGGGTGGAGAAGTACGACCTGGACAACGTCCGCCTGCTGCAGGGCGACGCGCTGGACTTCCTGCGTGATCACGTCGCGCCCGGCGCGCTGGCCGGCGTACGGATCTTCTTCCCAGACCCGTGGCCGAAGAAGCGGCACCACAAGCGGCGGCTCGTCACGGCGCCGTTCGTCGCGCTGATCGCGGACCGCCTGCAGCCGGGCGGGACGTTGCACCTGGCAACGGACTGGGCGGACTACGCCGACGGCATGCTCGCGGTGTGCGAGGCCGAGCCGACGCTGCGCAACCAGTACGGCGGTGAGTCCGACGGCTGGGCGCCACGTCCCGAGTGGCGGCCCGTGACCAAGTTCGAGTCCCGCGCGCAGGCCGAGGGACGCGACGTCCGCGACCTCATCTACGTCAAGCAGACCGGCTAGTGAACGCCCACTGCCCGGCGCCGACCGTATAGACCGTGTAGCCCGCGTCGTACGTCGCAGTTCCCGCGAACGACTGCGGCACAGCGTCCACGTCCGACGCTCGCGCCGACGGCACGTGGATCTCGGCCGTGCTGCCGACCGGCACCTGGACGTCCAGCGACAGCACCCGTCCGGTCTTCTTCCACGACACCGACACCCGTCCGCGGATCGTCTCGGTCCGGATGCTCGCCGAGTCGGTCTCGTCGCGCGCGTCCGGCCGAACGACGATCCGCTCGGCACCCGCGTCGACGACGCGCAGCCCGGCGACGTTCTCGAAGATCCATTGCACGACCGTGCCCTGGAAGTAGTGGTTCCGCGACCGCGAGTCCTCTTCCCACTTCTCCCACATGGTGTCCGCGCCGAGATCGAACCAGTACCCCCAGCTCGGGTAGCTCCGCTGCAACGCGACCTTCGTCGCCACTTCGGCGTACCCGTGCGCGGTCAGCACCGGGAGCAATACGCCGACGCCCAGGCAGCCCGTGTTGAGGTGGAAGCCGCGCGCCTCGACGTCCGCCGCGAGACCCTCGGCGACCCGCGCGACCATGTCCTCCGGGACGATCCCGAACGCCAGCGGCACGGCGTTCGACGTCTGGCGGTAGTCGGGGTCCTCCGCCGACCGGTACCGACCGGCCGCGCGGTCCAGGAACGTCCGGTTCAGCCCGTCCGCGAGCTCGGCGGCGGCCTTCCGGTAGGCGTTGGGCCGCCCGATGACATCCCCGATCTCCGCCGCGACGACGAGCGCCCGGTAGAGGTACGCCGTCCCCGTCAGTCGCCGGTCCTCCGGCGCCGGGCCGCTGCCGAAGCCGGGCGGGAGCCAGTCGCCGAGCACACTGACCGACAAGCCGTCCTCGACCCGGTCCAGCTCCCACCCGAGGTAGCGCGTCAGCGATTCCCAGTGCTCACGGAGCAGCCGCTCGTCGCCGTACCAGCGGTACATCTCGCGCAGCAGGAACGGGTAGACGGTCGGCCATTCGGTCGCGGGGGAGAGGTCGGTGAATCCCCAGCCGCTCGACGGCACGATCACCGGCAGCTGCCCGGAGTCCGCCTGGCTGTCGCGGATGTCGCCGAGCCACTTGGTGAAGAACCGCGCCAGGTCGAGCGTCGCGAGCATCGTCGGCGCGCCGACCTGCGCGTCGCCGGTCCAGCCGTTCTTCTCGAAGTACGGCGTATCGGTCGGGATCCCGTGCAGGTTGCCGAGGATCGTGCGGCGCATGGCCCGCTCGAACACCTCGTACGCCGACTGCGTCGAGGCGAACCGCGTCGCCGACGCGACGTCGGAGTTCACCACCCGCATCTGCACCTCGGCCGGCGCGCCCTCGATCTGCACGTAGCGGAAGCCCTTGTACGAGAACCGCGGCTCCCACGTCTCGACCCCGGTGCCGGCGGCGACGTACTCGTCGCGCTGGATCCGGTCGCCGTCGACGTGCACGTTCCACGCCGCTACGTTGCCATCGGCAACCGTCTCGCCGTGCGTGAGGGTGATCGTGGTACCGGCCGGCGCCGTGGTCGACAATCTGGTCCAGCCCGCGACGGTCCGGCCGAAGTCGGCGATCCACACGCCCGGCCGGACCTCGGTCACCTCGACCGGGTCGACGGTCTCGATCACGCGGATCGGCTCGTGGGCCTGCGCGGTCAGCGTGCCGCCCGGCGGCTCGACGACGGCGGCAGCAGACCAGGACGCGTCGTCGAATCCTGCCGTGTCCCAGCCGGGCAGCGCCCGCCGGGCGTCGTACGTCTCACCGGTGTACAGCGAGTCGGACAGCGTCGGCCCACCGGTGATGCGCCACGTCCCGTCCGTCGCCACCTCGTCCACGCGGCCGTCGTCGTACTCGACGACCAGCCGCGCGAGCAGCCGCGGCTCGGCGGTCCACGGGGTGTCATGCCAGCGCCAGACGTTCACCGAGGTCATGCCGAAGAAGCCGCGGCCCAGCTCGGCGCCGACCACGTTGTCGCCGGACCGCAGCAGCTCGGTCACGTCGTGCGTGACATACAGAACCGTGCGGTCGTAGGCGGTGAACCCCGGATCCAGGACCGCGTCGCTGACCGCCTGCCCGTTCAGCCGGAGGTCTGCGTAGCCGAGGCCGCTGGCGTAGAGCCGGGCCCGCCGTACGGCGCCGTCGACCGCGAAGCTCCGCCGCAGGAGCGGTGCGCTCTGCGTCGCGCCGCCGATCCACTGCGCGGTCCCGAACCCCTCGTCGAGCAGACCGGTCTCGAACCACGACGGCTCGGCCCATCCGCCGGCCCGGTCTTCGCGGTCCCACAGCCGGACGGTCCAGTAGTACCGGGTCCGCGCGGCCGCCGGGCCGTCGTACTCGATCCCGAAGGTCTGCGCCGACCCGACCTTGCCCGAGTCCAACACGTCGGCGCGCTCCGGCGTCAGCAGTTCGGGCGCGGAGGCGACCAGGACCTGGTACGCCGTCTGCGCGGCGCCGTATCCGGGGGCGACGGCGACCCAGCTGAACCGTGGGCGCGCTACGTCGAGCCCGAGCGGCCGATCGGCGTACTCGGTCTTGAGCGATCGAGGAGTCAGCACGCTGAGGACCGTAGGCAGCGGGGCGCCCGGCTTTCAACCGTGTGACCAGATCCGGCCGGATGATCGGAAATGATCGTTCGTCTCGGTTCGTGATTCGTAGGTCCACATCCTGAAACCTGAGCATCTTGCTCGACTTTGTCCGCTTTCATAGAGCCATGCAGATCATCGCGAACGCGCCCGGGGACGCCCTCACCCGGCGCCGGCACGTCGATCTGCTGCGCGTGAACTCTTCGGGTTGTCGGGCGACGGCGTAACTCTTCCGTCCGTCTCCCTCCCGTCCGCAGGAGTAGCTCCGTGCGTCGTCTCATCCTGATCGCGTTGCTCGGCTCGATCGCCCAGCTCGTCGACGGCACCCTCGGCATGGCCTACGGCGTCACCGCCAGCACCGCCCTGCTGATCACCGGGATCACCCCGGCCGTCGCCTCCGCCTCGGTGCATCTGGCCGAGGTCGGCACCACACTCGCCTCCGGTCTGTCGCACTGGCGGTTCGGCAACGTCGACTGGCGCGTGGTCGCGCTGATCGGCGTTCCGGGCGCGGCCGGCGCGTTCGCCGGCGCGACGTTCCTGTCCAGCCTGTCGACCGAGTCCGCGTCGCTGTGGGTGGCCGGTCTGCTGCTCCTGCTCGGCGTCTACATCCTGGTCCGGTTCGGCACTGGGAAGGTCCGGGCAGTGATCGAGGGCCGCCCGGCCGGGCGGTTCCTCGGGCCGCTCGGTCTGGTCGCGGGCTTCATCGACGCCACCGGTGGCGGCGGCTGGGGACCGGTCGCGAACTCCGCGCTGCTGTCCAGCGGCAAACTCGCGCCGCGGCGCGCCGTCGGGTCGGTGAACGCGGCCGAGTTCCTGGTCTCGGTCGCCGCCAGCATTGGGTTCCTGTTCGGCCTGGGCGGGAAGAACCTGCCGTTCGGCATCGTCGCCGCGCTGCTGATCGGCGGCGTGCTCGCGGCACCGCTGGCCGCGTGGCTCGTCTCCCGCCTGGCCACCCGCTGGCTCGGCGTCGGCGTCGGCCTGGTGCTGATCCTGACCAACGCCCGCACCGTGCTGAACGGCCTCGATGTCGCCACCGGCCCGCGGTACGCCGTCTACGCGGCGCTCGTGCTCGGCTGGGCCGCCATCGTCGCGTACGGCGTCCGCGCCCAGGCCCGCCGTACCGTCCGCGAGGCCGAGCGTCTCCTCGACGAGACCGAGCTCGAGCCCGCTTCCTGAACTTTCTCCTCCGTCAAGACAGAGGTTCCCCCTGTGAGCATCTTCCGTCCGTTCCGCCTGCTCGCCGGCGCTCTCGCCCTGACCGTTGCCGCCGCGGGCTGTTCCCGTGCCGACGGCAACGAGACGGCCCCGGCCGCGAACGACAAAGGCCCTGCCGCCGAACTGCGGCTCGGCTACTTCCCGAACGTCACCCACGCCGCCGCACTGGTCGGTCTCGGCCAGGGCCTGTTCACCAAGGAGCTCGGCAGCACGAAGCTGGTGCCGACCAAGTTCAACGCCGGGCCGGAGGCCGTCGGCGCGTTGCTCGGCGGCTCGCTGGACGCGTCGTTCATCGGCTCCGGGCCGGCGATCAACGCCTACGCGAAGTCGAACGGCGAAGCGGTCCGCCTGATCGCCGGCGCGACGTCCGGCGGTGCGCAGCTCGTCGTCAAGCCGACCATCACCAAGCCTGCCGACCTGGTCGGCAAGACCGTCGTCACGCCGCAGCTCGGCAATACCCAGGACGTGTCGCTGAAGAAGTGGCTCGCCGAGCAGAAGCTGACCGGCAAGGTCAAGGTCACCAACCTCGAGAACGCGCAGACCCTGGATGCCTTCAAGAAGGGTGACGTCGACGCCGCCTGGCTGCCCGAGCCCTGGTCGTCACGGCTGGTCCTGGACGCCGGCGCGAAGGTCCTGCTCGACGAGGCGTCGCTGTGGCCTGACGGCAAGTTCCCGACGACCGTGCTGATCGTCCGCACCCAGTTCCTGCAGGAGCACCCGGAGACCGTGAAGGCCTTGCTGTCCGGCCTGGTCGCGGCCATCGACTTCAGTACGGCGAACGCCGCGCAGGCGAAGACCGTGGTGAACGAGCAGCTCAAGGAGGCGACCGGCAAGGCGCTGAAGCCGGCCGTCATCGACCGGGCGTTCGAGCACATCACGATCACCGCGGACCCGATCGCCGGCACCTTCCCGCAGCTGGCCAAGGACCAGGTCACCGCGGGCATCGCGAAGGAGGCGCCGGCCGTGGCCGGCTTCGCGGACCTGGGGCCGCTCAACGAGGTACTCGCGAAGGCAGGCAAGCCGGCGGTCGACGCCGCGGGCCTGGACGCGAAGTAGGACGCAGAGCAGGAGGAGGACAGCCGTGACCGCAACTCTCGACGCGCCGCCGGATCAGCTCAGCCCGGTGCGGTTCCACCACGTAGGCAAGGCGTTCGGCAGCGGCCGGAAATCGGTGGTCGCGCTGGACGGCGTCGATCTCGAGGTGCGGGCCGGGGAGTTCGTCTGCCTGCTCGGCGCGTCCGGGTGCGGCAAGACGACCCTGCTCAACCTGGTCGCCGGCCTCGACCGCCCGACCGCCGGACGGATCGAACTGAACTCGTCGCGCCCGGCGGTGGTCTTCCAGGAGGCCGCGCTGATGCCGTGGCTGACCGCTGCCGGGAACGTCGAGCTCCCGCTGCGGATGGCCGGCGTACCGAAGGCGCAACGGCGGGCCAGAGCCGCCGAGCTGCTCGAGCTGGTCCGGCTCGCCGGTCTCGGTGACAAGCGGCCGCACGAGCTGTCCGGTGGCATGCGGCAACGAGTCGCGCTGGCTCGTGCGCTCGCGTCGACCACCGACAGCACCGGCGGCTCGGACGTGGACAAGCCGTCCTTGCTGCTGATGGACGAGCCGTTCTCCGCGCTGGACGCGATCACCCGGGACGTCCTCCAGGGCGAGCTGCTGCGGATCTGGCGCGCCACCGGTACGGCGATCCTGTTCGTCACGCACGACGTCCGCGAGGCCGTGCGGCTCGGGCAGCGCGTCGTCCTGCTGTCGTCGCGGCCCGGGCGTGTGGTGCAGCAGTGGGCCGTCGACGAGTCGCCCGATGCGGTCGACGAGATCAACACCGCACTGCGCAAGGTGATCAGCAGCCATGCCGCAGCTTGACGTCCGCGACGACGGTTCGACGGCGGGGTCGGTCGAGGCCGGGCTCGACGCCCTGGACACGCCGGTCGTCGCTCCGGACGGCTCCCGCCTGCGCCGGATCGCGGCCCGGGTGCTGCCGCCGGTCGGCGCGGTCGTCGTCCTGGTGGCGATCTGGCAGGCGTTGTGGGCGGCCGCGTTCTGGCCCGAGTTCAAGCTGCCTGCGCCGGTCGACGTGTGGGGCCAGATCTGGCAGCTCGTGACGAGCGGCGAGATCGCCGAGCTGTTCTGGGTGTCGGTGCACCGTGCCGTCATCGGGTTCGCGATCTCGCTGCTGATCGCCGTACCGCTGGGCCTCGCGATCGCGAACCTGCGCGTCGTCCGGCGCGGGATCGGGCCGCTGGTGTCGGGGCTGCAGAGCCTGCCGTCGGTGGCGTGGGTGCCGGCCGCGATCCTGTGGTTCGGGCTGAACGACCGCGCGATCTACTGGGTCGTGCTGCTCGGCGCGGTGCCGTCGATCGCGAACGGTCTGGTGTCCGGTCTCGACCAGGTGCCGCCGATCCTGCCGCGGGTCGGCCAGGCGCTCGGCGCCGGGAGGCTCGGTGGGATCCGGTACATCCTGCTGCCGGCCGCGCTGCCCGGGTTCCTCGGCGGGCTCAAGCAGGGCTGGGCGTTCTCGTGGCGGTCGCTGATGGCCGCGGAGCTGATCGCGACCTCGCCGGAGCTCGGCGAGGGCCTCGGGCAGTACCTGCACAACGGCATGTCGCTGTCCGACATCTCGATGGTGTTCGCCGGCATCGTGCTGATCTTCGTGGTCGGCGTCGGCATCGAGCTGCTGGTGTTCCGGCCGCTGGAGAACAGCGTGCTGCGGGCGCGGGGACTCACCGCGTCCGCCCGCTGATCCCCGCTGACACACTGCGCGCCGTACTGTTGGAACGTGGTCCGATTTCTGCCGTTCCTGATCAGCCTGGTGCTCACCGTGTATGCGCTGTTCTCGTGCATCCAGACACCCGACGAGGACGTGCCGCATCTGCCGAAGCTGCTGTGGATCGTCCTGATCGTGTTCGTCCCGTTCGCGGGGCCGATCGTCTGGCTGCTGATGTCGCGCGCGCACGCCAACCGCCAGGACACCGTCGTACGGCGACAGCCGCCGCGGCCCACCGCGCGGCCGGTGGCGCCCGACGACGATCCGGACTTTCTCAAGTCACTGGACCGCTACCGGGACCCGCGCACGACGGTGAAGCCGCCGGATCCGGAGGACACGCCGGAACCCAAGGACTCCAAGGGTTCCGACGAGTCGTCCTCCGAGACCGACGACGGAAATCCTGAACGGTAGGACCGCCGGCTCCTACGCGGACTTGCGGTGCTCGGGCAGGAGGGTGTTGTCGCGCTCGGACTCCGTGGTGCCGCCCCACACGCCGTAAGGTTCACCGACGGACAGGGCGTGCTGCCGGCATTCGGGCTGGACCGGGCAGGTTCCGCACAGCGACTTGGCCACCATCTCGCGGGCGCGTTTGCGAACGCCACGCTCCGATTCGGGCGAGAAGAAGAGCTCCGGGTTGACGTCCCGGCATGCGGCTTGCGACTGCCAGTCCCACAGATCCATGAGCGGGCGGGGCAGGCGAGGCATCCCTCTCGACATGGCAACCTCCTTGACTCACCGTGAGCGCGGACGGGCGCTCGGTGAAAACTATGCTCATCTCTTACGTAGTTCAACCCTTGTTGTCTCGAAGTTCGAGCCATTCGTTATCGCCGCAGGCGCCCGCGTGCCGCGATCGGCGGTTTTCAGGCGGGAGGCGTGTTCACGTCCGCAGCTGATGTGACATGAGTCACTTCAACGGTGCAAGTTCGTCTGCACGTGCAGATGCCTCAGGCACCGATCGCGGGGTCGAATCGGTGGTGCTCGTGGGCGCCGTGGGCGGTGTCTCGCTCGCCGGTCAGGGCGCGGATCACGGTGGCGTGGGTGATCGCCAGAACCGGTCCGTCGGTGCTCGCGGTGTGCCGGGCGAGTGCGGCGTGAGCGCGCTCGCGGACCCGGGACAGCGGCTCCCAGGGGCGCTGGATGCCGTCCGGCCACTCGCCGTCGTACGCCTCGAACTCGGCGCGGGCGGCGCGGACGTCGGCGGCGCCCCGGCGGCGACCGGTGTCGTCCGGCAGCCAGTCGCGCAGGTCGTGGTCGACCTTGACGCCGAGGGCCAGCCGGTGACCGATGATCGCGGCGCTGTGCAGGGCGCGGGTGAACGGTGAGCTGACCAGGTAGGTCGCGCGGATGCCGCCGAGCAGGTCGGCGAGCTCCTCGGCCTGTTTCATCCCGAGGGCGGTGAGCGGAGCGGAGTCGGCCGTGATGCCCGGCCAGGCCTGGGAGTCGATCGGCCCGTAGTCCGGCTCACCGTGCCGGACCAGATAGATCTGCGTGACGGACATGGCCTACCTGAGGTGTCTGGCCCCTGCCCATCCACGCGGGTGGCCGGGCGGCGGCTGGAGCGGATCGGTGACTGCTGACGCGGGCCGCACCTGGTGCAGCTCCTCGAAGAGGCCGCCAGGTGTCCTGGGGGAGTCGATCCAGCGGATCTCCGTCGCGCCCTGGTGGCCGTGCACGGCCAGGATGGACTCGACGTCGGGCCAGACGGCCGTCGCGGGGTTGTCGCCGCGCCAGCGCAGGGCCACCGAGCCGTCGGTGAACTCACACCCTTCCGCCACCACGCCGGTCCCGGACACGCCACTGGGATCCCGGTACCGAACCAACTCGAAAGTTCGCGGCCTCACCACCTTGCTGCACTCCCCGATGTCTCGACCCGGTCTTGCAGCATCCAACGCTGCATTGGATCCAACGAAGCCACCCCAAGGATGGTTACTGCTATTGTCGGTGGTGTGAAGCGCAGCTATTGGCGATTTTTTGAGTGGCCGGCCCCGGTGCCGGGCGACTCAGCCGATCGCTGACGCCCAATCGCAGACACCAGAGCCGGCACGAAGGCAAGGACATCCGTCCTTGCCTTTTCTCGTTCCCAGCCGGCTGACTGCGACATCGCATGCGGACCGGCGGAAAGGTCCCCAGTCATGAACACCCTCCCGAAGCCGGGCGAACAGTCCCGCGTCGTCGACCGACGTATCGAGAAGGCCGTCCCGTTGATCACGCCGCAGGCCCTGCACGACGAGTACCCGCTCGACGACGACCTGGCCCGCACGATCGCCGACGGCCGGCAGGCGGTGGCCGACGTGCTGAACGGCGTCGACGACCGTCTGCTGGTCGTCGTCGGCCCGTGCTCGGTCCACGACGCCGACGCGGCCCTCGAGTACGCCGAGCGGCTCCGCCCGGTCGCGGAGCGGCTGTCCGACGGCCTGCTCGTCGTGATGCGGGTGTACTTCGAGAAGCCGCGCTCGACCCTCGGCTGGAAGGGCCTGATCAACGACCCAGGTCTGGACGGCTCCGGCGACGTGAACCGCGGGCTGCGGACTGCCCTTCGGCTGCTCACGCAAGTCACCAAGCTTGGACTGCCGGTTGGTTGCGAGTTCCTCGACCCGATCACCCCGCAGTACATCTCTCAGGTTGTGAGCTGGGGTGCGATCGGCGCCCGGACCGTGGAGAGCCAGGTGCACCGGCAGTTGTCGTCCGGCCTGTCGATGCCGATCGGGATGAAGAACCGCCCGGACGGCTCGATCGGCACCGCGGTCGACGCGATCAAGGCGGCCGCCGTCCCGCACGTCTTCACCGGTATCGACCACGACGGCGCGCCCGCCATCCTGCACACCCGCGGCAACCCGGACTGCCATCTGGTCCTGCGCGGCTCGGACAGTGGCCCGAACTACGACGCGGAGTCCGTGGCCGGCGCCGTCGAGCTGCTCCGCAAGGCCGGCCTCCCCGAGCGGGTCGTGATCGACGCGAGCCACGGCAACAGCCGCAAGGACCACCGCCGGCAGCCGGTCGTGGCCGCGGAGATCGGCGCACAGGTCGCGGCCGGCGACCGGGCGATCGTCGGTGTGATGCTGGAGTCGTTCCTGCAGGAGGGTCGCCAGGACCTCGACCCGACCCGGGAGCTGACCTACGGTCAGTCGATCACCGACGCCTGCCTGGGCTGGGACACGACCGAAGAGGTGCTGCAGCAGCTCCGGGACGCGGCGGTCGTCCGCCGCGGATAGCTGTTCATCTGCAGGCCGCGCAGCGGCTACAGGGGCCACCTAAGGTCCGGGACCATGACTGAGATCTCCCGGCGCCTGGTCCTCGGTTCGGTGGCGGGTGGGGCAGCGGCTTCGCTGCTCCCACCGTCGCTGCACACCGCGATGGCGCAACCTGTGAGGCGTGGTGGTCTGCGCGCGATCGAGCACGTGATCGTGCTGATGCAGGAGAACCGCTCGTTCGACCACTACTACGGCACGCTGCGCGGTGTCCGTGGGTACGGCGACCGCCAGCCGCTGCGGCTGCGCAACGGCAAGAGCGTCTTCCACCAGCCGAAGACGGGCGGCGGCGAGGTGCTGCCGTTCTCGCTCCGGAAGGCCGCCGCCGACGCGGGCCGCGCCCCGGGCGACATCCAGTACCTCGGTGCGCTGGCCCACGGCTACGGCGACGCCACCCAGGCCTGGGCAGGCGGTTGGAACGACGACTGGGTACAGGCCAAGACGGCGGCCACGATGACCCACTACGACCGCCGCGACATCCCGTTGCAGTACGAGCTCGCCGAGACGTTCACGATCTGCGACGCGTACCACTGCTCGGTCAACGGCTCGACCAACCCGAACCGCAACTACCTGTGGTCCGGCACGACCGGCTACGAGCCCGGGACGACGCAGCGCGCGGTGACGAACGCGGCGTACTCGTACGACCACAAGGGCTACGACTGGACGGCGTACCCGGAACGGCTGGAAGCAGCCGGTGTGTCCTGGCAGATCTACCAGGAGTGGGACAACTTCACCGACAACGCGGTCGAGTACTTCAAGACCTTCAAGGACATCGGGCACCGGATCCTCGCGAACGTGCCGGGCGGCTACCGGACGACCGAGGAGTTCTACGACAAGCTGTTCGCGAAGAGCGAGGCCGAGCGGGCGGCGGCGCTGCAGCAGCTCGACGCGGCGGTCGGGAAGCTCCCGGCCGCGGACCAGCAGCTGTTCCGCAAGGCGATGTACCGCTCCGAGCCGGAGTCGCTGGTGCCGCGGCTGCGCGCCGACATCAAGGCCGGGACGTTGCCGAAGGTGAGCTGGCTGGTGCCGTCGGCGGTCGACTCCGAACACCCCGGATCGTCCACGCCGGTCGGTAGCGCGAACCTGATCTACGACGTCCTCGACGCGATCGCGTCGGACCCGGAGACCTGGTCGAAGACCGTGCTGCTGATCAACTTCGACGAGAACGACGGGTACTTCGACCACGTCCCGCCGCCGGTCGCGCCGCAGCCGCCGTCCGGGGCCGGCGACGACTGGTACGCCGGGAAGCCGATCGGGCTCGGCCCGCGGGTCCCGATGACCGTGGTGTCGCCGTGGACGGTCGGCGGTCACGTGAACTCGCAGGTCTTCGACCACACCTCGGTCCTGCGGTTCCTCGAACTGTGGACCGGTGTCCGGGAGCCGAACATCAGCTCCTGGCGGCGGACGGTCTGCGGTGACCTGACGTCGGCGTTCGACTTCGACCGGACGTACCGGCAGCCGTCGGTCGACCGGCCCGGTCCGGTCCCGGCGCCGATCAATCGCTGGCACCCGACGCCGCCCGCCGATCAGGCCCTCCCGGTGCAGGAACCCGGCCGCCGTCCGGCTCGCGCGCTGCCCTACGGGCCGTCGGTTTCGGGCTCTGTTGCCGATGGCAAGTTGATGCTGGCCTTGAGCAACAACGGCTCGCAGTCGGCGCACTTCGCGATCTATCCGTACGGCGGTGAGCTCCCGGCCCCGACCCACCTGGACGTCCGCCACGGCGCCACGCCGGCCGTGGTCACGATCCCCGTGGACGGCCCGTTCGAACTCGCCGTCCAGGGCCCGAACCGCTTCTGGGCCGAGGTCGCCGGGACGTCCGCCGGCGCGGCGGCAGCCCTCGACGTACGGATCGAGAACCGCGCCGGCGCTCTCCAGCTCCTGCTGGTGAACGGCTCGAGGAAGCCGTTGACCCTCAAGCTGAAGGCGCGCGGCTACACCAGCAAGACCACGACGATCGAGCTCCGCGGCAAGCAGTCCCGCCCGCTGTTCTGGCCGACCGACAGCGGCTGGTACGACGTCGAGGTCACGACCCCCGAGGACCCGGCCTACCGCCGCCGGCTGTCCGGTCACCTCGAAACCGGCCGGCCCAGCATCACGGGGTAGCGGGCATCTGAGTCGATGAGCCAGATGGTCTCATTGACTCATGACGGACTTTCCGTACCCGGAGACGAACTACCAGGAAGACGCCCGCGGGCAGTTCCATTTCAGCACCCGCGCCGGCTGGATGAACGACGTGAACGCGCCGCTGTACTACCGCGGCGTGTTCCACCTCTACTACCAGCACAATCCGTTCAGCCTGGTGTGGGACACGATGCACTGGGGGCATGCGACGAGCACCGACCTCGTGCACTGGACGCAGCAGCCGATCGCGCTCGACCCGAAGACCCACCCCGGCGACCTGTGGTCCGGCGGCGGCGTCGTCGACACCGGCAACGCGAGCGGCCTGAAGGCCGGCGACGACGACCCGATCGTCGTCTACTCCGGAACGAACGGCGTCACGGTGTTCTACAGCCTGGACGGCGGCGCCACGTTCACGGCGTACGCCGACGGCAAGAAAGTCGTGACACCGGGCGGCACCAGCCGCGACCCGAAGGTGTTCCGGGATCCGGTGTCCGGCCACTGGGGCATGGTCGTGTGGTCGGACGAGGGCGGCAACGGCGCCGACTTCTACACCTCGGCGAACCTGCTCGACTGGACGTTCGGCTCCCGGTACCCGGCCGAGTGGCTGTTCGAGTGCCCGAACATGATGCGGATGCCGATCGACGGCGGCCACCGCTGGGTCCTGCACGACGGCGGCGGCAACTACCTGGTCGGGGACTGGGACGGTGCGGCGTTCCACACCGACTGGACGGCTCCGCAGAAGATCAACCAGACCGAGACCCGCGCCGGCGGCGGGTACTACGCCGGGCTGACGTTCGAGAACCTGCCGGACGACCGGATCGTCTCGATGGCCTGGCAGGGCGAGAACAAGGGCTCGATCTGGACCGGCAACGCGTCCTTCCCGGTCGACCTCACGCTCCGCCGTACCGACGACGGTCTGCGCGTGTTCAGCACGCCGATCCCCGAACTCGCAGTCCTCCGCGGCGAGGCGCAGACCTGGGAGAACCTCACCGTCGAGGACGGCACACACCAGCTTCCGGCGACGGACACTTACGAGCTCGAGGCAACAATCGACGTCCGAGACGCACGCAGGTTGATCGTCAAGACCGGTCGGGACATCGTGTACGACGGCGAGCAGCAGACGCTCGACGGGGCAAAACTGCGGCCGGTCGACGGCAGGATCACGCTGCACCTGCTGGTCGATCGTGACCAGCTGGACGTCTTCGGGAACGACGGGGCGGTCTACCAGAGCTACAACGTTCGCCCCTCGGAGTTGGAGCTGATCGCCGAGGGGCGCGCGGTCGTCGAGCGGGTCACCATCTGCCGGCTCGGCTCTATCTGGCGATAGCCGCCGTCCGCGCCTTGGTCACGGTGATCAGGTCAGCAGGGGACAGGCCGATGTCGAGGCCGCGCCGGCCACCCGACACGTAGACGGTCGGGTGGTCGATGGCGGTGCTGTCGACGACCGTGGGCAGGGCGCGCTTCTGGCCGATCGGGCTGATCCCGCCGACGACGTAGCCGGTGGTGCGCTCCGCGGCGGCCGGGTCGGCCATCACCGCCTTCTTGCCGCCCGCCGCGGCCGCGATCGCCTTCAGGTCGAGCTGCTTGGCGACCGGGACGACGCCGACGGTGAGCTTCCCGTCCACCTCGACGAGCAGCGTCTTGAACACCTGCTCCGGCGCCAGCCCGAGTGCCTCGGCGGCCTCCAGCCCGTACGACTTCGCGGCCGGGTCGTGCTCGTACGCATGCGTCGTGAACTCGACCTTCGCCTTGGTCAGCGCCACCGTCGCCGGCGTTCCCTGGCTCTGCTTCGCCTTAGCCACGGGGTGAGCTTAGTTCGCGGACGCCCACCACTCACAGTGAGGGACGTCCGGTGATCCGGACGCAGCAGTGGCCGGCTCGCGGGGTGAGCTCCGCCTCGAGCGGGGCATCCACAGTGGTCAGCAGCCCAGCGACGAGATGCAGGTTCATACCGCAGACGAGTTGCGGGTGGTCCTTCGCCAGCCGGCGGAACGGGCAGTTCGCCAGTGCGATCCCGTCCGCGTCGGGCCGGGGCTCGAAACCGTAGGCCTCGAGCACCTGCAGTAAGCCGCCGCGGTCGCGAGCGGCCCGGCCGAGCGTCTCGCCGTACTCGTGGGCGCGGCGGTTGACCGCCTCGCGGGGTGTGACGCCGGTGGCCTCGGCGTCCTGGATGGCCGCGGCGAGAAGCTGGCCGGCCACGGCGTACTGGCGCTCGGGGAGGCTGATCTCGATCTCGCGGTCCGAGCGGTGGTACAGCTTCGCGGGGCGGCCGGCCCCCGGGCCGGTGCGACCGGTGCGGCGTTCGTAGCAGGTGTCGAGCAGACCCTCCTCGGTGAGCCGGTCGAGGTGGAACGCGGCCGTGGTCCGCGGGATGCCGAGCGCGCTCGCGGCGTCGTCCCGGCTCACCGGCTCCGGCCGGCCGACGACGTACTCGTAGAGCCGGCGGCGGGTCGGCTCCTCCAGGACGGCGACCGCCTGCACCGAGGCGTCCCACGACATGTCCACGGGATGATTCTATCGACAACTCTGGTTGGCGTAACAGTATGATGTCAGTTCGCTGATACTTCAGGGAGTGTGCAGATGGCGATCTCGGCCGACCTCGAGTCCGTCCCCCTCCATATCGTCGCGCGCCGGGAGGAGATCGACCTTCCCGCCGCGCAGCGTGCCGTGGCGGACCTGCTGACCGCGCTCGGGCGGGACCCGCACAGCGCGCACCTCGCGGACACCCCGCGCCGGGTCGCGAACGCGTATGCGGAGATGCTGACGCCGCGGGAGTTCGAGCTCACCACGTTCCCGAACGACGAGGGGTACGACGAGCTCGTCCTGGCCAAGGACATCCCGGTGCAGTCGCTGTGCGAGCACCACCTGCTGCCGTTCCAGGGCGTCGCCCACGTCGGGTACCTGCCCGGCGACCGGATCCTCGGGCTGTCCAAGCTGGCCCGGGTGGTGGAGCTGTTCGCGCGCGACTTCCAGGTGCAGGAGCGGCTCACCAAGCAGGTCGCGGACTGGCTGCAGGACCACTTGTCGCCGAAGGGCGTCGGTGTCGTGATCGAGGCCGAGCACCAGTGCATGTCGTTGCGCGGCGTCCGGGCGGCCGGCTCGCGCACTGTCACCTCGGCGCTCCACGGCACCCTCCGGAACAATCCCAGTTCGCGCGCCGAGTTCTTCGCCCTCACCGGCCTCACCCCGTAGGGGCGGCCGGGCGAAGCGTCAGGCGGAGGCGACCGCCGGGGGCTGGTGGGACCGGCGGCCGGTGGCGAGGATGTGCGTGAGCTCGCCGGGCAGCAGGTCCGTGCCGGGGACGGGCTCCATCTCGGAGACGTCCAGCCAGCGCACGACGGTGGCGCCGCTGTGGCCGTGGACCGCGAGGATCGAGTCGAGGTCCGGCCAGACGGCGGTCGAGGGGTTCGCGCCGTGCCAGCGCAGTGCCACCGAGCCGTCGGTGAACACACAGCCTTCGGCGACGACGCCGGTTCCGGAAACCCCGCTGATGTCGGTGTAACGGACGAGTTCGAACGTCTGGGGTTTCACCGGCGACACCCCGTGTGGCGTGACAAAGTTGCCATGATCCTTTCCCCGTCAGGCGCAGTGGATTCTCGCCACAAACCGGGGACAATTACCGACTGTCAGCGGGGAAGGACGGTCTGTAGCGACTCATCTTCTCACCACAAGCTAGAACCATTCCAGCGAACACGCCAGCCCCTAATCCGCGTGTCTCGAACTGCGACACGTGATCGAATACCTCAAGTGTTCCTGACACTTGGCACCGATCTGGCCGGAGCAGGCGCGCCCGCGAGCGATTTCGGGTTCCTGTTGCACAAGAACCCCGCACGCCCGCAGGCGATCGACGTCACCGGCGGGTCGGCGCATGTCTTCTACCCCGAGGCGACCGACGAGCGGTGCACGGCGGCGGTGCTGCTCGAGATCGACCCGATCGGCCTGGTGAGGTCCGGCCGCGGCAAGGCCGCCGAAGGATTCACGCTCGGGCAGTACGTGAACGACCGCCCCTACGCCGCCTCGAGCCTGCTCGCCGTCGCGCTCGGGAAACTCTTCCGGACGGCGATGAACGGCCGCTGCGACGCCCGCCCGGAGCTGGCGGCGCGGGCGATCCCGCTGGACGTCCACGTCCCCGCGCTGCCCTGCAACGGCGGCACCGAGCTCGCCGCGCGCCTGTTCGCGCCGCTCGGCTGGACCGTCGACGCGCGTCCGGTGCCGCTCGACCCGGAAATCCCGGCCTGGGGTGACTCGCGGTACGTCGATCTGCGCCTGACCGGCATACTGCGGCTGGCCGACGCACTCAATCACCTGTACGTCATGCTGCCGGTCCTCGACGACGCCAAGCACTACTGGGTCGGATCGGACGAGGTCGACAAGCTCGTCCGCGCCGGCGAGGGCTGGCTGGCCGCGCATCCGGACAAGGACCTGATCTCGCACCGCTACCTCGCGCACCGCCGGTACCTGGCCGATGCCGCGCTGGAGCGGCTCGCCGAGGCGGACGGCCTCGAGCTGGCCGACGAGACGACGGACGAGGGCTCGGTGTCCCTGGCCGTCGAACGGCGGACGACGGTGGCCGGCGTCCTGCGCGAACTCGGCGCCCGCCGGATCGCCGACATCGGCTGCGGCGAGGGCGCGCTCGCCGGCGAGCTGCTGAAGGATCCGATGATCGGCGAGGTGATCGCGACCGACGTATCGGCCCGGGCGCTGGTCGCGGCGAAGCGGCGGCTGCACTACGACGACCTGCCCGACCGCCAGCGGGACCGGCTGACGTTCCTGCAGTCGTCGGTGACGTACGCCGACGAGCGACTCGCCGGGCTCGACGCGGTCGTGCTGATGGAGGTCGTCGAACATGTCGACCCGCCGCGGCTGCCCGCTCTGGCCCATGCGGTCTTCCGGACCGCCCGTCCCGCCGCAGTCGTCGTCACCACCCCGAACAGCGAGTACAACGTGCGCTTCCCGTCCCTGCCGGCAGGCACCTTCCGCCACCCCGACCACCGCTTCGAATGGACCCGCCCGGAGTTCGGCGCGTGGGCCGGCGAGGTGGCTGACCGGTACGGCTACACAGTCGAGTTCCGGCCCGTCGGTGCGATGGACCCGGAGGTGGGTCCGCCCACGCAGCTCGCACTGTTCCGGCGGGAGGAGGCGCGATGACCATCGACGTACCTGCGCTGTCCCTCGTGGTTCTTGTCGGCGCGAGCGGCTCCGGCAAGTCGACCTTCGCACGCAAGCACTTCCTGCCGACCGAGGTGATCTCGAGCGACGTCTGCCGCGGTCTGGTGTCCGACGACGAGAACGACCAGGCCGCGACGAAGGACGCCTTCGAGGTGCTCAACTTCATCGCGGGCAAGCGGCTCGCGGCCGGGCGGCTGACGGTCATCGACGCCACCAACGTCCAGCCGGACGCCCGCAAGGAGCTGGTGAACCTGGCCCGCGAGTACGACGTACTCCCGGTCGCGATCGTGCTGGACCCGCCGGAGCGCGTGTGCGTGGAGCGCAACGAGCAGCGGTCGGACCGGCAGTTCGGGTCCAAGGTGATCGCTCGGCAGCGGTCGCAGCTGAAGCGCGGGCTGCGCAGCCTCAAGCCCGAGGGATTCCGTACCGTCCACGTGCTGAACAGCGTCGAGGAGATCGATGCCGTCAGCATCGAACGCACCCGGCTGTACAACGACCTCACGGATCGGACCGGCCCGTTCGACGTCATCGGTGATGTGCACGGCTGTCTCCCCGAGCTCGAGCAGCTGCTCACCGACCTGGGCTACACGCTCACCCGCGACGACGCCGGCCGCCCGGTCGACGCCGTCCACCGGGACCGCCGAGCGGTCTTCGTCGGCGACCTCGTCGACCGCGGCCCGGACAGCCCCGGCGTGCTGCGGCTCGTCATGGGGATGGTTGCCAGCGGCAACGCGTACTGCGTTCCCGGCAACCACGAGGACAAGCTGCTGCGGGCGCTGCGGGGCAAGAATGTCAAGATCAGCCACGGACTGGAGACAACGCTCGAGCAGCTCGCCTTGGAGCCTCAGGAGTTCCGCGACGAGGTGGCGACGTTCATCGACGGGCTGATCTCGCACTACGTGTTCGACGGCGGCAAGCTGGTCGTCTCGCACGCCGGCCTGGTCGAGCGGATGCATGGCCGGACAAGCGGTCGCGTCCGCTCGTTCTGCCTGTACGGCGAGACGACCGGCGAGACCGACGAGTTCGGGCTGCCGGTGCGCTACCCATGGGCGAACGACTACCGCGGTCGGGCGACGGTCGTCTACGGTCACACCCCGACGCCGGAGCCGGAGTGGATCAACAACACGATCTGTCTCGACACCGGCTGCGTGTTCGGCGGCTCGCTGACCGCGCTGCGCTACCCGGAGCGGGAGCTGGTGTCGGTGCGGGCAGCCCAGGAGTACTACGCCCCGGCGAAACCGTTGCACGTGGCAACGGCACCGTCGCGCGAACCCGATGTCCTCGAGCTGACCGACGTCACGGGTCGCCGGGTGATCGAGACCGCGTCGCAGGGGCGACTGAGCATCCGGGCCGAGCAGGCCGGCGCGGCGCTGGAGGTGATGAGCCGGTTCGCGATCGACCCGCGGTTCCTGCTGTACCTGCCGCCGACGATGAGCCCGGTCGCGACGTCGCCGGAGCCGGGGCTGCTGGAACATCCGCGGCAGGCGTTCGAGACCTACCAGGCGCAGGGCGTCACCGAACTGGTGTGCGAGGAGAAGCACATGGGTTCGCGAGCGGTCGTGCTGCTCACGAGGGACGACGACGTGGCCGGGAAACGATTCGGCCTCGCCGGTCGGGGCGCGATCCACACGCGCACCGGGCGATCGTTCTTCAACTCCTCGCTGACCGACGAGTTGCTGCTGCGGCTGCGCGCGGTCGCCGCGCGGGCGGGGCTGTTCGACGAGCTGGACACGTCGTGGCTGCTGCTCGACGCCGAGCTGCTCCCGTGGAGCGCGAAGGCCGAGGACCTGCTCCGGAACCAGTACGCCGCCGTCGGCGCGGCCGCTCGTACGTCGTTGCCAGCCGCAACTGCTGCGCTGCGCTCCGCTCAGGCGGCCGGGCTCGACGTCGACGAGCTGCTGGTGTCGGCCGAGCGGCGGACGGCGAACGCGGAGCGGTTCACCGCGGCGTACCGGCGGTACTGCTGGCCGACCGACGGGCTCGACGGTGTCCGGCTGGCGCCGTTCCAGGTGCTCGCGTCCGACGGCGCGACGTATCAGGACCGGCCGCATGTGTGGCACCTCGCGATCGCGGACCGGATGGTTGCCGCCGGCCCGGAGCTGATCACGCCGACGCGCCGGCTGTTCGTGGACAGCGGCACCTGGGACGCCGGGGTCACGTGGTGGGAGGAGCTGACCGGCGCTGGGGGAGAGGGCGTGGTCGTCAAGCCGGCCGCAAACCTGACCCGCACCGCGAAGGGGCTTGCCCAGCCGGGGCTGAAGGTACGCGGGCAGGAGTACCTGCGGCTCATCTACGGGCCCGACTACACCGAGCCGGCAAACTTCGCTCGGCTCCGCGACCGCAACCTCGGCCACAAACGGTCCCTGGCGCTTCGCGAATACGCTCTCGGCCTGGAGGCACTGGACCGTGCCGCCCGCGGCGAACCGCTGTGGCGCGTCCACGAGTGCGTCTTTGCCGTCCTCGCGCTGGAGTCGGAGCCGATCGATCCTCGCCTGTGATTCACCGTCGTCGGCGAACGATCGCGATTGCGACGACGGCGACGGCGAGCATGACGGCAGGCAACGCGGCGAACGGGACCTTCGGCAGCGCGCCGATGCTGACGAACGCCGTGGGGACCAGCGCGAGTGCTACTGGAATCGGTGCACCCCGGTCGCCGCGATGGACGCCGTAAAGCACCACCGGCGCAAGCAGCCACAGGCCAAGCAGGATCAGATAGCCGGTTCCTACTGGGGCATCGCCGGGGTGGTTGGTGGGCGCTTCCAGCCAGCCTGCGAGGCCGGCGACGGCAAGGAACACGACACCGAGCGCGGCCGGTAACGCGCGGCGCGCGGCGTCCCGCGTGAGCCTGCCGCGTGCCGTCGCCAGCGCGAGATAGCAACCGACCAGCACGAGCTCGGCGACGACCGTCGTGCTGAGGACGAACGGACTGTAGACCTCGGGGAGGATCAACTCCTGACACTCGGGCTGAGGCGAACACTGCCCCGCACCGGTCGCAACCTGCAGGACGTAGGACGCGAGAGCCAGCGGAACCGACAGCGCCGCAACCGCCGCAGTGACACGCAGCAGGTTGCCCGCGGGTCTGAGCGGCGGCCGGTGAACATCGAGGCGCGGGGCAGTCACACAAACCACCCTGTCGCCAAAGGGGGCCACCCCACGCTATCGCCACCCCACCGCCGCCTGCGGCGAGCCCTTGTGGCGCAATCACGAGTGCGTGTTCGGCGTCCTCGCGCTGGAGTCGGAGCCGGTCGATCGTCGGCTCTGACCCGCCGGCGCCCCGGTGCGCCGGCGCACGACCAGGATGGTGATCACGCCGGCGACGAGCATGATCGCGGGGAGCGGGGTGAAGGGATCCTCCGGCACCACCAGTGCGTTGCCGACGGCGGTCGGGGCGAGGCCGACCGCGACGGGAAGCACGGCGCGCCGGTCGCCACGATGCACGCTGTACAGGACCAGCGGGGTCAGCAGCCACAGCAGGAGCAGAACGAGGAAGGCGAACTCCACGCCGTCGATGCTGAGCCCGGACCCGCCGTCCATCAGCCAGCCGAAGCCGCCGACGGCGAGCGCCACGATGGCGACCGCCGCCGGCGACCAGCGCAGGCCGGTGCGGAGATCGAGCGTCCGGCGTGCCGCGGCCAGTGCGAGGTAACACCCGATCACGGCGAGCTCGGCGCCGGCGACCGCGAGGACGAGTTCCGGCGGCTCGAGCGAGCGACGCACCACGTCGGTCGACGGTGGACAAACGTGGTCCTGGCACGGGACCGGCCCGGGCTGCGGCAGCACCAGGTAGGCGACCCAGAGCAGGGGAAGGGTCAGGAAACTCGTCACGGCGGCGACTCGGTAGAGGTTTCCGGCCGGCCTCGGTGGTGGGCGGCGCGCGTCGGGGCGCGGGATGGTCACGGCATCACGATGCCGGGCCGAGGGTGCACCGTGGGTCATTCGTTTCCGGCGTGTAAACGTCTTCCGGGAGGGGTTGGCAAGGTGTGACATTGCACTTAGGGTCTGTGCAATGTCACACGGTACAGAGCTGGACGCGCGGCTGACGGGTGGATTGCTGCACGGCTGGCAGGAGCGGAACCGGCGCGCGACGATCCCGCATGCGATCGCCGAGCTGCGCAAGGCCGGGAACCTGGAGAACCTGCGCCGGCTGGCCGATCCCTCGGTCGGGCCCTACCGCGGGCGGTACCCGTTCCTGGACACGGATCTCTACAAGACCCTCGAAGGACTCGCCTACGAAGTCGGCCGCGACGACGCGCCGGCGGGAGCGCGCGCGTTCTACGACGAGGTCGTCGAGCTGCTCGAGCGGGCGCAGGCCGAGGACGGCTACCTCAACTCGTACTTCCAGGACCCGGACCAGCCCAAACAGCCGTGGTCGGACCTCGGCTGGGGGCATGAGCTGTACAACCTCGGCCACCTGATCCAGGCGGCGGTCGCGGCGAACCGCAGATTGTCGGACGGCCGATTGTTGACAATCGCCCGGCGGTTCGCGGATCTCGTCGTCCGCAAGTACGGCGCCGACGGGGAAGAGGTCGTCGACGGGCATCCCGAGGTGGAGATGGCGCTTGTCGAGCTTTATCGAGAAACCGGCGACGAGGACTACCTCACCCAGGCGCGGCTGTTCGTCGACCGGCGTGGTCGCGGGAAGCTCGAGCACACGATCTTCCCGGGGGAGTACTTCCAGGATCACGTGCCGTTCCGCGAGCTGCCGTCCGTCACCGGTCACGCCGTACGGATGGCGTACCTCGCGGCCGGTGCCGCCGACGTACACCTGGAGACGGGTGATCCGACGCTGGTCGCGGCGCTCGAGCGGCTGTGGGACGACATGGTCGCGACCAAGCTGTACCTCACCGGCGGGCTCGGCAGCCGGCATTCCGACGAGGCGATCGGCGACCGCTACGAGCTGCCGTCCGAGCGGGCGTACGCCGAGACGTGCGCGGCGATCGCGACGATGCAGTGGGCGTGGCGGATGTTCCGCGCGACCGGCCGGGCGAAGTACCTGGACGTGTACGAGACGGTGCTCTACAACGCCTACGCCGTGGGGCTTTCGGCCGACGGTACGGCGTTCTTCTACGACAACCCGCTGCAGCGCCGGCCGGACCACGAGCAGCGCTCCGGCGCCGAGGACGGCGGCGAACTCCTCCGCCGCGCCTGGTTCGGCTGCCCGTGCTGCCCGCCCAACATCATCCGCTGGATGTCCGAACTCCAGGACCACCTGGCAGTTGCCCGGGACAACGTCCTGTACGTCGGCATCTACGCCGACGCCCGCATCACCGCGAACGACCTCACCGTCAAGGTGAGCACCAACTACCCCTGGGACGGCGAAATCACCCTCACCGTCGAGAACGCCCCACCCGAGGAACGCGCCATCGCGCTCCGCGTTCCGGCGTGGGCGACGGAAGCGAACATCACCCCGGCCGGCGAACAGGTGGACGGATGGGCTGTTGTCCGGCGGACGTTCGTGGCGGGGGACGTTGTGCGGTTGACGTTGCCCATGGCGCCTCGGGCGCATGGGGTGCATCCGTACGTGGATGCGGCTCGGGGAGCGATCGCCGTGGCCCGAGGACCGCTGGTTTATTGCGTTGAGCAACAAGACGCGGCGGCACCGGTGGACGACCTGTTGCTGAGCCCGGCGGCCGTGCATGCGGCGACAGTGCGCGAGCAGGACGAGCATCTCGTGCTGGAGCTGACCGCGAAAGTCGCCCATCCGCCGGCTGCCGAGCTTTATCCCGTGATCTCCGAACAGCCCACTCAACAGCCCACTCAACAGCCCGCAGAGTCCGCCGTCGGCGAAGTGCCGGTGACGTTGGTGCCGTACTTCCTCTGGGGAAACCGTCAGGCCCTGGCCATGCGTGTATGGCTGCGAACCGAAAGAGAACACTGATGAAGAGAACTTCCATGCTGGTGGGGCTCGTGGCGTCGGCCGCGCTCGCGCTGACCGCGTGCGGCGGCGGTGCGTCCGGTGCCAAGGACGAGGCCGCCGGGCCCGGCGCCAAGGCCGCGCAGGGCGGGACGCTCCAGGTGCTCGCGAACGCGGCGTTCTCGCACCTGGACCCGGCGCGCGGTTTCGACGGCGGCGTGAACAACTTCTACCGGCTGATCTACCGCACTCTCACCACCCAGGGCGCGGCACCGGGTGCCGAGGGCACCAAGATCGTGGCGGACCTCGCCACCGACACCGGCAAGCCGTCCGACGGCGGCAAGACCTGGACGTTCACGCTGAAGGACGGCCTGTTCTTCGAGACCGGCGCGCCGATCACGAGTGCCGACGTGAAGTGGGGCGTCGAGCGCGCGTGGGACCCCGAGATCGGCATCGGCTCGCCGTACGCGAAGCAGCTGATCGAGGCGCCCGCGGCGTACCAGGGCCCGTACAAGTCCGGTGACCTGGCGACGATCGAGACCCCGGACGCGAAGACGGTCGTGTTCCACCTGAAGAAGCCGTTCGCGGACTTCGGCAGCGTGGTCGCGCAGAACACGTTCACGCCGGTGCCGAAGGGCCAGGGCGCGGGCAACGCGCTGGACAGCAAGCCGATCGCGTCGGGGCCCTACAAGGTGTCCGAGTACAAGCCGGGCGCGTCGCTCAAGGTGGTCCGCAACGACAAGTGGGACAAGAAGACCGACGACGTGCGGACGGCGAACCCGGACGCGTTCCAGTGGACGTTCGGCCTCGACCCGGCGACGATCGACGAGCGGATGATCGCCGGCCAGGGCACCGACGCCGACGCGATCGCCGGTACGATCCAGGCCGCGTCGGTCGCCCGGATCCAGACGCCGCAGCTCAAGCAGCGGACGATGACGGGGCTCGGCGGATGTACGACGTACATGGGCCTGAACACCACGAAGAAGCCGCTGGACAACGTCAAGGTCCGGCAGGCGATCAACCTCGCGGTGAACAAGCAGACGGTCCGGGACGCGGACGGCGGGTCGGCGCTGGCCGAGATCGCGAACACCATCCAGCCGCCGACCATCGCCGGCCGGGTGGACTACGACCCGTACCCGAGCCCGGATCACAAGGGTGACGCCGAGGGCGCCCGCAAGCTGCTCACCGACGCCGGATTCGCCAACGGCTTCACGATGACGTTGGACACCCGGGCGCAGCCGAAGATGCAGGCGATGGCCGTCGCGATCCAGCAGGCGCTGGAGCCGCTGAAGATCACCGTGAAGATCAACACCATCGACACCGCGACGTACTACGAGGTGATCGGGACGACGTCGCAGCAGCACGACGCGGCGATCACCGGCTGGTGCCCGGACTGGCCGTCCGGCCAGACGTTCCTGCCGCCGCTGTTCGACGGCCGCAACATCACCGCGAAGGGCAACACGAACCTGGCGCAGCTGAACGACCCGGGCGTGAACGCGAAGATCGACGAGATCGCCAAGCTGACCGACGTCCAGGCCGCGAACGCGGCGTACGGCGAACTGGACAAGCAGATCATGGAGCTCGCGCCGATCGTCCCGCTGCTCTACGAGAAGGTGCTGATGCTGGTCGGCAGCAACATCGGCGGCGCGTACCTGCACGACGGCTTCTCCGGCGGCATCGACCTGGTGTCCGTCGGCCTGAAGGACACCGGCAAGTGACCACCACCCCGGCCCTGATCGAGGTCGAGGAGGCGGTGCCGTCGGCCCCGACGACACCGCCCGCCTCGGGCCGGCGGATCCTCACCACGATCACGCGGGACAAGGGCGCGCTGGCGTGCGTGGTGTTCCTGGCGATCGTGGTGCTGATGGCCGTGGCCGCGCCGTTGATCACCAAGCTCAGCGGCTGGGGGCCGTACCAGTTCGACTCGGGCGCGATCAACTCCGACCTCGGCGGGGTGCCGCACGGTGCGCTCGGCGGGATCAGCGGCTCGCACTGGTTCGGTGTCGAGCCGCAGAACGGCCGCGACCTGTTCGCCCGGATCGTCTACGGCGCGCGGGTATCGATCACCATCTCGTTGTCCGCAACCTTGCTGACCGGAGTTCTCGGCGTGGTGCTCGGCATGCTCGCCGGGTTCTACCGCGGCTGGGTCGACCAGGTGATCTCGCGGCTGATGGACTTCCTGATGGCGTTCCCGGCGCTGATCTTCATGATCGCGATCCTGTCGTCGCTGCCGTCCGGGAACCGGCCGGTGCTGCTGGTCGTGGTGATCAGCGCGTTCGGCTGGCCGTACCTGGCGCGGGTGATCCGCGGGCAGACCATGACGCTGGCGAACCGCGAGTTCGTCGAGGCGGCCCGGGCCTCCGGCGCGAAGGACACGCAGGTGGTGTTCCGCGAGATCCTGCCGAACCTGCGCGGCTCGATCGTGGTGATGACGACGCTGGCGATCCCCGGCTTCATCGGCACCGAGGCCGGCCTGTCCTTCCTCGGCGTCGGCGTCGCACCGCCGACCGCGTCCTGGGGCCAGATGATCTCGAGCTCGGTGAGCTGGTACTCGGTGGATCCGATGTTCTTCGCGATCCCGGGCATGTTCCTGTTCCTCACCGTGCTCTCGCTGACGGTCCTCGGCGACAAGATCCGTACCCTCGTCGACCAGGGAGCGGCAGCATGACGCGCTACGTTCTCGGCCGGCTCGGTGGTGTCGTGGTGATCCTGCTGGCCGTCTGCCTGTTCACGTATCTGATCTTCTTCAAGCTCTCGCCGGATCCGGCAGTGATGATCTGCGGCAAGACGTGTACGCCGGAACGCATCGACTCGATCCGGGACGTGCTCGGGCTGAACCAGCCGCTGCTGACGCAGTTCTGGGACTTCCTGAGCGGGATCTTCGCGGGCCGCGACTACGGCTCGGTGCACTGCTCGGCGCCGTGTCTCGGGTACAGCTTCCAGACCAACGAGTCGGTGTGGAGCATGCTCACCGCACGGCTGCCGGTGAGCATCACGGTCGCGGTCGGCGCCGCGGTGCTGTGGCTGCTGGCCGGCGTGATCGGTGGTCTGGTCAGCGCGGTCAAGCAGGGCACGTGGTGGGACCGGACCGGTATGGGCCTCGCGCTCGGCGGCGTCAGCGTGCCGAACTACGTGCTCGCGCTGGTGCTGCAGTATGTGCTGGTGGTGAAGCTGCAGGTGCTGCCGTTCCCGTCGGCGGTGTCGTTTGCCGACAATCCGCTCGTCTGGTTCGAGTCGTACCTGATGCCGTGGGTCGTGCTGGCCGTCGGGTACGCCTGTCTGTACGCACGGCTGACCCGGAGCAACGTCATCGACACGCTGGCCGAGAACTACTACCGGACCGCGCGGGCGAAGGGGCTGAGCGGCGCGCTGATCATGCGCCGGCACGCGCTGCGCCCGGCGCTGACGCCGATCACCACGATCTTCGGGATGGACTTCGCCGGTCTGCTCGGCGGCGCGCTGATCACCGAGACCGTGTTCGGCCTGAACGGGATCGGCAAGCTGGCCGCCGACTCGATCGCCAAGAACGACCAGCCGGTGATCATGGCCGTGACCCTGCTCGCCGCCTTCTTCGTTGTCGTCGGCAACGTTGTGGTGGACCTGCTGTACACGGCACTCGACCCGCGGGTCCGGGTGGTGTCGGCATGAGCGCTGCATTGTTCGTTGTCGACAATCTGACTGTCACCTTGCCGACCAGCAGCGGACCGGTCGACGTGGTGAAGAACGTCTCGTTCACGGTCGACCGGGACGAGACGGTGGGCATCGTCGGCGAGTCCGGGTCAGGCAAGTCGATGACCGCGCTCGCGGTCCTCGGGCTGCTGCCCCGCGGCGCCCGGACGTCGGGAAGCGTCAAGCTGGACGGCGCCGAGTTGCTCGGGCGGTCGGACCGCGAGCTCAGATCCGTGCGGGGCAACGCGATCTCGATGGTGTTCCAGGATCCGCTGTCGTCGCTGAACCCGTACTACACGGTGGGCCTGCAGATCGCCGAGATGTACCGCACACACCGCGGCGGGTCGCGGAGCGCGGCCCGGAAGGTCGCGATCGAGGCGCTGGAGCGCGTGCACATCCCGGACGCGGCACGCCGGGTCGACCACTACCCGCACCAGTTCTCCGGCGGCATGCGGCAGCGCGTGATGATCGCGATGGCATTGTGCTGCTCGCCGTCGCTGCTGATCGCGGACGAGCCGACGACCGCGCTCGACGTCACGGTGCAGGCCCAGATCCTGGAGCTGCTCGCCGAGCTGCAGGCCACGACCGGGACCGGGCTGATGTTCATCACCCACGACCTCGCGGTGATCAGCTCGATCGCCCGGCGGGTGCTGGTGATGCGGTCGGGCGACCCGGTCGAGTACGGGACCGCGGAGCAGGTGTTCTCGGACCCGCGGCACGAGTACACCCGGATGTTGCTGGACGCCGTACCGCGGATAGATGACGAGGTTGCGTCGTGACGTTGCTCGAAGTGAAGAGTGTGACGAAGGAGTTCGTCACCCGGGGCGAGGGCGCGATGGCGCGGAAGTCGACGTTCACCGCGGTGGACGACGTTAGCTTCGAGGTCGAGCTCGGTGAGACGCTCGCGATCGTGGGGGAGTCGGGCAGCGGCAAGTCCACGACCGCGCGGATCGCGGCCCGGCTGCTCGAGCCGACCACGGGCAGTGTCGTGTTCGACGGGCAGGATGTGACGAACGCCCGCGGAAAGGACCTCGCGGCGTTCCGGAACAACGTGCAGGTGGTGTTCCAGGATCCGTTCTCGTCGCTGAACCCGCGGTACACGATCGAGCGGATCGTCACCGCGCCGCTGACGTATCAGGGCATCACGCCCAAGGGCGGCCGGCGGGCGTTCACCCAGGAGCTGATGGAGCGGGTCGGGCTGAACCCGGACCACTGCCGGCGGTACCCGGCGCAGTTCTCCGGCGGCCAGGCGCAGCGGATCGGGATCGCCCGGGCGCTGGCGGTGAACCCGAAGCTGGTGATCTGCGACGAGGCGGTGTCGGCGCTCGACGTGTCGATCCAGGCGCAGGTGCTGGAGCTGCTGATGCGGTTGCAGCGCGAGAGCGGGTTCAGCTACGTCTTCATCGCGCACGACCTGGCCGTCGTCCGGCAGATCTCGCAGCGGGTCGCGGTGATGAGCCGGGGCAGAATCGTGGAGAGCGGGTCGCGGGACCAGGTCTTCGGCGACCCTCAGGACGAGTACACGAAGACGCTGCTGGCCGCCGTACCGCGGATCAATCCGGAGTGGGACGCCAGGCGCAGGCAGAAAGAGGCGGGATGACCAGCTACACGATTCCCCGGATGCACGTCCGGGAGCACACCGTTTCGGTCCCCCTGGACTGGGAGCGGCCGGGCGAGTCGATCAGCGTGTTCGCGCGGGAGCTGGTCGACCCGGCGCGGAAGGACGAGGACCTGCCCTGCTTGCTGTTCCTGCAGGGCGGGCCCGGTGGGAAGGGACCGCGGCCGACCGGGGCGGACGGGTGGATCGGGCAGGCGCTGAAGAAGTACCGGGTGGTCCTGCTGGACCAGCGCGGTACCGGGCGCAGTACGCCGGTCAGCGCGCGGCGGATGGCGTCGATGACGGCCGAGGAGGGCGCAGACTACCTGGCGTGCTTCCGGGCGGACTCGATCGTCGCCGACGCGGAGCACCTGCGGAAGACCGTGTTCGGCGGCAAGCCGTGGTCGACGCTCGGGCAGAGCTACGGCGGCTTCCTGACGCTCACCTACCTGTCGAAGGCGCCCGAGGGCCTCACCGCCTGCTACGTGACCGGCGGGCTGGCCTCGATCGACCCGTCCGCGGCCGAGGTGTACCGGCGGACCTATCCGCGCGTCGCGGCCAAGAACCAGGAGTTCTACCGCCGGTACCCGCACGACGTGGAGCGCGTCGGCCGGATCGCGGACCGGCTGGCCGAATCCGACGTCCGGCTGCCGGACGGCGATCGCCTGACGGTACGCCGCTTCCAGTCGCTGGGTATCGACTTCGGGATGAAGCCCGGGTACGAGCGCATCCACTGGCTGATCGACGAGGCGCTGGACGGCGATGAGCTGTCCGACACGTTCCTCGGGCAGGCGCTCGGCCTCTCGTCGTACCTCGGCAACCCGCTGTTCGCCGCGCTGCAGGAGAGCATCTACGGGTCCGGCGAAGGCGCGACGGCCTGGGCGGCGGAGGCGGAGCGGGCACGGCGCCCCGAGTTCGCCGAAGACGCACGGCCGCTGCTGTTCACCGGCGAGATGATGTACCCCTGGATGTTCGCCGAGATCCGTGGCCTGCGGCCGTTCCAGGGCGCGGTCGAGCTGCTCGCGAAGCGGCCGCGATGGCCCGAGCTGTACGACCTCGACCGGCTCGCTGCCAACGACGTACCGGTGGCGGCCGCGGTGTACTTCGATGACATGTACGTCGACTCCGGGCTGCAGCTGGACACCGCACGCCGGGTCGGCAACGTGCAGGCCTGGGTGACGAACGAGTACGAGCACGACGGCCTCGGCGCGGACCGGGTGTTCGAGCGGCTCACCGAGCTGGTCGCGTCGATCGGGGGTGGCGTCCCGCACCAATGACGTCGAAACGACGGCCGGTGCTTCACAATAGGCGGCGACCCAGGAGGTGAACCCATGGCTGCCGATTCGATCGGGCCGCTGCCGAGCGTACGGCGGCTGGCGCAGCGCGAGAACCTGCGCGACAGCGTCGCCAACGCGCTCCGGGCGGCGGTGATCTCGGGCGAGCTGAAGCCGGGAGAGGTGTACTCGGCGCCGACCCTCGGCGCGCGGTTCGGCGTGTCCGCGACGCCGGTCCGCGAGGCGATGCTCGACCTGGTCCGCGAGGGCCTGGTGATCTCCCTGCGGAACAAGGGCTTCCGGGTCACCGAGGTGTCCGACGAGGACCTGGACAACGTGGCCGCGGTCCGGCAGCTGATCGAGCCGCCGACGATCCGGGACGTGGTCCCGGCGATCCCGGCGAAGGACTACCCGCGGCTGCGCCGGCTGGCCGACGACATCGTGGTGGCGGCCGAGGCGGGCGACCTGATCGCGTACATCGAGGCGGATCGGGTCTTCCACGTCACGCTGCTCGCGTACTCCGGCAACCAGAAGCTCGTCGACGTGGTGTCGGACCTGCGCTCGCAGACCCGGCTGCTCGGTCTGACCCCGCTGGTCGAGAGCGGCCGCCTGGTTCCGTCGGCCACCGAGCACCACGACCTGCTCGACCTCGTCGAAGCCGGCGACGCCGAGGGCGCCGAACAACTGATGCGGCGCCACATCGGCCATGTCCGCGGTCTGTGGGCCCGCTCTCAGAGCAACTGACGCTGCAGCGAGTCCGCGACGAACGTCTCGAACTCGGCCGGTGTCCACCCGGACTCGTCGACGAGTTCCTGGTAGACACCGGGCGCCGCGAGGGCGCGGTAAACGGCCTGCGCCTGCTTCAGCGGCACCCGCAGGACGTCCTCCAGGGACGCGATCATCGCGTCCATGACCTGGTTGCGCCCGGCGAGTTTGGACCGCAGCAAGGCCTTGGTCTCGGGGCTCTCGTCGGTCGCCGCCTCGAAGATCAGGACGACGTCGAAGCCTGCCGAGTACAGGTTCGTCAGCCAGCCCGCGGCACCGCGCAGCCGGTCGACCGGGTCCGCGATGGCGAACACCTGCTCGGCGCGCTCGATCGCGCCGGCTTCCTGGAGCCACCGGTCGCAGATCAGCGACAGGATCTCGCGCTTGGTGCCGAACGCCGAGTACACGGTCCGGGTCGCGACGCCGGCCTCCTTGGCGATCGCGTCGATGCTCGTGCCGCCGTACCCCTGCGCGGCGAACAGCCGGCGCGCGGCCCCGGCGATCCGGATCCGGGTCTCCGCCGCCTGCACCTGGCGGTAGGTCTTGACAGCTTCGGGCACGTCGGCACACTATCACTGTGTTCAGTGCAGTAGCACTGCATCGAGTGCATCAATAGTGCAACGGGAGGGGATCATGGAACCGCTGGCGGTGTTGGAACGGATCCTGCACGAGGGGTTCGCGACGGGGAACGCGGCGATCGTCGACGAGGTGTGTGCGCCCGACCTGATCGAGCACCAGTTCGGCCTGTCCGGGCGGGGTGAGCAGGCGCGGGACCAGGTGAAGGCCGCGATCCGGCAGGTGCACGAGCTGATGCCGGACATCGTCTACACGCTGGAGGACTCGGTCGTCGTCGGCGACCTGGTCTGGGCGCGCGGACGGGCCCGCGGTACGGCGACCGGGGCGTTCTTCGGGCCGCCGAGCAACGCGCCGATCGACATGGCGTTGTTCGAGCAGGCGCGGGTGGTCGACGGCCGGATCGTCGAGCACTGGGGCTGCCCGGACCGCTTCGCGCTGCTCGCCCAGACGGGTGTCCTGACCCGCCTGGGTTAGGCGGACCGGAGCGCCTGCTTCGCGGTCGCGGCGGCGTCGGCGCCGTACGCGCTGGTCAGCCGGTCGAGGAACGTCGGGTGGTCGAGGCTGTACTCCTGGGTGCCGACCGTCTCCAGGACCGTGGTCGCCAGCGTGCACCCGAGGTGCGCGGCCGCCTCGTGGTCGAGACCGTTGGCGCGACCGGTGAGGTAGCCGGCCCGGAACGCGTCGCCGCCGCCGGTCGGGTCGACCAGGTCCGGCGCGGGGACGGCTGGGATCTTCGCCAGGATCCCGGTGCGGTCCTCGATCACGACGCCGTCCCCGCCGTGCGTGGTGATCCGGACGCCGACCCGCTCGAGGATCTCGTCGTGGCTCCAGCCGGTCTTCTGCACCAGCAGGCCGGCCTCGTACTCGTTGCTGAACAGGTACGCCGCGCCGTCGACGAGCGTGCGGATGTCCTCGCCGTCCATCCGCGCCAGCTGCTGCGACGGATCGGCCGCGACGGCGATCCCGTGCTGCTTGGCGAGCTCGGTGTGCTTGAGCATCGCGTCCGGGTCGTCGGCGCCGATCAGCACCAGGTCGACACCGCCCGCGGCCTGGTGGATCGCGCCGAGGTCGAGCTCGCGCGCCTCGGCCATCGCGCCGGTGTAGAACGAGGCGATCTGGTTCGCGTCCAGGTCGGTCGTGCAGGTGAACCGCGCGGTGTGTACGTCTGCGCAGACGCGGACGTGCGAGATGTCCACGCCGGCCGCCGTCAGCGCCGCGCCGTACTCGGCGAAGTCGGCGCCCACCGAGCCGACGAGCAGCGACGGGAACCCGAGCTGGGCCATGCCGTAGCAGATGTTCGCGCCGACGCCGCCGCGGTGCACCACCAGCTCGTCGACCAGGAACGACAGGGAGACCTTGTGCAGCTGCTCCTCGAGGAACTGGTCCTTGAACCGGCCCGGGAACGTCATCAGGATGTCGGACGCGATCGATCCGGCGACGGCGATGCGCATGCTTGGGTGCTCCCTCGGGTGGGGTGGGTGTCAGAGCGACGAACAACCCATAGAGACTACAGGCGACCGATCTAATACACGGAGGGCTGGATTTCCATGGGCCATCAGGTGCCGGTGACCGAGGAACTGCACGAATACATGCTCGCCCACGGCATGCCGCTGGACGAGATCGCGACCGAGTTGCGCGCCGAGACCGAGGAACTCGGCAGCCCCGCGGGCATGCTGACCACCGCTGACCAGGCCGGCCTGCTGACCACGCTGACCCGGTTGATCGGCGCCCGCCGGGCGGTCGAGATCGGGACCTTCACCGGGTTCTCCGCGCTGGCGATCTCCCGCGGGCTGCCGGACGACGGCGAGCTGATCTGCCTGGACGTCAGCGAGGAGTGGACCTCGATCGGCCGCAAGTACTGGGAGCGGGCCGGCGTCGCGGGCAAGATCGACCTGCGGATCGGCGACGCGCACGAGTCGGCGGCCCGGCTCGACGGCGAGTTCGACCTGGCCTTCGTCGACGCCGACAAGGACTGGTACATCCGGTACTTCGAGACCGTGCTGCCGCTGATCCGGCCGAACGGGCTGCTGCTGTTCGACAACACGCTGGCCGGCGGCCGGGTGATCGACGAGGACGGGCCCGCCGACCGCAAGGAATTCAACGCGCACGTCGCGCAGGACGACCGGGTGGACGTCATCATGCTCGGTATCGGCGACGGACTGACGCTGGTCCGCAAGAAGTGAGCAAGAAGGCGGCGCCCCGGCTCTCGGTGGCGGATCTGCAGCACAAGTACGGCGACCGGCCGGTGATCGAGGGTCTCACGTTCACGCTGGCGGCCGGTCAGGCGATCGCGCTGGTCGGGCCGAACGGCGCCGGCAAGACGACCGTGCTCAAGTGCATCGTCGGCGCGGCCGAACCGGCCGCCGGGAAGATCCTGCTCGACGGCGTGCCGATCGACGAGCGGGCCGATGCCGTTCGCCGGGATGTCGCCACGCTGCTCGACGACCTGGACTTCTTCCCGGACCTGACCGCGGCCGAGCATCTCGACCTGCTCGCCCGTGCGCACGGCAACGCGTCGCCCGAAGACCTCGTGGACACCACTCTGCACGACATCGGCCTGCTGCCGGCCGCCGACCAGTTGCCGGGCTCGCTGTCGTCCGGTCAGCGCCGCCGGCTCGCGCTGGCGACCGCGCTGGTCCGCCCGCGCAAGCTGATGGTCCTCGACGAGCCCGAGGCCCGGCTCGACACCGGCGGTGTGCAGTGGCTGTCCGAGCGCCTCGTCGCGGAGAAGAAGTCCGGGACGGCGATCCTCTTCGCCAGCCACGACCCGGCGCTCGTCGAGACGGTCGCGGACTCCGTCGTCACGCTCACTCCGCTGCCATGAGCGCTGCCGACGGGCCGGTCGAGTTCGATCCGGCGGACTTCGGGGCGATCCCGTCGTCGCGGTCGCTGCGGCAGTGGATGCGGACGACGCGCCGGCAGCACGCGGACCGGTCGTTCTGGGAGATCTTCGAGGACGTCTACCTGGTCCTGTTCACGATCGCGATGGCCGGCGCGACCGGCGGCAACGTCGTACGGCACCTGAACTCGAACGCGTCCGGCTGTACGTCGCGGACGTGCGGTCAGCTCGCCGACTGGATGCCGTGGATCGCCGTACCGTTGCTGCTGGCAATCACCCTCCGGGTGCTGCTCGCGATCGGGCCGGTGTCGGCGTCGCGCGCCACCGGTTTCTGGCTGCTCGCGACTCCGGTCGACCGAGCCGCCTTGTTGCGCCCGGCGTACCGGCTGGTGATGGGATCTGTCGCGGTGCTCGGCGTCGTCGTCGGCGCGCTCGTCTGGGCACTCCTCGGAGCCTCGCTGACCGACGTACTTCTGGCGGCCGTTCTGATCGGCGCGACGCTGGTCTGCGCCGCGGTCGCGACAGTGTGGGCGCAGCAATCGGCGCGACGCAGCCGATGGGCGTTGCGCGTCGCGGATGTCCTGCTGCTGGCCGCCGTGGTGCCGGCGGTGCTGCTGGCCTTCCAGCCGCGCGAGGATCAGTCCAGCACCGTGGTCCTGGCGTCGCAGTTGGTCGACGAGTACGGCTACCCGACGCTCGCGTTCGGCCAGATCCAGGACGATCGGTCCGGCGCCGTCCCCCTGCTGGTGTTTGCGGTAGCAGTCGTTGTGTGCGCTGTGTTGGTCTTCCTCGTCTCGCGGACGTTGGACCGGCTGGGGCGGATCAGTGTGATTGCGGGTGGGGAGTTGCTGGCCGGACTGGCGGGGGCGGCGAGCAGTCTCGACATCAGCATGCTCGGTGACGTGATCGCCGGACGGCACTGGCGGCTCAAGGGCCGGGTGCACTCGCGGCGCGGGCGGGGTGCGCAGGGCGCCGCGCTCGTGCATCGCGAGTTTCTCCGGATCCTGCGCTGGCCGCGGCGGCTCGCCGTCGCGTTCGCGCTGCTCGTGGTCCCGTACGCCGTGCACGGCGCCGGCTTCCACATCCTGGTCCCTGTCGCGGCCGCGATCGCCGGCTTCATCGCCGTACGGCCGATGCTCGACGGCCTCCGCACCGCCTGCCGCTCGACCGGTCTGGTCCGCGCGCTCGGCTGGGACCTGCGCGAGCTCCGGGTGATCATGGCGGTCGTCCCCGGCCTGTTCACGATCGTCTGGTCCGCCTGCGCCTTCCCGGCGATCGGCAGCGCGTCGGCCTCCTTCGCCGTTGCCGCCGGCATCATTTCCGGCGCCGTCCGGCAGGCGTCGGCCCGGCCGCCGTCGTACGCCGGCCCGCTGGTCACGTCGCCGATGGGCGCGATCCCGCCCGGCCTGTTCTCGCAGCCGGCCCGCGGCTTCGACCTGCTCGTGCTGTGCCTGGCGCCGGTGCTGCTCAACCTCAGCCCGCTCTGGGTCGTGGTGGTCCCGGGCGTCGTACTGCTCGCGATGCTGGCCGTCCGCCCGAAAACCGACTGAGGATCGCTGACGCGGCAGCCATCCTTGCCGCATCTTGGTGCGGACAGGTACCTTGTCTCGCATGGTAGCGGAGAAGGTCTTCACGCAACTGCGCCGCGGGACGCTGGAGTTCTGCGTGCTGGCGCTGTTGCAGGGAGAGCCCCGTTACGGTTTCGAGTTGGTGAAGGCGCTGGGCGAGGTCGACGGTCTGGTGACGACCGAAGGCACGATCTATCCACTGCTGGCCCGGCTGCGACGGGAAGGTCTGGTGGAGACGAGCTGGCGCGAGTCCGAGTCCGGGCCGCCGCGGCGGTACTACACATCGACGGCCGAGGGCAGCCAGGCACTGGCCGCGTTCACGGCGGACTGGCAACGGTTCTGCGCCTCGGTTGACGCGATCCTGGAGAGTGGGAGACGGGGATGAACAGGGAAATGACGGGCGGCGTGGTGGTGCCGGCGGCCGAGCCGCGGTTGCGGCCGTGGGACTGGGGTGCGCTCGCGCTGCTGGTGTTCGGGCCGTTCCTGGCGATCGTCGGCTGGCTGGTCGGTGTCTGGCTGCTGTGGGCGTCGAACCGCTGGACCTGGGTCTGGAAGATCGTCGGCACGCTCGCCTGGCCGCGGCGGTCGGCGCCGAGAGGTTCCAGCCGCCGCTCTGGCTGAGCGTCGCGATCGCGACGGTCGTGGAGTTCGCGCTGCTGATCGCCGTGTTCGTCGAGGCGCGGAACCCGAAGGCCCCGGCGTGAGCGTGCGACCGGACGGCGATCACCTCGTCGACGCCTACCTGAAGTACCTGACCGAGGCGGCCGAGCCGCTGCCCGAGGGACGGCGGACCGACCTGCTCGCCGACGTCACGTCGCACATCGCGGAGGCCCGGGCCGCGGGAGCGACGTCGGAGGACGACGTACGGCGGATGCTGCAGCGGCTGGGGGACCCGGACGAACTCGTCGCGGCGTCCACGGACGGGCTGGTGCTGGTCGACCGGTACCGCCCGAGGTTCCGCGGCCGCGAGGTGCTGGCGCTGTGCCTGCTCCCGCTGGGCGGGTTCCTCGCACTGATCGGCTGGGTCGTCGGCGCCGTTCTGCTCTGGACGTCGGACCGGTGGACCCGCGGCGAGAAATGGCTGGGCACCCTCGTCTGGCCGTTCGGCTTCGTCTTCGTGTACTTCCTGGTGACGTTGCAGACCGGCTTCACGTTGCCGGCGTGGCTGGGGGTTCCGATCGCGATCCTGGTCGGCCTGGCGCCGTTCGTCGTGCTCGGGCTGCTGATCAGGAACGCCGGCCCGGGCCGCAGCACTCAGGCTTCGTAGACCAGCCACTTCCGCTCGATCTCGCGTGGCAGATCCACGTCGTGCCGGCGCGCGAAGAGCAGCAGCTGGCAGAGCACGTCGGCGAACTCCTGGTGGAACGTGTCCCGGATGCCGTCCGGTGTCGCGCCCTTGGCGCGGGCGCGGCCGGTGTGCTGGAGGTAGGCCTGCGTGAGCTCGCCGACCTCCTCCTGGAGCTTGAGCAGGAACCAGTCCGGGTCACGGTCGAAGCCGAGGCGCTCGCCGTACCCGACCGAGATCTTCTCCAGCCGCTCCGACAGTTGCTCGAGGTCCATCCCGACTACTTGGACGCGTCGGCGGCATCCTCGGCCGGGGCGTCCGGGAACGGGTCGAGGTCGGGGAGGTTGAGCTCCGGATCGACGTTCGGGTCCGGCGCGGCCGGCTGCTCCGGAGCAGCCGGAGCCTCGCCGTTGGCCTGCAGGCTCGTCGGGGCGGTCGCCCAGACCGCGGCGGCGGCCCGGGCGGCGTCGGCGGCATCGGTCTGGCGCTCGTAGTTCTTGATGTCGAGCGCGTACGCCTTCACCACCGCGGACAGGTCGCGGCGCAGCTGCTTGTGGACCCAGAGCGCGTAGGCCTGTGTCCGGGCCTCGATGAAGTTCTTCAGTTCCTGCATCTGCGCCGGGGTCATGTCGTCGTCCTCCGAGTGGCCAGGGGTGAATTCGCCGCGGGCGATCGCGGCGCGGGCGGGGTCGCCGGGGCAGTCGGTGGGCTCCGGGCGGACCGCGGAGTGCGGCCGGATCGCCGTACCGCGGGGGTAGATTCTGCGGAAGTCGGCGATCACCGCGCGGGTGGTCGCCTTCATCGCGGCCGACGGCTGCTCCCCGGTGACCAGGATCAGCAGGATCGCGCCGTACCGCTCGTTCACGTCGGTGTCGCCGTTGGCGCCGGACTGGGTCCGCAGGCCGCGCAGCGTCCAGGCCCGGCCGGCCTGGTCGACGGCCACCTGGTACGCGATGTCCGACCAGCCGCGGGTGTCCATGTGGTAGTCCTGCCACCCGCGCAACGCGGACGCGACCGCGGCCTTGGTGTGGATGACCGACGTCGATCCGGTGCCCGGCCAGTGGATGACCGCACCTTCGACTCGCGACACGGTCAGGTTTCCCGGCCCGCCGTTGGGCGGCCGCGCGTTCCATGCGGACCGGGGCAGGTAATCGACCATCAGTGCTCCTCACATGCCTCACAACGCCACATACCCGCGGTTGGCGCTCGGTAATCAACCGATCACGGCCGGCACGCACACGTCAAGCGATGGAGCACATCCTTTCAGTCAGGGGGACCATCTCAGCCGAGCAGCGGCAGCAGTTGGTCGCCGATGCGGGCGGTTTCCTCGCGGTACGGGGTGTCGGAGAGGATGAAGTGGGTGATGCCGAGGTCGCGGTATCTGCGCAGGGACTTGGCGACGTCGTCGGGGGAGCCGACGAGCCACGTGGTGCCGGCGCCGCCGCCGCCGTACTTGGCCGGGGCGGTGTAGAGGTTGTCGTCGAGGACCTCGCCGCGTTCGGTCAGGTCGAGGAGGCGTTGCTGGCCGACCGCCTTGAACCAGCGGCGGTCCCGCGAGCCCTGCTTCTCGGCCATCTCGGCGACCTTCGCCTCGGCGTCGGCCCAGGCCTGATCGGTCGTGTCCCGAACCAGCGTCGTGATGCGCAACCCGAACTCGAGCGGCGCATGCTCGCGACCGAGCTCCTGCTCCAGTGAGCGCAGCCGGGCGATCCGCCCGGCGACGCCGTCCAGCGGCTCGCCCCAGAACAGCTGGACGTCGGCCTCCGTCGCGGCGACCCGTTGCGCCGCGTCCGACGCGCCGCCGAAGTACAGCCGGGGATGCGGCCGCCCTTCCCGTACGACGGGCCGCGTCGCGACCGTGGAGCCGGTGACGGAGAAGTACTCGCCGGTGAACGTCACGTCCTGTTCGGTCCACAGCCGCCGGACCAGTTGGAGGAACTCCTTGGTCCGGGCGTACCGCTGCGGCTGGTCGCCCTCACTGTCGCCGTACGCCGCGAGGTTGTCCTGACCGGAGACGATGTTGATCAGCAGCCGCCCGCCGGTGAGCTGGTCGAGCGTGCTCGCCGCGGACGCGAAATGCGCGGGATGCCAGTACCCGGGCCGGATCGCGGCCAGCGGCTGGAACGTCGTGGTCCGCGCGGCGAGCGCGGTCGCGACGGTGAACGTGTCCGGCCGGCCCCACCCGGTGCCGATCAGCGCACCCGACCACCCGTGCTCCTCGGTGAGCCGGGCCAGCTCGGTCAGCCGCTCGATGCTGTTGTGTCCCTGGACGGCGTCGTCCCCACGGTGCCCGGGGCCGACCTGGTTCGGGATGTACCAGAGAAAGGTCATGCGAAGCAGTTTAAGTTCAGTCATTTACTAGACTTTGGGTGTCTCGCGTGCTGGTCGACACTGGAGGTTCCCATGATTCGGCGGTCGATCGGTGCGACGGAGATCAGTGCGCTCGGGATGGGGTGCTGGGCCATCGGCGGGCCGCACGCCCGCCAGGGGGGGTCCGGTCCGCGGACGTCTACGGCTGCGGGCACAGCGAGAAGCTGATCGCGGAGGCGCTCGGGGATGTCCGCGACGACATCGTGATCGCGTCGAAGGCCGGGTACACCTACGTCGAGGAGACCCGCGAGGCGCCGGGGGAGAACGGCGACCCGGAGTACATCCGGTGGGCTTGTGACGAGTCGTTGCGGCGGCTGAACACCGACCGCATCGACCTGTACCAGTTCCACCTCGGCGGCTACGACCTCGCGAAGGCGGACGACGTGCTCGCGGTCTTCGAGGAGCTGGTTGCCGTCGGCAAGATTCGCGCGATCGGGTGGAGCACGGACGACCCCGAGCGCGCGGCGCTGTTCGCGAAGAGCCCGCAGTGCAAGGCGATCCAGCAGCATTTCAATGTGTTCGGCGGCAACGTCGACGTACTCGAGTTGTGTGAGCAGCGCGGGCTGGCCAGTATCGTGCGCGGTCCGCTCGGGATGGGTCTGCTGACCGGGAAGTTCGACCAGGACAGCACGCTGCCCGCGGACGACGTACGGCACGGGTGGGACTTCCGCGGCGGTGACCAGGCCGAGTCGCTGCGCCGGCTCGACGCGATCCGCGACGTGCTCAACTCGGACGGGCGGACGCTCGCGCAGGTGGAGGAGAACGCCGGTGCACTGCGGTACGGCGCGCTCACGGCGGAGCAGCTGGACGAGATTGCCGCGATTCTGGCCTGACACTCACCATTGACATCGTTGTCTGGGGCGACGACGATACTGCCTCGAAGCTTGATGAAACGTTTCCAAACCTCGGTGCGCCGAGCCGCCACGAAGCATCTCGAGGAGAGCGCGTGAATCGTCGTGTGCAGATTCTGAAGGTATTCACGGCCGGGGCGATCCTGCTCGCCGCGGCCCTCGCCCCACAGTCCGCGGGCGCCACGGGCGCCGCCGACGGAGCGAGCGCGGTCGCCCGCGCCCGGGTCGCCGCGGACCAGCTGATGAGCTCGTACGAGCCGAACAAGGCCTGGTTCCCGTCCAGCTGGTGGAACTCCGCGGTCGCGTTGCAGACCATCGGCGACTACATGCAGCGCACGGGCGACCGGCGCTATCTCGGGCAGCTGGACAACACGTTCGAGAAGGACAAGGGCGTCTTCCCGGCCGGGTACCTGTCCGGTGACCCGCTGCTCGGGAACTTCACCAGCCGCGCCATCGATGACTCCGAGTGGTGGGGCCTGACCTGGATCCAGGCGTACGACCTGACCAAGGACCGCAAGTACCTCGACATGGCGGTCACGATCGCCGAGTACGTCGAGGGCTACTGGGATCCGAGCTCGTGCGGCGGCGGCGTGTGGTGGGACGGTGAGCGCACCTACAAGAACGCCGTCACCAACGGCCTGTGGATCCGCCTCACCGCCGAGCTGCACAACCGGATGCCCGGCGACCAGCGCTGGCTCGGCCGCGCGAAGGAAGGCTGGACCTGGTTCACCGGCAGCGGCATGATCAACTCGGCCGGCCTCGTCAACGACGGCCTGCGGAGCAACTGCGAGAGCAACGGCGACACGGTCTGGAGCTACAACCAGGGCCTCGCGATCGGTGCCGGCCTGGAGCTCTACCGCGCGACCCGCGACCCGAAACTGCTGACCACGGTACGGCGGTTGGCCGACGCTGCGATCGCTCCCGGCGGACTGGTGACCGACGGGGTTCTGACCGAGGCCTGCGACGTCCCCGGCCGCACGTGCGACGACAACGGCAAGCAGTTCAAGGGCATCTTCATGCGCTACTGGATGGATCTCGCGGACACCACGCGCGACCGTCGCTACACCGACTTCGTGGCACAGCAGGCCGCCACGGTCTGGAACAACGACCGCGACGCCTCCGACCGGCTGGGTGAGCGGTGGTCCGGCGCGACCCCGAACGTCTTCGACTGGCGGACCCAGGCCAGTGCGCTGAGCGCCCTGATCGCCGCCGTACCGGCCACGCCGCCGACGCGGTCGTTGTCTGCGACGACCGATCCCGCCCTGCCCGTGGTGATGCCTGCGACCGGCAGCGGGACGCACGTGAAGGTCAAGGTCGACGTCCAAGCCACCGGCCCGGTCGGCGACCAGCTCCAGGCTGTGGTCCAGGCGACCGCTCCCTCCGGCTGGACGGTGACGCCGGCTCGTTCCACGGTGACGCTGCGGACGCGCGGCAACGCCGTGCCGGTGCAGACGTCGGTCGAGCTCGACGTCACGATCCCCGCGGGGACGGCCGACGGTCTGCATTCGGTGACCGCGGCGGTGACGTCCGGATCCCAGCTGTCGTACAGCACCCGGTCCGACATCCTGATCGCGCACACCGCCGACTTCGACACCGGTACGGCGGCCGAGACCCCGTGGCTGTGGGACGCCGACGGGTCGCAGAGCAACGGCGTCCAGAACCGGTTCGCCGATGGGCACTCGTACTTCGTCTACCGGTTCCCGTTCCCGTCCGACGCGACGTCGGCGTCCGTGGCGCTGACCATCGACAACCAGTTCGTGATCCAGGTCAGCGGCGACGGGCAGAACTGGACGACGGTGGCGACCGAGACGACCCCGTACCACGACGGCGAGAACAAGGCCGTCCGGACCTTCGACCTGACGCCGCACCTCGGCGCCGACAAGGCCGGGTACGTACGCATCTCGGACTCGTTCCCGGACGACGGCTGGGGCGGCCGCGTCTACCACGTGACGGCGACGTACAACTGATTCAGTCTCGGTAGCGAGTCGCCAGCTGCGGGCTCTGGCCGCCGAACGCGGCCAGGTCCGCGGCGAACACGGTCTCCAGGAGCTTGAGGTCCTCAACTCCCGGAGCCGTGACCGTCTCGCCGAGTTCCAGCCCGTGCAGGCTTGCCGTGACGACGTCCTCGGCGCTCATCCGCGGAATCGCGCTCAGATCGAGCCCTTGACGGGTGTGGAACTCGGTGGCGACCACACCGGGAAGAAGCGCCTGCACCTTGACGCCGGTTCCTTCCAGCTCGGCGCTCAGCGTCTGGGAGAAGGTGAGCAGGTCCGCGAGCGCCCCGGCGTACACGGCGCGCCGCGGCATCACGGTGCTCGGCGCCGGTCCGCTGAACGCGATCATCCCGCCCACGTTGACGATCGCCCCGCTGCCGCGCTGCTGCATCCCGCCGACCACGGCCCGGGTCAGCAGGGTGGGAGCGAGAACCTTGACCATCACCAGCTCCGCCGCCTTGTCCGCGGGCAGCTCGGCGAGCGGCATGTAGTGCGCGACGCCGGCGTTGTTCACCAGCAGGTCGACGGGTTCGGCGGCGGCCAGGTCGGCGACCGCCCGGATGCCGTCGAGGGTCGAGAGGTCGGCGGCCACCGGCGAGATCTTCACGTCCGGCCGGGCCTCGACGAGCTGGTCGAGGCGGTCGGTGTTGCGGCCGACGGCGATCAGGTCGTAGCCGTCGGCCGCGAGACGGTCGGCGAACGCCCGGCCGATGCCGGAGGTGGCTCCGGTGACGAGAGCGAGCTTGCTCATGGCAACAGTCCTTTCAGTGGTCCCACCACCGAGGATCCGCGATCGCGACCGGGCCAACCAGGTCCCGCTGTCCCTGGGAGTGCCAGGACCAGGGACCGCCGGGAACCGCCGCCGGCTGCTAGGCCGCCGGCCGGTCGCCGAGGTTCCGGCGCCGCAGGCCCGCGTCGAGGATCGCGGGAGTGTTGTAGTCCATGTCGAGGCGGCCGACGTCGGTGCCCGGCGGGACGATCTTGTCGATCTGGTCGAGCACGTCGTCGCCGAGGACGACGTCGGCTCCGGCCAGGGCGTCGTCGAGGTGTTCCATCGTCCGCGGCCCGATGATCGCGGACGTGACCGCCGGGTGCGCGATCGCGAACGCCATCGCCAGATGCGTGAGTTTGAGCCCGGCGGCGTCGGCGACCGGGACCAGCTGCTCGACGGCGTCGAGGCGGCGCTGGTCGGACATGTGCCGGAACATCGCCGTCCGCCGCAGGTCCGACGGCGCCCGCCCGGTCAGCTGCCCACCCGCGAGCGGGCTCCAGACCAGAGCGCCCATCCCGTACTTCTGAACCATCGGGAGCACCTCGCGCTCGATCCCGCGGTTCAGGATCGAGTACGGCGGTTGCTCGGTGCGGAACCGTTCGAGACCGCGCCGTTCGGCCACCCACTGCGCCTCGACGATCTCGCTCGCGGGCATCGTCGACGTACCGATCGCGCGGACCTTCCCGCTGCGGATCAGGTCGGTCAGCGCGGACAGCGTCTCCTCGACGTCGGTCTCCGGATCGGGCCGGTGCATCTGGAACAGGTCGATGTAGTCGGTCCGCAACCGGCGCAGCGAGTCCTCGACGGCGGTCATGATCCAGCGCCGCGAGTTGCCGCGCTGGTTGGGGTCGTCACCCATCGGCAGGTGCGACTTGGTGGCCAGGACGACGTGCTGACGGCGGCCCTTGAGCGCCTCGCCGACGATCTCCTCGGACTCGCCGTGGGAGTACATGTCGGCGGTGTCGACGAAGTTGATCCCGGCGTCGAGCGCCTTGTGGACGATCCGGACGGACTCGTCGCGGTCGTCGTTGCCGACGGCACCGAACATCATCGCGCCGAGGGCGTACGGGCTGACCTTGATACCGGTCCGGCCGAGTGTGCGGTAATGCATGGTTGATCCTCCTTGGTTGCCTCCACCCTGGTCCCGCCGCCGGGCGCGGAGAAGGCCCACTTCATCCACGGACAGGTTGTCCCTGGATACCCGCTTGGCCGGTCACGCATGATGGAACGTGTGATCGATCGTGACGCCCTGGCCGACTTCCTCCGACGCCGCCGCGAGGTGCTGCGGCCCGCCGACGTCGGCCTCCCGGAGGGCGCACGCCGCCGTACGCCGGGACTGCGCCGCGAGGAGGTCGCGCAGCTGGCCGGGATGTCCACGGACTACTACTCGCGGCTGGAGCAGTCCCGCGGCGCGAACCCGTCGGAGCCGATCGTCGCCGGCCTGGCCCGCGCGCTGCGCTGTGACCTGGACGAGCGCGACCATCTGTACCACCTGGCCGGATTCACGCCGCCGCTGCGCCGCGCCGGGCGGCACATCAACCCCGGCCTGATCGGGCTGGTCCAGCGGCTCGACGACATCCCGGTCGCGATCACCACCGACATCGAAGAGGTGCTCTGGCAGAACCACCTGGCCGACGTCGTGCTCGGCGGCGGAGCCGGCCGGAACCTCACCTGGGCGTGGTTCACCGAACCCGGCACCCGGCGGCTGTTCCCCGAGGAGGACTGGGAGGCCCATTCGGCCGCCCACGTCGCCGACCTCCGCGCCACCCACGCCCGCCGCAACGGCGACCGCGACGTCACCGAACTGGTCGACGCGCTCCTCGACCGCAGCCAGGAGTTCCGCGACCTGTGGGAGCTGCACCGGGTCGCCGTCTGCCGCCTCGCCAGCAAGCGCATCCTGCACCCCGAGGTCGGCACCCTCGACCTGACCTGCGAACTCCTGCTCACCCCCGAGGCAGACCTCCGGATCCGGGCCTTCGTCCCGATCGAAGGCACTGAAGCCCGCGAAAAACTGGAACTCCTCCGCGTCATCGGTACCCAGTCCTTCGCCTGACCCTGCGGCGCCGGGCGTCACTGGGCAAGGAACGGCTCGTGGTGGTAGCCCGACTGGTCGAGGATCGCGACGGTCGACTCGGGGACCTCGGCGAACGCGCCGGGAAGATCGTTGAGCGGCTCCGACACCACGACGTGTGCGTTCCGGCCGAAGGAGCGCAGGCGCTCCTCGGTGGGGTACATCTGCTGCAGTGTCTCGATGTCGACCGAGTGGAAGAGGGTGCGGCTGCGATGCTGCGAGGAGTAGCGAAACGCCCAGATGGTCTTGCCGTCCGACACGGCGACAGTGCCCTGAACAGGAAAGCTGACTCCATGGTCGTGCCCGACTGACTCCACCATCTGCACCGCCTTCGACATGGCGCTCACCGGCTCCTGCTGCAGCCCGAGGGTCAAGGCCAGATAGAAGAGCACCTCGGAATCGGTCGTCCCCTTGATGTGGGGATACAGCGACGGATCCACTGCGAAGGTGAGGTCACGCTTGACCGAACCGAAGCCGGCCAGCACGCCGTTGTGCATGAAGAGCCAGTTCGCGTACCGGAAGGGATGGCAGTTCGTCTGCTGGATCGGCGGGCCGGCCGCGGCGCGCACATGACTGAAGAACAGCGACGACTCGACCGCCCGGGTCAACTCCCTCAGGTTCTGGTCGTTCCACGCGGGCTCGATGCTGTGGAAGAGCCCGGGCTCCGCACCCGGCTCCGGATCGCCCGGGTACCACCCGAACCCGAACCCGTCACCGTTCACCGTCTCCGCGCCCAACGGCGAGTCGAGCGACTGCGCGACCAGCGAATGTTGCGAGTCCAGGACCAGCCTGGACGGTCTGAGGGGTTCTCCCAAGTAGGCAAGCCATCGACACATGTCCCGAACCCCCTCATCAGTCGTCCGCCGGGACCCTCCACGGTACGAAGCCGGATCGCTGTCGCCCCAGAGTCCAAGGACCCACACGCCAGTGCAGAACGACCCCTGAAACACGAAGAAGCCCACCCGGACGGACCGGGTGGGCTTCTCGGGAGCTACAACTCAGACGTCGTAGTACAGCTCGAACTCGTGCGGGTGCGGGCGGAGCTGGATCGGGGCGATTTCCTGCTCGCGCTTGAGGTCGATCCAGGTCTCGATCAGGTCCTCGGTGAAGACGTCGCCCTCGAGCAGGAAGGCGTGGTCGGCCTCGAGGGCGTCGATCACGGCCGGCAGCGAGGTCGGCACCTGGGCGATGCCCGCGTGCTCCTCCGGCGGCAGCTCGTACAGGTCCTTGTCGACCGGGTCGGCCGGCTCGATCTTGTTGCGGATACCGTCCAGGCCGGCCAGCAGCTGGGCCGCGAAGGCCAGGTACGGGTTCGCCGACGGGTCGGGGCAGCGGAACTCGATCCGCTTCGCCTTCGGGTTCGATCCGGTGATCGGGATCCGGATGCAGGCCGAGCGGTTCCGGGACGAGTAGACCAGGTTGACCGGCGCCTCGAAGCCCGGCACCAGGCGGTGGTAGGAGTTCACCGTCGGGTTCGTGAAGGCCAGCAGCGACGGGGCGTGCTTGAGCAGACCGCCGATGTACCAGCGGGCGGTGTCGGACAGACCGCCGTACCCGGACTCGTCGTAGAACAGCGGGTCGCCGTTGCTCCACAGCGACTGGTGGCAGTGCATGCCGGAGCCGTTGTCACCGAAGATCGGTTTCGGCATGAAGGTCGCGGTCTTGCCGGCCTCCCACGCCTTGTTCTTGACGATGTACTTGAACTTCATCACGTCGTCGGCGGCCTTGAGCAGCTCGTCGAAGCGGAAGTTGATCTCCGCCTGGCCCGCCGTGCCGACCTCGTGGTGGGCGCGCTCGACGATCAGGCCGGACCGCTCCAGCGCCAGCGTGATGTCGTCGCGCAGCTCGCCGAAGTGGTCGGTCGGCGCGACCGGGAAGTAGCCACCCTTGTAGCGGACCTTGTAGCCGCGGTTGCCGCCGTCCTCGACCCGGCCGGTGTTCCAGGCGCCGGCGACGGAGTCGATCGAGTAGTGCGCGCCGTTCGACTTGGTCTCGAACCGGACGTCGTCGAAGACGTAGAACTCGGCCTCCGGCGCGAAGAACGCGGTGTCGGCGATCCCGGTCGACTTCAGGTACTCCTGCGCCTTGCGGGCGATGTTGCGCGGGTCACGGCTGTACGCCTCGCCGGTCAGCGGGTCGTGCACGAAGAAGTTGATCACCAGCGTCTTCGCGGTGCGGAACTCGTCGATGTACGCGCTGGTCGGGTCCGGCAGCAGCTTCATGTCGGACTCGTGGATCTGCTGGAAACCGCGGACCGACGAACCGTCGAACGCCAGGCCGTCCTCGAAGACCTCGGGCCCGAAGGACGACACCGGGACGGTGAAGTGCTGCATGATGCCCGGCAGGTCGCAGAACCGGACGTCGACGATCTCGACGCCCTCGTTCTTGACGTAGGCGAGGAGCTCCTCAGCGCTGGAAAACATACGTACTCCTAGGGTGGCTCAGAGATTGCATCTGAACGTAGGGCCCGCCGGTTTCTCCGTCATGACCCTGATGTTTCGCGGATGTTACGCCCAGCGTGTCCGCGCTGACCCACTGGTGTACGGCGGTTACGGCGTGAGATATCGCGGCCCGCGTGGGACCGCTCACGACGTGTCCGTAGGCTAGACATCATGGCATCATCCCCGGCGGCCGCAACCGGGCCCACCGAAGAATTCCGTTACCCGGGCAATCGGCTGGGTCTGCCCGAGGACGGCCCGGCCTCGGCGGCGACCTGGGGCCGCCGGGTGCTCGCGCTGCTCATCGACTGGCTGATCGCGGCCCTGATCACGTCCGTGATCACCGCCCGCCCGATCTGGGACGGCGGCCCGAACTACGGCTCGATCAACACGGCGGTCTTCTTCGGGACGACCGCGATCCTGACCGGGCTGCTCGGCTGCACGATCGGCCACCGGATCTGCGGGCTGCAGGTGCGCCCGGTCCGCGCCGGCAAGACGTTCGTCGCCCCGCCCGGACTGCTGGCCGGGATCGTCCGGTCGCTGCTGATCTGCCTGGTCATCCCCGCGGTGGTCTTCGACCGCGACCGGCGCGGCCTGCACGACCTCGCCGCGAAGACGATCGTCGTACGCCGCTAGCGCCGCGTCAGCAGCAGCTGGACGTCGTCCAGGTAGCCGGTCCGGAACCCGGCCTCGGAGTAGGCGAGGTAGAACTCCCACATCCGCCGGAACGTGTCGTCGAAGCCGAGCGCCGCGATCGCCGGCCAGCGCTCGATGAACCGGTTCCGCCAGATCCGCAGGGTGCGGGCGTAGTCGGCGCCGAGATGCCGGATCACCTCGGCGCGCAGGCCGGTGTGCTGGGCGGTGACGTCCTCGATCACTTTGATCGACGGGATCAGCCCGCCGGGGAAGATGTACTTCTGCACCCAGGTGAAGGTGTTCCGGGTGGCGAGCATCCGCTCGTGCGGCATCACGATCGCCTGGACGACGCCGACGCCGCCGGGCGCGAGCCGGCGCTCGATCGCGTCGAAGTAGACCGGCCAGTACTTCTCGCCGACCGCCTCGATCATCTCCACGCTCAGCACGGCGTCGAACTCGCCGATCTGGTCGCGGTAGTCGCGCAGCGCGACCTGCACCCGGTCCCCGACGCCCGCGTCGGCGATCCGGCGCTGCGCCAGCAACGCCTGCTGGGAGGCGATCGTGATCGCCGTCACCCACGCGCCGCGCTGGGCCGCGCGGATCGCCAGGCTCGCCCAGCCGCAGCCGATGTCGAGCACCCGGGACCCGGACCGCACCCCGGCGGCGTCGAGGATCGCGTCCAGCTTGCGAAGTTGCGCATCCGTAAGGTCCTCGTACGCAGCAGTTGCGAGGTCCGCCGTCGGATCGGCGGAGCCGAAGTAGGCGGCCGAATAGGTCAGCGTCGGATCCAGGAACTCCGAGAACATCGCGTTGCTGAGGTCGTAGTGCCGGCTGACGTTCTCGCGGGCGCCGGCGCGGTCGTTGTCCTGCTCGCCCGGCTGGGACTTCGTGACCAGCCAGCGCAGCGACTGCGCCCACTTCGGCAGCAGGTGCCGGGTCTCCTCGTTGCTGAACCGCTCGGCGAACGGGACGAGCAGATCGGCCAGGTCGGTGCCCGGCTCCGGGTCCCAGTCGCCGGCCAGGTACGCCTCGCCGAACCCGGATCCGGCGTCCTGCCCGAGCCGGTCCAGGAAGGCCGCCGTCCGGTGCACGCGCATCGACGGGCCGCCGAGACCGTACGAACGGTTGCTGTCCAGGTGGATCGTGGCCGGCAGGTCCTTGGCGATCATCCGGATCGCCGTCGCCGCGCCGTACCGACGGACCGGATTGGAGCGCGGCCGGGCCAGCGTCGGCCAGGTCTCGGCCACCGGCTCGTGCACGGCACGCTGCGCACGCGGCATCAGATCCGTCATTTCAGCTGTTCCCCTGTAATCCGTCCTGGTCGCACCCTAAGGGCAACCAGCCTCCCCACGGCGCATCTCTGAACAGATCAACTGCCGAGCATGCAGCTTGGTTACCTTGTGGTCACCGTCCGCGCATCGCCTGGCGGGCGCCCTTCAGGCTGGTCGGGACCGGGCCCTTGGGCATCGGCACCTGCGGCCGGACCGCGTCCAGCGCCTTCAGCCGCTGCAGCAGGTCGGTGATCTCGGAAGGCTGCAGGACCGCCGGCAGCTTCATGACGTACTTGGTCAGCTTGCGGATGTCGATCTCGCCCTCGCCCTGACCGGCGACGATCTGCGTGACCGGGGCGCCGCCGGCCACCCGGTTGTGCTTCTTGGCCTCGGCCGCGAGCAGGTTCTTCACCCGGCTCGGCTGGCCCTCGCCGACCAGGATGATGCCCGGCCGGCCGACCACCCGGTGGACGATGTCGGAGTTCTTGGTGACCGCGACGGCCGGGGCCACGTTCCAGCCGCGGCGCAGCGTCTGCAGCGCGGAGGCGGCCGCACCGGCCTGGCCCTCGATCTGGCTGTACGCCGCCTTCTCGACCTTGCGGCCGAAGACGATGGTCGCGGCCAGGAAGCCCAGCGCGACGCCGAGCGGGATCCACACCAGCAGCGGCCCGACCAGGAACCCGCCGAGCACGGCGAGCCCGACGATGCCGAGGAAGATCCCGGCCAGCACCAGGCCGACCAGCGGCTCGGACTTCTTGGTCAGCTGGTACGCCGACCGGATCTGCTTCAGCCGGCTGGTCTTCTCTTCGGGCGCGTCGTTCTTGGCCATCTCTACCTGCTCTACCTGTCCTGGTTGTTCATACGTGACTCAACGGCCTGACGGTACAGCCGCCCGGCACGGTACGAGGACCGTACCAGCGGACCGGACATGACCCCGGCGAAACCGATCTCCTGCGCCTCGGCGTCCAGCTCCACGAACTCCTCGGGCCGCACCCAGCGCTCGACCGGGTGGTGCCGCACCGAGGGCCGCAGGTACTGCGTGATCGTGATGATCTCGCAGCCGGCCGCGTGCAGGTCCTTCAGCGCCTGGCTGACCTCGTCGCGGGTCTCGCCCATGCCGAGGATCAGGTTCGACTTGGTGACCAGCCCGTAGTCGCGGGCCTGGGTGATGACGTCCAGCGACCGCTCGTAGCGGAACCCGGGGCGGATCCGGCGGAAGATCCGCGGCACCGTCTCGACGTTGTGCGCGAACACCTCCGGCCGGGACGAGAACACCTCGGCGAGCTGCTCGGGGACGGCGTTGAAGTCCGGCGCGAGCATCTCCACGCCGGTGCCCGGGTTCAGCTCGTGGATCTGGCGGATCGTCTCGGCGTACAGCCAGGCGCCGCCGTCGTCCAGGTCGTCGCGGGCGACGCCGGTCACGGTCGCGTACCGCAGGCCCATGGTGCGCACGGACTCGGCCACGCGGCGCGGCTCGTCGCGGTCCAGCGCCTCCGGCTTGCCGGTGTCGATCTGGCAGAAGTCACAGCGCCGGGTGCACTGGTCGCCGCCGATCAGGAAGGTCGCCTCGCGGTCCTCCCAGCACTCGAAGATGTTCGGGCAGCCGGCTTCCTGGCACACCGTGTGCAGCTGCTCGGACTTCACGAGCTTCTGCAGTGCCTGGTACTCCGGGCCCATCTTGGCGCGGGTCTTGATCCACTCGGGTTTGCGCTCGATCGGGGTCTCCGCGTTGCGCACCTCGAGCCTGAGCAGTTTCCGTCCTTCTGGGGCGATGGTCACGCCCTCCAGGGTACGCGTCCCGGATCGGGCGCGTTCCACCCGTAGGCTGATGAGAATGTGGACACGTCCGGTGCCGACCGCGCGCGAGCAGCGGTACGACGTACTCCTGGGGCTCGGGATGGCGCTGGCCGGGCTGCTCGGCGCCGAACTCGCCCGCGGCGCGGCGCCGCAGCACGTGGACCTCGGCATCGGCGGGGTGGAGCCGTACGTGCTGAGCGCGGCCGCCGCGTTGCCGCTGTGCTTCCGCCGCCGCTGGCCGATCCCGGTGCTGCTGCTGGTCGCGGTGCTGTTCGTGGTGAACGGCGAGCGCGCGGCGTTCGCGTTCGCGGGCAACCTGGTCACCCAGGCGACGATGTTCATGGCGATCTACGCCGCCGTCGCGTGGGCGCGGGACCGGCGGCGATGAAGGCCGCGATCACGGTCGTGTTCGTCGGCATGTTCGGCTGGCTGGCGGTGAACTTCGTCTCGGCGCTGCGGAACAACGCGATCGACGGGCCGAACCACGCCCTGTTCTCGCCGTACGTCTCCAGCGTGATCCTGACGGTCGTGCTGAACGTCCTCTACTTCTTCGGGGCGTACTTCTGGGGCCGGACCGCGTGGGCGACCGCCCGGCAGCGGTTCGAGCTCGAGCAGCAGGCGACCGAGCTGGCCGCGCAGCAGGAGGCGAACTCGCGGCGCGCGGTGATCGACGAGCGGCTGCGGATCTCGCGTGAGCTGCACGACGTCGTCGCGCACCACATCAGCAGTATCGGCATCCAGGCCGGCGGCGCCCGGCGGGTGATGGACACCGACCCGGACGCGGCGAAGAACGCCCTGAACGTGATCGAGGAGTCCAGCCGGACCGCGGTGAACGAGATGCGCCAGCTGCTCGGCATGCTCCGCTCGGCGGACCCGGACGTCGACGTCGGTACGCCGGACCCCAAGGAGCCGCAGGCCGGCGCGGACCGGCTGCCGGCGCTGATCGCGGAGGCGAACGGCCTCGGCCTCGAGGTGGGGTTCCACCAGATCGGCGCGCCGGCCGAACTGCCCAAGACCGTCTCGGTGTCGGTCTACCGGATCGCCCAGGAAGCGCTCTCGAACGTCCGCAAGCACTCGACGGCGCGCAGCGCCCATCTCACGCTGCGTTACCTCGGCGACGCGGTCGAGCTCGAGGTGATCGACGACGGCCGCCCAAAGCACGCGCCGGTCGGCAGCCGGCTCGGCCACGTCGGGATCCGGGAGCGGGTCGGGCTGCTCGGCGGCGAGAGCGAGATCGGCCCGCGGCCCGTGGGAGGATTCCGGGTCCGGGTCCGGATCCCGTTGATTGGAGTCACAGTTGAGTGAGGCGATGCGGGTGCTCCTGGTCGACGACCAGGACCTGGTCCGCGCCGGTTTCCGGATGATCCTGTCGGTCGAGCCGGAGATCGAGGTGGTCGGCGAGGCGTCCGACGGCGAGAAGGCGATCGAGCTGGCGCTGGCGCTGCGGCCCGACGTCGTCCTGATGGACGTCCAGATGCCCGGGATGGACGGGATCACCGCGACCCAGCGGATCGTCGCCGAGGACGCCGGGAAGGTCGTGATCCTCACCACGTTCGACCGCGACGACTACCTGTTCGAGTCGCTGGGCGCCGGGGCGAGCGGCTTCCTGCTGAAGAACACCGCGCCGGAGGACCTGGTCGAGGCGATCCAGGTCGTGCACTCCGGCCACGCGCTGCTCGCGCCGGAGGTGACCCGGCGGGTGATCAAGCGGTTCACCGGCGGGGGAGAGCGGGTGTACCGGCCTGACCTGCTCGCGGAGCTGACCGAGCGGGAGCGCGAGGTGCTCGGGCTGATCGCCCGCGGCCTGACCAACACCGAGATCGCCGCCCAGCTGTACGTCGGCGAGGCGACGGTCAAGACCCACGTGTCCCGCGTCCTGCTGAAACTCGGCCTGCGCGACCGCGTCCAGGCCGTCGTGTTCGCCTACGAGTGCGGCCTGGTCACCCCTGGCGACGATCCGACCGGATGATTCGTCCGTCGTACGGATGACTCGATTCGTCACCCTCACGGGCGACGTGCCGACATACCTCGGCTGACTAGCTTGGGAGCGTCGGGCGAGCGCCCGGCGGAACCTCAACGGGAACGGTGACACATGCTCAGGGTGGAAGGGCTCACCCGGCGGTTCGGTGATCATCTGGCGCTGGACGACGTGACCTTCGACGTCGTACCGGGACGGATGACCGGGTTCGTCGGGGCCAACGGGGCCGGGAAGACGACGACGATGCGGATCATCCTCGGCGTCCTGGCCGCGACGGCCGGCCAGGTGCGGTGGCAGGGCGAACCGCTGACCCAGGAGGTACGCCGGGACTTCGGGTACATGCCCGAGGAACGCGGTCTGTACCCGAAAATGAAGATCCGCGACCAGCTGGTGTTCTTCGGCCGGCTGCACGGGCTTTCCGCGGAGCGCGCCTTGGAGCGGACCGAGAAGCTGCTCGAGCGGCTCGGACTCGCCGAGCGCGCGAATGATGTGCTCGAGACGTTGTCGCTGGGCAACCAGCAGCGGGTGCAGATCGCGGCCGCGCTGGTGCACGAGCCGATCGCGCTGGTGCTCGACGAGCCGTTCAGCGGCCTGGACCCGCTCGCCGTCGACGCGATGGTCGACCTGCTCCGCGAGGAGGTCACGCCGGAGGTGCCGGTGCTGTTCTCCAGCCACCAGTTGGACCTGGTCGAGCGGCTGTGCGACGACCTGGTCGTGCTGTCCCGCGGCAAGGTCGTCGCGGCCGGGGCCGTTGCCGAGCTGGCGGCCGGCCCCACGACGACGTACCGCCTGATGGTCGACGGCGACGCCGGGTGGCTGCGGGACATGCCGGGGATCAAGGTGCGCGACGTGGCCGGCGGTACGGCGCTGTTCGACGTACTCGACGGTGCTGTCGAGCAGCGGATTCTGCACGAGGCGCTCAGCCGTGGACCGGTCCGCGAGTTCGGGCCGGAGCGGGTGGCGCTCAGCGACGTCTTCCGGGAGGCGACCCGATGAACTCGTTGGACAGGCCCTGGGTGCTGATCGCCGAGCGCGAGATCACCACGAAACTGCGGGACAAGACGTTCATCGGCTCGACCCTGGTGATGCTGCTGATCGTGATCGCGGCAGTGCTGATTCCCGCTGTGCTCGCGGGCAAGGGCGGCCCGGACAAGATTGCGGTCATCGACGATTCGGGCGTCAGGGTGGTCCAGCAGGCCTCGACCACCGCGGGCGGCGACGGCTTCGAGGCGACCCGCGTCGCCGACCGCCTGGCCGCCGAGAAGGCCGTCACCGACGGCGACGTGAAGGCCGCGCTGCTGCCGGGCACCGACGGGTACGTCGTCCTCGGCAAGGACCGCGTCGACTCGAGCCTGGAAGGCGCGCTGCGCGAAGCGGCCGCGGCGGTCGGGACCGAGGCGAACGCCGCCAAGGCCGGCCTGAGCCCGGCGGAACTGCACGCCGGCACGAAGGTCTCGCTGGAGCTGCTGACCCCCGGCCCGCTGCCTGACGTGGTCTCGGACTTCGTGAACATCGGGCTGGCGCTGGTGTTCTACATGACCGCGCTCGGCTTCGGCATGATGATCGCGCAGAGCGTCGTCCAAGAGAAGGAGAGCCGGGTCGTCGAGATCCTCGCCGCCGCGGTGCCGATCCGGTCGCTGCTGTGGGGCAAGGTGCTCGGCAACACGGTGCTCGCGCTGTCCCAGATCGTCCTGATCGCGGGCGTCTCGCTGATCGGGCTGCTGGCCACCGACCAGGCCGACATCCTCGAAGTGGTCGCACCGGTCGCCGGGTGGTTCGTGGTGTTCTTCGTGCTCGGGTTCGTCGCGCTGGCCGGGCTGTGGGCAGTCGCCGGTTCGCTGGCGACGCGGCAGGAGGACCTCGGGTCGACCACGCTGCCGGGGCAGATGATCCTGATGATCCCGTTCTTCTTCTCCGTGTTCGCGGGATCGTCGGCCAAGACGGTCGCGTCGTTCGTGCCGATCGCGTCGTCGATGTCGATGCCCGGCCGGATGCTCACCGAGGACGTCCCGCTCTGGCAGCCGCTGGTCGCGATCGCGCTGCTGCTCGCCACCACCGTGCTGATCGTCCGGATGGGCGCCCGGCTGTACGAACGCACCCTGCTGCAGACCGGCCGCCGCCTTGGCTACCGCGAGGCGCTGGCGCTGAAAACTTCGTAGCTAATCGTCACGGCCGGGTCCGGCGTTACAGGTCCGGGCCTGGCTGTGACGAAACCGCAATGTTGGGCAGCTGTGTGCTGTGCGTAGACCTCGACTACGGTCTCAACGCATGAACGTCGAGCTGCGCCATCTGCGGGTGGTTGTCCTGGTGGCCGAAGCGGGGTCCGTCGGACGGGCCGCCCGCTGGCTCAAGGTCAGCCAGCCGAGCCTGACCGCGCAGTTGAAGCGGATCGAGGCGGCGTTCGGCGGTGAGCTGTTCGAACGCTCCCGCACCGGCGTCAAACCCACCCCGCTCGGCCGGTACGCCGTGGATCGGGCCCGTGCCATCCTGGTCGACGTCGACCACCTGTCGGCGACGGTGTCCGCGATGACCGCGGTCGAGTCGTCGGCTGTCCGGCTCGGCGGATTCCCGACCGCGCCGATGTCCGGGATCGCGTCCCGGCTCCGCTCGCACGGCGAGATCGAGCAGGTGAGCATCGAAGTCGAGTGGTCGACCAGCGTGCTGCTGCAACAGCTGGAGAGCGGCCGGCTGGACTTCGCGTTGCTGCGCGAGTTCCCCGGCTTCGAGCTGCGGCTGCCGGCCGGCGTCGAGGCCACCACGGTCGTCGAGTCGGAGTCGGCGTACGTCGCGCTCTCGGCCGACCACCCGGTCGCATGCCGGACGCGCGGCGAGATCGAGCTGGCGGCGCTCAGCGACGAGGAGTGGATCGGGGAACCGCCGGACGACAGCGGGTTCCACGTACTGTTCCGCGCGGCGTGCGAGGCGGCCGGATTCCAGCCGCGCGTGGAGCATCACTCCGTCGACACGTCGGTGCTGATGGGCTTCGTGACCAGTGGACAAGGCGTGGCGCTGATCTCGCCCACGTCGTACCGGATGCTCTCGCCCGAAGTCACCACCCGCACCCTCGCCGGCGACCCGATCCACCGCAAACTGATCCTCGCCTGGAGCACCGACTCCCCGCGAGCCCAGATGGCCGGCGACGTCCTCCACATGGCAACCGCCGCCTACGACGAAGCCATCACCGAACATGCCCGCCGAGACCAGCACCAACAACGCATGCACGTCGCCTGAGCTCAGCCGGTGCCTCGCCTGGTTTCAGGCGGGTCGTACTACAGGGTTCTCGAACGCGAGGTGGAACTCCCCGGTGTCCTCCGGGTCCTCCATCCGCTCCCGATACTGAGCACCCATCTGCTCCTTGGGAGCCACAGCCCGCTCCGCCTTCTCCTCCACAGCCCGGTCTCCGTCCACCTCAGCCTGATCGGCCGCCGGCACCTCGGGCGTGCTCTGCGCTACCGGCTTGGCCTCTGAAGGCTGGGCGTCGGCCGGGTGGGCCGGGTGGTCCGGCGCGGCTGCCTTAGGCGGTTCCATCGGCTGGGTCTCATCGACCGGAGGTGCTTCCGCCAGCTTGGCTGCCGCCGGCTTGGCTTCTGCAGGCTTGGCCTCTGCGGCCGGGGCGTCCGAAGGCTGGGCGTCGGCCGGCTGGACCGGGTGGACAGGCGCGGCTGCCTGGGGCGGCTCCATCGGCTGGGTCTCATCGACCGAAGGCGCCGCCGCCGGCATGGCTTCCGCCGGCTTGGCTTCCGGAGGCTGGGCGTCGGCCGGCTGTGTCTGCTGGGCCGGGGCGGCTGCGTGGGGAGTGTTGCTCACCGGCTGGGTTTCGTCGAGGGGAGGGGCTGCGGGCTCGTCCGCCTCGACGGGCTCGGCGGCCGGGGCTTGGGCGACTACCGTCTCGTCGGCGTAGTTGCTGTCGGCATCTGCGTCCGGGAACTGCCGGGTGTGCTCGGCCTCCTCGGCCACACCGACAGGGAACTGGCGCGTCTGCTCGTCGGCCTGGTTGCGCGGCTGGACCGGCTCGGGCTCGTCGAACAGGTCGTCGTACCGCGTGTGGCTCTCGTACGCCGCCGGCGTCTGATAGGTGCCCTCGGCAACCGGATACACCGCGGCGACGTCCGCCTCCTGCTGCGCCTGCGCGGCTTCCTGCTCGCGCTGCAGCCGCTCGGCGTCGGCCCGCTCCCGGCGCCGCCGCTGGACCCCCTGGACGATCAGCTGGATCGCGTACACCAGCGAGATCACCCCGAGGATCGGCACCACGCCGTTCAGCGTGTACTGCTTCGAGCCCTCGATCATCCCGTTCGTGACGCCGGGGACGTCGTTCAGGAAGTTCGTGGTCCGGTTCGGGATCCACAGCCAGCAGTAGACCAAGGTGCCGAAGGCGACGAACGCCCCCAGCGCGCCGGCGCCGGAGAAGTACGACACCACGGCCCAGAAGATGAGCGCGCCGATGCCGTAGGCGAGCGCCATCTCCTTCGCGTTCAGCTCGATACCGCCCGGCGCCGCGAGCACCCCGAACACCGCCGGACCGGCCAGAGCGACAGCTACCCCGAGCAAAAACCCAAGAAATTTGGCCACGAGCCCAAGGTAGCCACGTTCGGCCGCCACGCCGTGCAGACACTTCGGCGCCGCCCGGATCGTCACACCGGACACATCTGCCCCACCCGACCCGGCAATCGCTTGCCTAGGCTTGGGGTGGCGCACCTGGGCGCACCACCTCCGCGAAGCCGGCTACACCTCGGTGATCGCGGGCCGCACCCACTTCAACGGGCCGGACCGCTTGCTCGGTTTCGACCGCCGCCTCAGCGACGACCTGGATTTCTGGCTCGACCACAGCGGCCGCCCACCCCGTCGTACCGCGGACTGGCGACGCCCGAGCAACTCTCACGTCACCGAACAGGGACCGGGCGACCACGTCCACACCGAGCACGATGTCGCCGCGACGGACGCTGCTGTGGAGTTCCTGCGCGACCCGGGCGAGGACCCGTTCCTGCTGTACGTCGGCTACATGCACCCGCACTTCCCGTTGGTCGCACCACCGGAGTTCCGCGCGCTGTACGACCCCGCCGATGTCGAGCTACCCGCAACAGCAGCCGACGAGCACCCGGTGATCTCGCTGCTACGACACGGCTTCCGCAACGACGAGCCGCTGACAGAGGAGCAGATCCGGGAGGCAACGGTCTGTTACTGGGCCCTGATCAGTCACCAGAAACAGTGCTTCTACGAGCCCGCCGTACGCATCCCACTACTCCTGCGCCACCCGTCGCTCCGACCGCACCGCACCAACGCTCACGTCAGCCTGGTCGACGTCCTTCCCAGCCTCCGGGACGTTGCCGGCCTAGCAGCTGATCCCGACCTTCCAGGGCATTCGCTGTTAGACCCACAGGACCGCCCGGTCCTGTCGGAGTACCACGCCCAAGGCATGGTCGATGGCGGCTTCATGCTGAAGTCAGGGCCGTGGAAGTACTGCTACTACGGCCCTGGACACGCCCCGCAGGTCTTCAACGTTGACGAGGACCCGCTGGAGCTCCGCGACCTGTCCGGTGAGACGGCTCTGGTGCAGCGACTGGATGCTGAGCTGAGATTGCTGCTGGATCCAGATGCGACCGATGCCCGTGCGAAGGCTGATCAGGCCGCGCGTCTCTCGAGAGGATGAGCTGTTGCCCGCTCCGAACATTCTGCTGATCGTTTCCGACGACCACGGGTACGCCGATCGCAGCGGCCTTGGTGTGCACCCAGACGTCCGTACTCCGGCGCTGGACAGACTGGCCGCGGAGGGAGTGACCTGCACCGATGCGTACGTGACGGCCCCGATCTGCAGCCCGTCGCGGTCGTCGATCATCTCCGGGCGGTACCAGCAGCGGTGGGGCGGCCAATGGTTCGACTCGGCCGAGTTCCCGCCGGCCGACGTACCGACGCTGGCGGAGATCCTGCGTGACCAGGGGTACCGGACCGGCTACTTCGGCAAGGTGCACTACGGGAAGGAAGACGTGGGGGACAGGGCGTGTCCGCCGCACCACGGCTTCGAGGAGACGCTGTACGGGCTGGCGGGACAGTCGTTCGGCCGGCTCAACTACCTGCATCACTCCGAGGACGCGGTCACGTCGTACGGTCAGCCCGCCGCGCACCACATGGCCGTGCAGCCGCTGCTGTCCGGTGACGAGCCGGTCGAGCACGAGGGCTTCCTGACGGCCGAGTTCGGTCGGCGCGCGTCGGAGTTCATGAGCGCTGAGGACGAGCGGCCGTACTTCTGCATGGTCGCGTTCAACGCCGTACACAACTTCTGCTGGCAGCTCCCGGACTCCGAGCTGGAGGCGCGCGGCCTGCCGGCGTTCCGCGACTGGTCGCCGGACACCGACCGCCCGTTCATGGAGTGGTACGACGACGTGATCGTGCCGAACTTGCCGCACGGGCGCGAGTACTACCTGGCCCAGCTGGAGCTGATGGACGCCGAGATCGGCCGGCTGCTCGACACGGCGGGCGACGACACGATCGTCGTGTACGTGACTGACAACGGCGGATCGACCTGCAACTTCGGCGACAACGCTCCGCTGCGTGGCACGAAGTACACGCTCTGGGACGGCGGCATCCGCATCCCCATGCTGTGGCGCTGGCCCGGCCAACTGCCGGCCGGACGCCGTACCGACGCACTCGTCAGCACGATGGACCTGGTCCCGACATTGGCCGCAGCGGCCGGTGCGACGGTTGAGGGCGTGGACGGCCTCGACATCCTGCCCGTGCTGGCAGGCTCCGCCTCCGTGGCGCACGAGAACCTGCACTGGGACTGTGGCTTCCAGTGGGCGGTCCGGTCGGGGGACTGGAAGCTCAGCTGGGTCGCGGACGACGCCAACACCAGGCACCTGCGTGACTACGAACATGCGCCCATGGGGGAGGGCTGGTTCCTGGCCAACCTGGCCGACGACATCGGCGAGCAGACCAACCAGCTGTCAGCTCAGCCCGAGGTCGTGGCCCAGCTGCGCTCTCTGCACGCCGACTGGCGCGCGGAGGTCGGTCTGGAGCCTCAGACGGTCAGCCCGTAGGTGATCGCGGTCGGCGGCTCCTCGTGATGGTCGATGTCCGGGCTGCGCTCGTACTCGTTCCAGGCGAGGAGCTCGTCGAGGTGCCGGCGGACCGGCTCGAGGACCTCGGCGATCGTGACCTCGCGCCCCAGCTCCTTGGACAGGGTGGTCACGTCGGCGTCCGAGATGCCGCACGGGACGATCCGGTCGAACCACGCCAGGTCGTTGTTGCAGTTCAGCGCGAAGCCGTGCATGGTCACGCCCTGCGCGACCCGGATGCCGATCGCGGCGATCTTGCGCTCCCGGCCGCGGTCGTCGGCCGCCACCCAGACCCCGCTGCGGCCTTTGACCCGGCCGGTCTTCACGCCGAGCTCGGCGCAGACGGCGATCAGAGCCTCCTCGAGCCGCCGGACGTAGTCGACGACGTACACGTGTGAGGCGAGCTTCACGATCGGGTACCCGACCAGTTGCCCTGGTCCGTGCCAGGTGATCTTGCCGCCACGGTCGACGTCCACCACCGGCGTACCGTCCACCGGCCGCTCGTGCGGCTCGGTGCGCTTGCCGGCGGTGTAGACAGGCGGGTGCTCGAGCAGGATCACCGTGTCCGAGCCGGTGCCCTCGGCAACCTCCCCGTGCAGTCGTCGCTGCTCGGCCCACGCGGACTCGTAGTCCACCGCGTCGGCACCGAAACCGGCTTCCACGTACCTGATAGCCCTCACGCCTTCGAGTGTAGGTGCCGCCTGGTCAGGGCCTGCGCCGTGGGCTGTGGATAACTTCGACGGGAGGGGTCGCGATCGGTGCATCCTCTTGGGCATGGACCTCGCAGACCTCACCGGTTACAGCCTGCGCCGGCAGCTCGGGTCCGGACCGTCGGGCACCGTCTGGCAGGTCCGGGACCGCGCCACCGGCCGGAACGCCGTGCTCAAACACATCCCGCTCAGCGCGTGCCCCGACCCGCGGCGGCTCCGCGAAGACCTCAGCATGCTCGCCCGGATCCGGCATCCGCACGTCGCCCGCCTCCTCGAGCACCGCGAGACCGACACCGGCTGGATCCTGATCACCCAACACCTCGCCGCCGGCACCCTGGCCGCCCTCCTCACCCGCCGCGGCCCCCTCACGTACGGCGAGATGGTCACCCTCCTCGCCCCGCTCACCGACGCCCTGGCCCACCTCCACACCTCTGGCCTCACCCACGGCGCGATCCACCCTCACAACGTCCTGTTCGACGCCGACGGCCGCCCGGTCTTCACCGACGCCACCCTCCACCGAGACCCCACCACCACCGACCTCCAAGCCCTCGCCGCCCTCACCCACCACGCCGCCGCCGACCCCACCCCTTTCCCAGCCGCCTTCTTCACGAACCCACCCATCCAAACGCTTCCCCACCATCTCCTCGCCCTGACTCAAGCGCTCCCCATAGACCTGGCCCCACCCAACCCCCTCTCCGCACCGCCACCCACAGACCTCCCCGCCGGCTGGTCTCCCGCCCCAGCAACGACCAGCCCCAGCGCGACCGAACTCTCTGGAGATCAGCCGACCCACGACTCCCGGCGCCTCGGCCATCAGCCGGCGACGTCAGACGGCTCCGCAGACGACGACGATCCACCCTCCGCCTCCCGCGCACCGCTCGCTCCGCCGCCGCCCAACTCACCCCCAACACCACCACCCCAACCAAGCCACCCTCAACCCGCCCCACCATCCACCAAAGCCCCCACGAAACGCACCCGCCGCGGCCCCACCCTCCGCCGACCACGCGCATCAGCCCGCCTACCCCCAACACTCAGCCGCCTCGAACCACCCGCGCCCACTCCACTCGAACCTCCGGCGCCAAGCCGGCTCCAAAACCCAGCGCCAGGCGAGCCCGAAGCCCATGCGCCAGGTGAGCCTGAACCCCCTGCGACCGGCCAGCGCCAACCCCCTGCACCGACCCGATCCGAACCGGCCACGTCCAGCCGGTGCGAATCATCCGCCAGCCAGCCCGGACCCCCTACGCCGAGCGGCCTCGAACCCCCTGTGCTGAGCGGACGCGAGCCCTCTGCGCTGAGCGGCCCCGAACCCTCTGCGCTGAGCGGACGCGAGCCCTCTGCGCTGAGCGGCCCCGGACCTTCTGTGCCGAGCGGCCTCGAACCTTTTGTGCCGAGCGGCCCCGAACCCTCTGTGCCGAGCGGCCCCGGACCCTCTGCGCTGAGCCGACTTGAATCGCCCGCGCCCAACCCACTTGAACCTCCGGCGCCGAGTCTGGGCCACGCCCCTGCGCCAGGCGAGCCCGAAGTGCCTGCGACAAGCCAGCGTCAACCGCCTGCCCCGAGCCGATTCGAACCAGCTGCGTCCAGCCGGTTCGAATCGTCCGCCAGCGAGCTCACAGCCCCTGCGCTGAGCCGCGTCGAATCACCCGCACCGAGCCGCCTCGAATCACCCGCACCGAGCCGACTCGGATCGCTTGCGCCGAGCCGACTGGCGCGTCCGACGCTGAGTCCGCTCTCGCCTCCCGCGCTCCGCCGACCTCCCGGCCCTGTGCCGGACGGACGCTCACGCCCCTGGTTCAACACCCTTCCACGCACCGAGTTGGGCCGTCGCTCGCGTGCCGGGTCCCGCCGCCATTCACCGCGTGTGCTTAGTCGACGTTCAAGCCCCGCGCTCTGGGCGCTCTCGCGCCTTGGGAGCCGCAGCCTCTCGCGCCTTGGGCTCCGCAGCCCTTCGCGCGTTGGCCTCCGCAGCCGCTTACGCCCCGACACACGCAGCCCCTCGCGCTCCACGTCCCTTGGTCTCTCAGAAGCCGGGGCCCGCCGAACCGAGCGACCCTCACTGCGCCGATTCCCGCGGGTCTCGCTCCGTCTGCGGTTGCACCCGGCGTACGGCATCCTCGCCGCGGTCGTCCTCGGCGCGGTCGTCGTACTCGCCATCGGAATCGCGACGCTCCGCACGATCGACGCACCACCAGTTGCTCAACCAAGCCGCACGCATTCGCAGCCCACGCCACCCCAAACGGGTGGGCGCCCGACGGCATCGCCAACCCACCGATCCGAACCAACCGCGACCTCGACCACCCCCACACGATCGACCGCGAAGTCTCCGCCGACTGCGCATCCGCCGACCGCGCCGTCGACCGCACCAGCAACCGAACCGCCGGTGCGGTCGACAGCTGGCGTGCCGGCGGCTTCTGCGCGTCCTGAGGCATCGCCGGGTACGACACGGACCACAGCTGCTTCACCACCAGAATCCGCGGCATCGCCGGCAGAGGTAGCTGCCTGGAAGCGAACGCTGGAAGCACTCGACGCCGAACGTGCCAAGGCGTTCTGGACTCTCGATCTCGAGGCCCTCGATCGGATCTACGTTCCAGGTAGTCCGCCCTGGCTCAGGGACCGCGCACTTCTCGCTGAGTACCGCGAACAGAACATCCGTGTCGAAGGCCTTCGGATCACGATCGACAGCACCGCGATCACCCGTCGCACTTCAACGACCATCACCCTCAAAGTCACCGACCGCTTGACGGCCGGCCGGGCGATCGATGCCGGCGGCACCGAGACCACGCTGCCAAGCGGCATCCCGACGACGAGGCTGATCACGATGACCAGCACACCAGGCAGGCCAGCAACACCCAGCCCGGCACCCTCACGCAACTCCGAGCGCGAAACGACGGCCGGTTGGCGTATCAGCACGATCATCCAGGCCTGACCCACGAAGGTTCGCTGGATGCCGGTAGTGGGTCACCGGCACACCCGCCGCACGCTTGGCCTCGCACAAGGCGGGCCGCGTTCGGACCCAAGCGCGGGACGATTCAGGTCAGGCTCAAGGTGCGGGTCGGGCTTTGGCCTGGAGTGGGGTTGGGCCCGGAGCCGGGCGGGGCGGGGCGGGGCCGTACGCATCGAGTCGCGCTTGCGCTCAGACTCGGTCTCGGGGCGCGCCCACCGCCGGGCTCGGGGTCGCGCTCGGTCTCGGCGCGGGCCCGGGGTCGCGCTCGGTGTCGGGCTCGGTGTCGGGCTCGGTGTCGGGCTCAGAGTCGTGCTTGGGGTCGTGCTTGGGGTCGTGCTTGGGGTCGGGCTTGGGGTCGGGCTTGGGTCGGGCTCAGAGTCCAGCTTGGAGTCGATGTGCGGTGTTGCTGGTATGGGCAGGTGTGGTGGGTCAGAAAGGCGGGGGACCGAGGGGGCTGGATGACGGGTGGCGTGTGGGTGGGGAGGTTGGGGGGTGGTCGGTTGGGGGCGGGTCTTGTGGTGGTGCGATGGGGCCTCGAGCGGGTGGGACTGTGGTGTAGCGGTGGCCTGTGGGGGTTGTGAGTGTGACCGAGCCGTCGGGATGGGGTGTTGTGGTCCAGCCCCAAGCCGGGGTGTCTTTGATGACGTGGTGGTACGCGCAGTACGGGATCAGGCCGGCGAGGTGGGTCTGTTTGGATTTCGCGAAAGGTGTTGCGTGGTCGCGGTGGCATTCGCGGGAGGTGCGGTTGCAGCCTGGCCAGGCGCAGACGGGGTGCCGGGCGAGGAGCGTTTCGGTGACGAGTACGCCGGGGTCGTGGCGGGTGGTGGAGGCTTCTAGGACTGTGCCGTTGGTGGGGTCGGTGAGGAGTCTGCGCCAGGTGCCGTCGGCGGCGATGCGGCGGGCCATATCGGCGGGGATAGGCCCGTAGCCGGTGAGCTCGCAGGGGTCGGCGTCCATGCCGAGGAGCGTGGTGACGGGGATGAGGACCTCGATATGCGGCCGTCTGCGGTGCTGATCGGGCAGGCGGCGGCCGAGCCAGTCCAGGCCGTTGTGCAGCATGTATTCGAACAGATCCGCCACGGCATCCGCGCGCCGCTGTTCCGCTGTCCGCTTTGGCCCCGCGGCCGGCTCTGGCGGGTCCGACGCTTGTGTGCCTAGCTTCTGTGCGCCAGGCACCGCCCGTTCCGATGCTCCGGATTGGTGGGCGGCGTTGGTGGGTGGGGTGGATTCGGGAGTCGGGGTGGTGCGTTTGGCGAGGGTGGCCATGGCTTGGATGACTACCCACATTTGCTGGATCTTGTCGGCGGTGTGGACGACCCAGAGGCCGGCCATACCGTCGGAGAGGGGCACGATCTTGCAGGTGCGCTCGGTTGCGGCGGCTCGGTGGGGATCGGTGCCGCCGGGCGCGGCGTTGCGGGTGATGTGCTTGGCGACCTGGCGGCGCAGAGAGGCGTTCAGGTTGGCGTGGGTCTGGCCGGGGGCGCGGCGCAGTACGTGGGATTCGACGGCGTGCGCGGCGGCTGGGGGCAAGGGGCGGGTGGCCTCCGAGATCGCGAGTGCCTTGGACCAGGTGAGGGCACCGCATCGGAGTGCTGTGTGGGTCGCGGTCAGCGCGCCGGTCAGGTGGAGGGCGGTGTCGATGTGGCGGCCGACTGTCTGGGGCGACAGTTTGAGGGCGGCGGCGATCTCCGCCGACCAGGACCGCTCGGGGTCGATCGGGCGTCCGTGTGAGTCGAGTTGTGCCGGGCGGGGCGTATCGACGGATTGAGCCTTGCGTTGCCGGTAGAACGACGCCATCGCGGCGGCCTTGATGGACGCGGCCCAGGCTTCCATCCGGGACGCGGCCTTCATCGCCTCGATCAGCGCGACGGGCGACTCGAACTGCGGCCGCAGCTCTTCCAGCGCCGCCGCCAGCTCGGCGCCCGGCGGGAGGGACACCCACGCGGGCGCCTTCAGGCGCAGCATCTCCCGCTCGGCGGCGTCCTGATCGACGCCGGCCCACAACTCCCATTCGAGTTCGTCGACGCGCGACATCGGCGGCAGGTCGTCGTACAGATCCTCTTCGCTCAGGAAGCGCGGAGGCCGTGGGTCGTCAGGGTCGTACAGATCGTCGGGCGGAGGCCGGTACTGGTCCGCCTCGGCAGTCGTGAACCACGGCTCGGTCGGCGCTGGTGCGCCGAGGGGTGGGTTGATCGCGACCGCCGTCATGCGAGTACATTAGAACACCTGTTCGATTGAACCAAATCGAGAAGCTAGGCGAGGTGTTATGTTTCAAGACATCGGTGACGAATCTGTATCAGGACATCGGTGACGCTTCAGGGGGACTTGGTGGTGACACTTCTTCGGCCCGGCGTGCGAGGCATGTCCTTCCCAGATCTGCGGATGTGCGTGCATCGCCTTGCAGGGTGTCGGACACTTCAGTTGTGGATCTGCTGAGAGAGCTGTTGGAGCAAGACGGAGACGGATTCATGGCGGCGACACTCCGGCGTGAACTTGAAGCATCCGGTCCGGAAGGCAGACTCAGGCAGTTCACTTTCAACGTGTTTGATGTCGATCTCGACTTCCAGGATGACACTGCAGCTGTCTATGACGTTCTGGACGCCGACCGGTCGCAGACCTACCCCCTGTCGGAGCTCAGGACGAGACTGCCAGGCTCCGCAGCGCGCTGAGATGCCGCTGAGAGCGCGACCTAACATGCCGATGAGCGCTCAATCATACGCGCTGTAGGTGCGATCCTGCGACCGTGACTGACTCGTACTCCTGCGAGTCAAATTGCCTGAGCCGGTCGGTTCGCGACCCAACCCGGTCAGTCGGCGAAGCGGCTCGCTCTAGGCGCGATCGAACCCGTCACCAGCCCTTGGCATCGCGGTACTCAGCATCAATGACGCCCTGGTTCACCCAACGTCACTGGCGTCGCATTCCGAGCGGGCCCACTCAAGCGCGGACTCAGGTGAATCGAAGTAGCGCAGACCGTCGTCGGGTGGCGGACCCGAGAAGGGATCCCAAGCTTCGTCAGCGTCATCATCGACGTTCTGAAACTCCCCGACGTCAAAGAAGCTCGGCGACCCGTCGTCAAAGCAGCGTTCGAGCCGCCCTGTCAGCTGCGACCCTCCCGACAACCACACATAGGCGAGAGTGGTACGACCACCGACAGGCTCACCAAACCTGATGAGTTGCTTGGGCCTGCCCCGTTTTGACGGACATCCGAGATCAGGAGCTTGTGCTCCGGAAGGATGTTCATCATGGAGTCCATGGGCAAGAAGAAGCCGCGGC
>NZ_JBSGFZ010000042.1:0-57525 GCF_053603655.1 Kribbella sp. NPDC004138
TCCCCAACCCGCCCCACTCCCAATCTTGCGGGCCCGCGCGGCGGTGGTACCACCGCCGCGCTTCGTGCTCTGCCCACGCTTCTGGGCGCCTGACGGACGGGGGCGTCCACCGGCCGCCGAACGGGCCGTGCTCGGCCGTTTGGCTGCCGACTTCTGCGCCCGCGCCGGGGAAGACGTGCGGGTCGCCATATCGTTCAGGCTACCCCGATCACCCCTCGAGTCCCACGTGTCACACGCCGATCACGCTGCCCCATCCGTAGCGTCACGACACGTGCGTACGCCGCCGCAGCCGCCCCAGGTGCCACAGCACGACGTACCAGGCGAGCGCGGCCAGGCCGCCGGACACGAGCCCGGACAGCACGAGCCGTACGGCGGTCTCCCCGGCGAACTCGCCGTCCACCCGGCCGAGCTCGACGATCGCGCCGGTGACGCCGAAGACCATCAAGGCGGCCAGCACGAGGTAGCGCACCCAATCAGGCACCCCCGGCTCGACAGCGGACGGTGCTGTACGGCGGTACCAGCGGTAGAGCCAGACGGCGAGGACGAGACAGCCACCGACGGTGCTGACGTACTGGAGGATGCGGTTCACGTCCCACGCTCCCGTCAGCTGAGCCCGGAAGAAGCCTGGGAATTCTCGGACGAAGTACCCGTCATAGTGCGTGAACGAGTCCCAGAGCACATGGGTCAGCGCACCCAGGACGGCGGAGACGACCATCCACACCAGATGGGGTCGGGCCGCACCAGGCAGGCGTGCGGCGAGCGCAGTCGGAGCCAGAGCCACCAGGGGTCGCTTGAGCACCACGTTGAAGACAAGAAGCAGCACGAGCGCCAGCAGCGGGTCCAGCCAGAGCGCCGACGTGAACTTGTGGGTGAGGGTCAGCGTGAAGTTGCCGTTGATCTGCGTGGCGATCCGGTAGATCGGCCCGACGTACAGCAGGTCGGGAGCCACCGCGCCGGCCACGAGAGCCGACGCCACCAACGGACGCCGGCACAGCGGAAGGACGGCCGCGGGGTGGGCAAGAGTGAACGGCACGGCGGCAGCCTAGGTGCGTGGCAGGTCGTGTTACGCGCCCGTGGTCCCGTCGAGTTGCTCCCGCAAGAGGTCTGCGTGGCCGCAGTGCCGGCTGTACTCGCCGATGAGGTGGATGTAGATCATCCGCAGCGTCGAATCGATGCCCTTGAACGTGAACCGCTCGTCCAGCGAGTGGCCGGCCGCCGCGTCGTCGGAGAGCTTCCACTCGGCGATCAGGCCTTCGTACGCCGCCTGCGCGTCGGCCGCCTCGATCCGCTCGAAGTCGGCGTCCTTGCCGAGCTCCAGCGGGAACACCGGCTCGGCGGGGACCTCGGCGAAGTGGATGCGGAACCAGATCCGCTCGACCTTGGTGAGGTGCCGGATCAGGCCGAGCAGCGACAGGTTGGAGGGCGGCGACGGCCGTTCGGCCAACTGCTCCGCGGTCAGCCCCGCGCACTTGAACAGCAACGTGCTGCGATAGAACTGCAGATAGCCTTGCAGCAGTTCGCGTTCCGGTGCGGTCAGCGAGCCGTCCGGCCGCTCGACCACAGGCGCTCTCCAGGTCATCGACTTCCTTACGTCATCCCACGATGTGTTCACTCATCTCATCACATGAGATAGTCACTGGCGGCAGCCGTATCCCGTTCGTTACCGTTCTCGGCAGGTCATGAGTGCCAGCGACAAGCCCCGGCTAGCTGGCCGGCAACCCTCCTCCGCGGTGGGGTGCCCCGGGTGAAGACCAGGCCGTGCGGATACCCCGTTCGGCAAGTGCGGACTTCCCTGGGAGCATCGTCATGTCGATCCTGTCCATCCTCGAGCCGGCCAGTACGACGACTTCGCGGCCGACCGTCACGCGTCAGGTCACCGGAAACATCCCCGCCACCGTCGGTTCGGACCTGCTGGTCCCGCTCGCCGACGGCCGGGTCACCGACTACGCGAACTTCGACCACGGCGCGAGCGCCCCGTGTCTGGAGTCCGTCCGGGCCAGTGTCGAGGCGGCCCTGCCGTCGTACGCGTCGGTGCACCGCGGCAACGGCTACGCCTCGCGGATCACCACCCAGTGGTACGAGCGGGCCCGCGCCGAGGTGCACGGCTTCGTCGGCGCCCGCGCGGACGACCAGGTGATCTTCACCCGGCAGACGACCGACGCCCTGAACCTGCTCGCCCACGCGGTGCCGGCCGACGCGACCGTGATCGTCTTCGAGTCCGAGCACCACGCCGCGCTGCTGCCGTGGCCCGCCGAGCGGACCGTCCGCCTCGGGGCCCCGTCCAGCCCGACCGAGGCCGTGACCCGGGTCGCCGACGCGCTCCGTCAGGCGCCCGAAGGTCCTCGCCTCGTCATGGTCACCGGAGCGTCCAACGTCACCGGCGAGATCTTCCCGATCGCCGACATCGCCAAGGTGGCCAAGGCCCACGGCGCGCGGGTCTGCCTCGACGCCGCACAGCTCGCTCCGCACCGCGCGGTCGACATCGCCGCTCTGGATGTCGACTGGGTCGCCCTGTCCGGTCACAAGCTCTACGCGCCGTACGGCGCCGGCGCACTGATCGGCCGCTCCGACTGGCTCGACGCCGCCGACCCGTACCTGTACGGCGGTGGCGCGACCCACGCCGTCACGGGCGACACCGTGGTGTGGACGACCGGACCGGCCCGCCACGAGGGCGGCTCCCCCAACGTCATCGGCGCCATCGCCCTGGCCAGCGCGTGCGCCGCGATCAGCAAGCACCGCGACGCCATCGAGCAGCACGAGCGCAGCCTGCTGGCCCGGCTGCGCACCGGACTCGCCCAGATCGACGGCGTCACGACGTACTCGATCTTCGGCGAGGAGGCCGACCGCGTCGGCACGGTCTGTTTCACGCTCGCCGGCCGGACTTCGACGCTGGTGTCCGCGGCGCTGAGCGCCGAGTACGGCATCGGTGTCAGGGACGGCAAGTTCTGCGCCCACCCGCTGGTCGGCCACCTGCTTGCCGACTCCCTTGAGCACGGTACGGCGGTCCGCGCCAGCCTCGGCCTCGGGGCGACCCGTGAGCACGTGGACCGGCTCGTCAACGCCGTCCGTACGCTGGCCACGACCGGTCCGCGCACGGAGTACACGGAGAGCGCCCACGGCTGTCAGCCGGCGGACGACCCGCGGGACCTTCAGGCCCCGCGGATCTGGTAGCCACAAGCAGCTCTCCTACTGCTCGGGAGGTACGAGACCTACATGGTGAGCAGCGAACGCCAGTAGGTCCGCCCACTCCGCCGCGATCATCGCGGCGGGCTTTCCGAAGCCATGGCCGGTGTTGACCTCGACCCGGGTCAAGACTGGTCGCGGACCGGACTGGGCATGCTGCAGCGCCGCGATGAACTTGTGGCTGTGCAACGGAACCACCCTGTCGTCGTGGTCCCCCGTGACCACCAGCGTGGCCGGGTACGACGTCCCGTCGCTGACGCGATGCAGCGGCGAGTACGCCAGCAGGTCCTCGAACTGCTCCGGATCGTCCGGCGAGCCGTAGTCGGACGCCCAGGCCGCACCAACGGTGAACTTGTGGAAGCGCAGCATGTCCAGGACACCCACACCGGGCAATGCGACCGCGAACAGGTCCGGTCGCTGCGTCATGACGGCACCGACGAGCAGCCCGCCGTTGCTGCGACCGTGAACGGCCAGCTGCGCCGGAGTCGTCACGCCGGTGTCCCGCAGATCCTCGGCAACCGCGATGAAGTCGTCGAAGACGTTCTGCTTGTTCTTGAGCCGCCCTGCGTCGTGCCACTCGGTTCCGTACTCGCCGCCGCCACGCAGGTTGGTGATGACCAGCACGCCACCGGCAGCAAGCCATGCCGGCCAGCCGGGCCGGTAGTCGGCCTGGATCGGGATACGGAACCCGCCGTACCCCCACATGAGCGTCGGGCGCGGCTCGGAGAAGTCCAGGTCCGACCTGGTGATCAAGAAGTAGGGCACCGGTCCGGTCCGGCGTGTCACGGTGACCTGAGGCGGCGTGAAGCCTCCGGAGCCACGAACCAGCTCCGGCAGCACGCGTACGTCGCCTGACCCGGTCGAGACGACGTACGACAGCGTGGGGTCGGTCGTCGTCGACAGGCCGATGAACAGCTCGTCGTACTCCGGCCCGGCGTTGAGCCCGACCACACCGCCACCAGGCACGTCGACGACGCGCTCACCGGAGCCGTCCAGCGCGTAGAGCGTCAGCACCGGCTGCGCGTCGACGAGCGTCAACGTGGCGAGGCCGTCCGCCGTACCGCGGACTGCCTGCAGCGTCGACTCTCCCTCCGGGATCAGGTCGGTAAATGAACCGTCCAGCGTCGACAGCACCACCCGGCCGCGGGACGCGTCCCGGTCGGTGCGCAGGACCAGCTGGTCGCCGGACATCCGCACGAAGGCGATCTCGTCCGCGAACTCGTCGACCACCTTTACCGGCTCGCCCAGGCCGTCGGAGGTGATCGGGTAGATCCAGAGCCGGGTGGCGTGGTCGGTCCCCTCGGTGATGTGGACGACGAGGTACCGGTCGTCGTCGGACACCTCGGGAGTGATGAAGTACCGCTCGTTGTCCGGGAAGCTCAGCAGCAGCTCGTCTTCGGACTGCGGCGTACCGACGCGGTGCAGCATCAGCCGTCCGCCGGACAGGGACGTCGTCTCCGTGCCTTCGCTGCGCCCGCTCGCCGGGTAGTGCAGATACAGGTACGCCGAACTGTCGGGGAGCCACGTCGCCTCGCAGAACTTGGCCTCCGACACCTGGTCGTCGACAGGCCTTCGGTTGGCGATGTCGAGCAGCCGGAACGTCGTCCAGTCGCTGCCGCTCTCGTTGACGCCGTACGCGAAGTACTTGCCGTCAGGGCTCACGGTGAACGAGCCCAGCGAGTCCGTGCCGTCCTCGGACAGCGTGTTCGGGTCGATCAGCACCCGGCCCGCGGACAGCAGCTCGTCGAGCGAGCCGGCGACAAAGATCACGTCCTGAGCCTGGGTGCCGTCGTTGCGGCCGACGAAGTACCAGCCCGACTTCTTCACGGGCACACCGGCCCGCGGCCGCGCGAGGATCGCAGCCATCGTGGCCTGGAACCAGCCACGCTCGGGGTAGTCGGCCAGCTCGGCCTGGGTGAATGCGTTCTGCCGGTCGACCCAGTCCTGGGTATCGCTCGAGTCAGGGTCTTCCAGCCAGCGGTAAGGGTCGGCGATCTGGTGCCCGTGCAACGTCTCGACCACATCGTCGCGGCGGCTCTCGGGATAGACGGTCATGGACACAACCTACTGGCGGACTCAGCGGCCTGCCGTCACACTGCGAGCGTGACCACCACGCGACCGGTCGACGACAACGCGGCCCAGGTGCGGGTCGCCGCCGCCGTGGCCGGCCCGCGGATCCGGCTGGACGTCCTGCAGCGAGTCGCCGGTCTCACCAGCGACGAGTTCGCGGACGCGGTCGACGTACTGATCCGTGGCGGTGCGATCGTCGTGGCACCGGACACGGGCGAGTCGTGGTTCGCCGACGAGTCGGTACGCCGGGACACCGAAGCGCGGCTGGTCCTGAGCCGGCGCGCCGACCTGCACCGCCGTACGGCCGAGGTGCTCGAAGCGGACGCAGGCGCCGACACGGCCGAGATCGCACGGCACTGGGCCGGGGCCGTAGCGGCAACGCCTGATCCGCTCGAACGGGCAGCGCTCCAGCTCCGCCTCGCGACGGCATCCGTCCGCGCCGGTGATCTCGCGACGGCCCACGCTGCCACGCGCAGCGCCGTCGCGATCGCGAGGAGCGCGAAAGCAGCCGAGCTGCTCGCCCAGGCAGCCGTCACGCTCGAGCCGATCGGCCAGTCGGACTGGGACGGCGACATCGACCAGTGGTGTACCGAGGCACTCGCCGCAGCACACAGCTCGCCGAGGACGAGAGTCCGGTTGCTGGCCCGGCAGTCGCAGGCGGCTGTCTACCTCGCGCGGTGGAGTGAGGCGCTCCGAGCCAGCAGTGACGCGCTGGCCCAGGCCGAGGCGCTGCAAGATCCGTCCCTTCTCGTGGAAGCGCTGACCGCGCGCCAGCTCGCGACGAGCGGACCTGACGACGTGGCCGAACTGGCCGCCGCCGCGGACCGGATGATCGAGCTTGGTACGTCGACCATTCGCGCCGAAGTGGAGCTGCGCGGGCGACTCTGGCGCGTCGACACGCTCTGGTACGCCGGTGACCTGGCCGCGATCGGCGGCGAGACCGGCCGGATCGCAAGCTGTGCGGGGCGTGCGGGCGGCCCGCAGGGTCGATGGCACGTCCTGATCACCCGAGCGTCACTGGCCGCCGCCCGCGCCGAGTTCGACGACGCCGAGACGCTGCTCGACGAAGCGCTCACCGTCTTCCGCAGCATCGGTCATCCGGCGGCGCACGGTGCGGAGGTCGCGTTCCGGCTGGTGCTCGGCCATCATCGCGGCCACTCCCCCGAACTGCTGGGCAGTGCCGTCTGGCAGTTCGGAACCGACGCCCGCTGGGATCTCGCCGCCCGGCTGACCCGCGCGTTCGTGCTCGTCGACGCCGGCCGGACGGATGAGGCAGCGGCTCTGTACCAACGCTGCGGCCGGCCCGAGTCGTGGCCGGACTGGCGCGCGGGCGAGCTGCTGCTGAACACCATCGGCGCGCGGGTCGCGGCCGCGATCGGCGCGACCGACGACGTACGACGCTTCCGGGACCGCCTGGAGGCCCGCCGCGGCTGGTACGTCGTGGGCGGCGCGGGCGCGACCAACTTCCTCGGACCGGTCGACCTCGTCCTCGGGGTCTGCGCCGCGGCCCTCGACGAACCGGACGCTGCGGTCGCGGACCTCCGAACGGCCGAAGCGCGCTGCCGCAGCATCGGCGCGCCGGGCTTCGCGGTCGAGTCTGCCTGCCTGCTGGCCGAGACCCATCAGCGGTTCGGCGACGAATCCCGGGCGCGGGCTGTGGCCCGGGACGCGCTCGATCTGGCGCAGGCACTCGGCATGACGCCCTGGGTGGAACGCCTCCGGAGCCTGGCGGTCGCGCCGGACCCGTTGAGCCCACGCGAGCGCGAGGTCGCACGACTCGTCGCGAACGGCCTGAGCAACCGCGAGATCGCCGCCAGGCTCGTCATCTCCGAACGCACCGCGCAGAATCACGTCCAGCACATCCTCGACAAGCTCGGCTTCGCGAACCGCGCCCAGGTCGCGGCCTGGGCGAGCACCGGTCTGAGTACCGACTGAGCAATTCGGACGATGTGACGATGACCCAAGGTGGCGGACGCTCGGACCATGCACAACGATCAGACCGGCGCCGACCGCGACCTGTGGGACCAGGTCACGACGCGCTACTACGCCGACCGCACCGGGGGCACACCCGCCGCCGGGTTCCTCGAGCGCACCGAATCCGCTCGTGCCGCCGAAATCCCCGGCACCACGCCGCGGGTCGACCTGTACGTCGATCCCGTCTGCCCGTACACGTGGGTCGTGGCGTGCTGGCTCCGCGAAGTTGCCCAGCGCCGTACCCTCGATCTCCGGTACCACGTGATGAGCCTGCTGATGCTCAACGAGCACCGCGCCGTCGACGAGACCTACCGCGCGAAACTCGGCGAGATGACCGGTCCGTCAAGGGTCGCGACCGCGGTGGTCGCACACCACGGACCAGAAGCGTTCCGGGCCTGGCACACCGCGTTCGGCGAGCGGATCTTCGACCACTGGCGTTATCCGTCGACCGCCGAGTACCGCGCCGCCTCGACCGAGGCGCTCGTCGCCGCCGGGCTGCCGGTCACGCTCGCCGAGGCGGCCGATTCCGCGACGTACGACGCGGCGCTGCGCCGCAGCCACGACGAAGGCACCATGCCGGTCGGCATCGACGGCGGCACACCCGTCCTGCACCTCGACGGGTCCGCGTTCTTCGGGCCTGTTCTCAACGCGGTCCCCCGCGGCGACGACGCCGTACGCCTGTTCGACGGCATTCGCCTGCTCACCGGCTGCCGCGACTTCTTCGAACTCAAGCGCACCCGCACCAGCCCGCCGGACGTGCGCTACCGGCCCACCGACGGAAAGGCGCGGTCATGAACGACGACGAACTCTGGACCGCGATCGACACGCAAAGAGCCCGTACAGCCGACCTGCTCGCGACACTGACCACCGACGACTGGGCGCACCGCTCGCTGTGTGCGGGCTGGACCGTCCGCGACGTCGCCGGCCACCTGACCCTGCAGCAGATGACGCTCGGCGCCGCCCTCCGCCTCGCACTCAAGCATCCCGGCATTCACAGCCTGAACTGGATCATCCAGGCCTCCGGGCGCGACCAGGCAGCGCTGCCGACCGAGCAGATCATCGGCGAGATCCGCGGCATGATCGGCTCCCGCAGGCACAACTTCGGCGTCACTCCGCGGGAGACGCTCATCGACATCGTCGTTCACGGGCAGGACATCGCGATCCCGATCGGCCGCTCGCTCCCGGTCCCGCCGGACGTCGCCGCGACGGCGGCCACGCGCGTCTGGGAATGCCGCGGCAGCCGGATGTCGAGGGTCTTCAAGTCGCTGCCGTACGACGGGCTCCGTCTGGTTGCCGACGACATCGACTGGAGCGTCGGCGACGGGTCGGAGCTGCGCGGCCCGATGCTCTCGTTGCTCCTGCTGCTCACCGGGCGCCGCGTCGTCCTGCCGCAGCTCGACGGTCCGGGCGCGGAGGTCCTGCACGGCGTGTGACGTCGTACCCGCCGGCCCCGGTGGGCGGCATCCCGCACAAGCGCCGGAGCCGGTGGGTACGACTGGCCTTCTCAGGCCGGGGTGATGTCCTTGATCCAGAGAACCTTGCCGAACAGGTTGCGCAGCGAGACCGTGAACACGCCGGTCCGCGGGTCGATCGACGTGTGACCGAAGAACTGGTTGCCGCCGGCCGGCGACTGGTTCGCGAAGTCGGCCGCCTTCGAGAACACGACCTCCGGCCCGAAGGTGCTGTCCAGGGCGTTCGGACCGAACGTGCCGGCGTTGATCGGACCGGCCACGATCTCCCAGAACGGGTCGAAGTCGGTGAACGCCGCCCGCGACGGGTCGTAGTGGTGCGCCGCGCAGTAGTGCACGTCGGCGGTCAACCAGATCGCGTTGCGGACCTTGCGCTTCTTGAACTGGCTCAGCACCCAGGCGATCTCGTGCTCGCGGCCGCCGGGCGCGCCGGGCAGACCGTTCCCGACCGCCTCGATCAGGTTGCCGTCCGGCACCAGCAGGCCGAGCGGCATGTCGCTGGCGATCACCTTCCAGGCCGCCCGCGACGCCGCCACCTCACGCACCAGCCAGGCGGCCTGCTCGGCACCGAGCATCGCCACCGGCCCGGCGGTCGACGGCACCGGGTTCGCGCCGCGGTACGTACGCATGTCCAGGCAGAACACGTCGAGCAGCGGACCGTAGCTCACCTTGCGGTAGATCCGGTCCCGGCCCGCGGCGTGCTCCATCGGCAAGTACTCGAGGAACGCCTTCTTCGCCCGCGCCGCGAGCACGTCGACGCGCCGCTCGGTGTAGCGGTCGTCGGTGAGGATCTCCCCCGGGTACCAGTTGTTCAGCGTCTCGTGGTCGTCCCACTGCGCGATCAGCGGTACGTCGGCGTACAGCGAGCGCACGTTGCCGTCGAGCAGGTTGTACTTGTACCGGCCGCGGTACTCGGCGAGCGTCTCGGCGACCTTCGCGACCTCCTCGGTCACCACGTTCCGCCAGACGGTGCCGTCGGCAACTTTCAGCTCGGCCTGGATCGGGCCGTCGGCGTAGATGTTGTCGCCGGAGTGCAGGAAGAAGTCCGGCCGGGTGTCGTGCATCGCCTTGTACGCGACCATGCCGCCGAGGTCCGGGTTGATGCCGTACCCCTGCCCCGCGGTGTCGCCGGTGAACACGAACGACACCGGCCGGTTGCGGCCCGGCGTGCCGAACGAGCCGTCGAGCGTCTGCCCGATCCGGCCGTTCTCGTCCTCGAAGCCGATCCGGTAGTCGTAGCGCTGACCGGGGCGCAGGCCACGCAACGGCAGCCGCGCGGTGAAGTCGTCGGCGGCGTCCGTCTTCGGGCCGCGCAGGCAGATCGCCCGGTCGAAACGGCCGTGGCTGGTCAGCTGGACGACCAGCCGGCCCGGGCGGTCGGCGCGCGACCACACGACGGCCGAGTTCGGCGTCACGTCGGCGCTCGCGACGCCCGAGGGCAGCGCGGCGCGGTCACGGCGGACGAGATTCGGTGCCGCGGACGCGACGCCTGGCAGGGCCAACGACGCACTGGCGACGGAAGATGCGGCCAAGAGCTGGCGGCGACTCAGTTTCATGTCCCGAAGGTGCGCTCCACGAGTGACCGCCGGGTGACAGCCTGGCCAACTCCACGGCAAATCACCCACCGGCCGCGATCGCAGGCCCGCGCCCGCAACGACTAGACGGCGCGGATCCGTAGGCTGCAGGCATGTGGTGGGGTCTGCTGTGTGCGCTGGCAGCCGCGGTCGCCTACGGCGTGGCCTCGGTGCTGCAGGCTGCCGCTGCCGGGTCGGACACCTCCGAGAACATCAGCACCCACGGACTGGTCCGGATCGTCGCGCAGTGGCGGTTCCTGGCCGGCATCGCCCTGGACGCCGTCGGCTTCGCCCTGCAGTTGGCTGCACTGCAGGTTCTCCCGCTGTTCCTCGTCCAGTCCGCGCTCGCGGCCAGTCTGGCGGTGACCGCGCTCGCGGCCTGGCCCCTGGGCGTCCGGCTGGGCCGCGTCGAATGGGCCGCCGTCGGGGCGGTCTGTGTCGGGCTGGGATTGCTGGGGATCTCGGCCAGCACCGAGGGCAACGCCACGGTCGGCCGCGGGTTCGAGATTGCACTCGCCGGACTGGTGATGCTGCTCGCCCTCGCCAGGGTCGCGAGCCGACTGGTCCCGCGGCGGCTTCGCGCCGCCGTGCTGGGCCTGATCGCCGGACTGGGCTTCGGCGTCGTCGCCATCTGCGGCCGGATCATTCCCAGCCTGCGCCCGGCGGACCTGCTCACCGAGCCGGCCACGTACATCGCGATCGTCAGCGGTGCGATGGCCATGCTCGGGTACGCCGCCGCGCTGCAGAGCGGCGGGGTGACAACCGCGACCGCGATGCTCGTCGTCGGCGAGACGTTCTTCCCGGCGATCGTCGGGCTGCTCGTGCTGGGCGATCGGCCGCGGCCCGGCTACGAGGCCGTGGCCGCGTGCGGCTTCGTGCTCGCGGTCGCCGCCGCGCTGGTGCTGGCCCGGTTCGGCGAACCCGGGCAGGTGGTCAGCGCGGAGGCGGGATCTCCCCCGAGCCACGGATCGTGAGCTTGACCGGGACACGGACCGTGCGGCCGGGGCGGTGCGGTTCCGGGAGACGCTCGGTCATCAGCTGGATCGCCGTTCGGGCCATCACGTCGGCCGACTGCGCGACCGCCGTCAGGCCGGGGCTGAGCAGGTCGCCGAGCTGCAGGTCGTCGAACGACACCAGCGCCACCTTGTCCCGGCGGCCGGCCAGGCCCCGCAGTACCTCCGCGGTCGTCATGTTGTTGGCCGACAGCAGAGCGGTGGCCGGGTCGGGGCGGTCGAGGACGGCCGACAGCGTGATGCCGATGCCCTCGGTGGTCGGCTCGGACAGGTGGACGAGGTCCTCGTCGACTCCGATCCCGTGCCGGGCCATTGCCGCCCGGTAGGCCACCACCCGCTCCCGCGCGGTGAAGATCCGCTCGTCGTCGCCCAGGTACGCGATCCGCCGGTGGCCCTGCCGGACCAGGTGGTCGATCGCCTGGTCGATACCGCCCGCGTTGTCGGCGAGCACGGCGTCCGCCTCGATGCCGTGCGCGGGCCGGTCGATCGTGACGACCGCCATCCCGGCGTCGACGTGCGGAGCGAGGTAGTCCTGGGTCTCCCCGATCGGCGCCATGATCAGCGCGTCCGGGCGCCGGGCGACGAACTCCAGGCAGACGTCGCGCTCCCGGTCCGGGTCCTCGTCGGTCAGTCCGATCATGACGACCGAGCCGGACGAGCGCGCCCACAGCTCGACCGCGCGGCCGAGCGAGGCGAAGAACGGGTCGCCGATGTCGCGGATCACCACGGCGATCGTGCCGGTCTTGCCGCGGCGCAGCATCCGGGCCGACTCGTTCGGCGTGTAGTTCAGCTCTTTGATCGCCGCCTGGACCTTGGCGGTCAGCTCCGGGCTGACGTTCGGCTCCTCGTTCACCACCCGGGACACGGTCTTCAGTGCGACCCCGGCCCGGGCGGCGACCTCCTTCATCGTGGGCCGGCGCTGGCCCGTCCCGTTCACCCCGCTGACACTCATCGCCGGCCCACCTTCCTCTGCTCGCGGAGCAGGTTACACCGGGTGATCAGCTTTCGACCACGACCGGAATGATCATCGGGCGCCGGCGGTGGGTGTCGCTGACCCATTTGCCGACCACCCGGCGGATCACCTGCTGCAGCTGGTACATGTCGTCGACGCCGCTGCCGATCGCCTTCTCGATCTCGGCCTCGATCTTCGGCTTCAGGTCGTCGAACACGGTGTCGTCCTCGGCGAACCCGCGGGCCTGGATCTCCGGCCCGGCGGTCAGCTTGCCGGTCACCGAGTCCATCACCGCGATCACCGAGATGAAGCCCTCGTCGCCGAGGATCCGGCGGTCCTTGAGCGAGGTCTCGGTGATGTCGCCGACGGTCGAGCCGTCCACGAACACGTACCCGCAGTCGACCTTGCCGGCCACCACGGCCTTGCGGTCGATCAGGTCGACCACCACGCCGTCCTCGACGACGACCACGTTCTCCCGCGGTACGCCGGTCTGCACCGCGAGATCCGCGTTCGCGTGCAGGTGCCGGACCTCGCCGTGCACCGGCATCACGTTGCGCGGCTTCACGATGTTGTAGCAGTACAGCAGCTCGCCCGCGCTCGCGTGCCCGGACACGTGCACCAGCGCGTTGCCCTTGTGGATCACGTTCGCACCGTGCCGGATCAGGCCGTTGATCACCCGGTACACCGAGTTCTCGTTGCCCGGGATCAGCGACGACGCCAGCACGACGGTGTCGCCCGGCTGCAGGTGGACGACGTTGTGGTCGTTGGCGGCGATCCGGGACAGCGCCGACATCGGCTCGCCCTGCGAACCGGTCGACACCAGCACCACCTGCTCCGGCGGGTAGTTGTCCAGGTCGCGCATGTCGATCAGCGTGTCGCCGGGCACCGTCAGGAACCCGAGGTCGCGGGCCACTCCCATGTTGCGGACCATCGAGCGGCCGACGTACGCGACCTTGCGGCGGTGTTTCACGGCGGCGTCCATGACCTGCTGGACGCGGTGCACGTGGGAGGCGAAACAGGCCACGATGATGCGCTGGTTCTTCGCCTTGGTGAAGACCCGGTCCAGCACCGGCGCGATGTCGCGCTCGTGGGTGGTGAAGCCGGGCACCTCGGAGTTCGTGGAGTCGACCATGAACAGGTCGACGCCCTCCTCGCCGAGCCGGGAGAACGCCCGCAGGTCGGTGATCCGGTTGTCGAGCGGCAGCTGGTCCATCTTGAAGTCGCCGGTGTGCAGCACGGTGCCGGCCGGCGTCTTGATCGCGACCGCGAGCGCGTCCGGGATCGAGTGGTTGACCGCGACGAACTCGCAGACGAACGGCCCGATCTGCAGCTTCTCGCCCTCGACCACGGTCTGCTGCGGCACGTTGCGGTGCCGGTGCTCCTTCAGCTTGCCCTCGAGCAGCGCGAGCGTGAGCTGCGACCCCACCACCGGGATGTCGCCCCGCTCACGCAGCAGGTAGGGCAACCCGCCGATGTGGTCCTCGTGGCCGTGCGTCAGGACCACCGCGACGACGTCGTCGAGGCGGTCCCGGATCGGCTCGAAGTCCGGCAGGATCAGGTCCACGCCGGGCTGGTTCTCGTCCGGGAAGAGTACGCCGCAGTCCACGATCAGCAGCTTGCCGTCGTACTCGAACACCGTCATGTTCCGGCCGACCTCGCCGAGGCCGCCGAGCGGGATGACCCGCAAAGCGCCCGGAGCGAGAGGTCCGGGCGCGGCGAGATCTGGATGGGGATGGCTCATGCAATCAGTCCTGCCTGCTTCAAGTCGGTGGTGAGCCGGTCCACTTGCTCGGCGGTCGCCTCAACCAACGGCAACCGGAGGGTCGCGTGCTCGATGACGCCGGCCAGCTTGAGCGCGGCCTTCACCATGATGGCGCCCTGGGTCCTGGTCATGATCGCCTCGACGGCGGGCACCAGCCGTCGCTCGATCTGTTGTGCTGCTCCGAGATCGCCGGCGACCACGGCGTCGATCAGCTGCCGGTACTCCCGGCTTGCCACGTGCGCCACGACACTCGCGATGCCGACCGCGCCGACCGCCATCGTGGCGAGATTCAGCTCGTCGGCACCGCAGTAGTAGAACAGATCGGTGTTCGCCAGCACCTTGGTGGTCCCCGCGAGGTCGCCCTTGGCGTCCTTCACCGCGACGATCCGCGGGTGCTCGGCGAGCGCGATCAGGGTCTCGGTCTTGATCTCGACCCCGGCCCGGGCGGGGATGTCGTACAGCATGTTCGGCAGGCCGGTGGCGTCGGCGACCGCGGTGAAGTGCGCGCGCAGCCCGTCCTGCGGAGGCTTGTTGTAGTACGGCGTGACGACGAGCAGGCCGTCCGCGCCGGCGGCCTCGGCCTGCCGCGCACACGCGATCGTGTGCGCGGTGTCGTTGGTCCCGACGCCGGCCACGAGCTTGATGCCGTCACCGACGGCCTCGCGGACCGCCTGGATGATCCGGACCTTCTCGTCGTCCGAGGTGGTCGGCGCCTCGCCGGTGGTGCCGTTCAGCACCAGGGCGTCGTTGCCGCCGTCCACGAGGTGCCTGGCGACCTTCTGGGCGGCGTCGAGATCGAGTGACCCGTCGGGGCGGAACGGCGTGATCATCGCGGTCGTCAGCCGGCCGAACGGCGGCGTCGACGAGGGCGTGGATTCTGGCGAGGACATGGGCCTCAGATTACCGCTCCCGACCCCTGAAGAAATGGGTAGGCCTGGTGGCTGTCCGCTCGGGGGTCCGGGCAGCCACCAGGCTCACTCGTCCTATCGGGCGCCGCTCGGTAGGCGTTACAGCTTCTGGCAAAAAAGTCCGGAAAAACTTCTGCAAATACTCTCCGTGAGGAAACGTACGCAATGTGTCCGGATTTCGATGCCTTAGTCTCATCCGCGTGTCGACACCTTCTGCTGCCACGCCTGCCGCCCGCCAGAGCCTGACGATGGTCTGCGCGACGATGGCCGGGGCGATCCCGCTGATGACGCTCGTGCTGTGGTTCGTGCTCGCGACCGACGGGATCGGCGAGTTCCCGACCGGCTGGCCGGTGCTGGTGGTGCCGGCCGCCGCCGTCGGCGCGTACTCGATCTGCGAACTGGCCGGCTTCCGTACTCCCCCGCTCGCGCACTCGGCGCGGTCGGCGGCCGAGATCGAGGCGGACTCGTGGCGCCGGTTCACCGCGTCGACGTTCACCCGGTTCGCGGTCTGTGAGGCCGTGTTCCTGATCTCCGTCGCGCTGTCGTTCGTGGCCGAGAGCTTCTGGGTCGTCCTGATCGGCGCCGCCCTGGCGCTGCCGCTGTTCTTCTGGGAGGCGTGGCCGGGCGAGCGCAACCAGCGCCGGTTCGCCGCGGCGCTCGAGTCCGGCGGCATCCCGTCGTACCTGACGGGCCGGCTCCAAGACTGAGGTCAGGAGCGACCGGCGAGCCAGATGCTCGTCGCGTCGAAGAGCCGCTCGACCGCGTGCAGCCCACCCGGCAGCAGCAAGACGGCGCCGATGGTCAGGACCGGCACGATCACGGCGTGCTCGAACCAGTGACCGGTCCGGAACCGCAGCGGCTTCGGGAGACGGAGCTCGTACCAGGTCTCGCCGCGGATCGGGAGCGGCCACAGCCACGGGCAGCCGGAGCGGGTGAGGCTGTCGCCGAGGCAGTGGACGAACATGCCGAGCGCGACCGCGGCGCCGATCCATCCGCCGATCTGCGTCAGGCCCGTTTGCAGGGCATCGGCCGACGCGGTGCCGGGCAGGGCCTCGGCGCCGACGACGGTCCAGCCCGCCGCGGCGAGCACCGCGAAGACGATCCAGTCACCGAGGGCGTCGGCGGCCAGCACGAGGCCGGTCACCGCGACCGCCAGAACGGCCCACTTGCCGCGGTCGCCGAGGCTTGCCGCGAGCATGCCGAGCAGGACCGCGGCGACCAGCGTGTGCGTCGCGTGGCGGTGCTTGCCGGTGCTGTCCTCGTCGCGCGGCCCCTTGGTCACGGCGTAGAGGACGCCCGAGAACGCCCGCACCGCGGCGGAGACGAGCCGGGTCAGCGGACCGAGCAGCCGAGAGGCGCTCGCGCCCGGATGGTCGAGGTCCGGCACCAGGGCGTACCCGGCCGTGGCCGCCGCGAACGGCACCACCTCGGCCACCGTGGTCAGCCCGACCAGCGGCGCCACCGCCAGCCCGGCACACCACCCCGACAACGCATGCGACCGCCCCATCATCCCGCGCCTCACACCCCTCAGCTCGACTTCCATCCTCCCCCACCAGCCCCACTACCCCCATCAGCCACGCAGACCCACCTCGCGCGTGTTTGAGCCCCCACCAACCAGATCCGGCGGCGAAATCCGGTTGGCGGGGACTCAAGGACGGGACCGCTTTGCATAATCATGCAGAGTGATGCATACTTTTCCTGTGTCCAAGGTGCTTACTTCTTTGCCGGTCGGTGAGCGGGTCGGGATTGCCTTCTCGGGTGGTCTCGACACGTCGGTTGCGGTTGCGTGGATGCGGGACAAGGGTGCGATCCCGTGCACGTACACCGCTGATCTCGGGCAGTACGACGAGCCCGACATCGCGTCCGTGCCCGGCCGCGCGACGGCGTACGGCGCGGAGATCACCCAGCTGGTGGACTGCCGCGCGGCGCTCGTCGAGGAAGGTCTCGCGGCGCTCGCCTGCGGCGCGTTCCACATCCGGTCGGGCGGGCGGACCTACTTCAACACCACCCCGATCGGACGGGCGGTGACCGGCACCCTGCTGGTCAAGGCGATGCTCGACGACGACGTCCAGATCTGGGGCGACGGCTCGACGTTCAAGGGCAACGACATCGAGCGGTTCTACCGCTACGGCCTGCTCGCGAACCCGCAGCTGCGGATCTACAAGCCGTGGCTGGACGCGCAGTTCGTGCACGAGCTGGGCGGCCGGAAGGAGATGTCGGAGTGGCTGGTCGCGCACGGCCTGCCCTACCGGGACAGCACCGAGAAGGCCTACTCCACCGACGCGAACATCTGGGGCGCCACCCACGAGGCGAAGACCCTCGAGCACCTCGACACCGGGGTGGAGACGGTGGACCCGATCATGGGCGTCGCGCACTGGGACCCCACGGTGGAGATCCCCGCCGAGGACGTCACGATCGGGTTCGTGCAGGGCCGGCCGGTGACGATCAACGGCAAGGAGTTCGGTTCCGCGGTCGACCTGGTGCTGGAGGCGAACGCGATCGGCGGCCGGCACGGGCTCGGCATGTCGGACCAGATCGAGAACCGGGTCATCGAGGCGAAGAGCCGGGGCATCTACGAGGCGCCCGGGATGGCGCTGCTGCACGCGGCGTACGAGCGGCTGGTGAACGCGATCCACAACGAAGACACGCTGGCCAGCTACCACACCGAGGGCCGCAAGCTCGGCCGGCTGATGTACGAGGGCCGCTGGCTCGACCCGCAGTCGCTGATGATCCGGGAGTCGCTGCAGCGCTGGGTCGGTACGGCGGTCACCGGCGAGGTCACGCTGCGGCTGCGGCGGGGCGAGGACTACTCGATCCTCGACACCACCGGCCCCGCGCTCAGCTACCACCCGGACAAGCTGTCGATGGAGCGGATCGAGGACTCGGCGTTCGGCCCGGTCGACCGGATCGGCCAGCTGACCATGCGGAACCTGGACATCGCGGACTCGCGCTCGAAGCTGGAGCAGTACGCGGGCCTCGGCATGTTCGGCTCCGCGAACCCCGCGCTCGCCTCCTCCACCGAACTGATCGGTGAACTCCCCAGGGGCGGCGCCGAGGCGATCGCGTCCCGCGGCGAGGCCACCGAGGAGGACGAGCTCCTCGACCGGGCCGCGATGGAGTCGGGCACCGACTGAGATCTTCAGTCGCGGGCCGCGGTTAACGGCATCCAGCGAGATGCGACCGCGGCCCTCGAGTGGGCCGGACGGCTCCGGTCAGCCGGAGGCGTCGGCCGGGCGGGGGCCGGTCAGCCGCGCCCGTGGCCGCGCGTGCTCCTGGCCCGATCGGCCGGCCTGGCCGCCGCGCCGTCGCCGGATTCGGAGCGAACTTCGGTGCCGGCGCCTGTTCTGGGCGACGGCGGCGTCATCCCGGCGCCCGCCTGCCGCCGGATCTCCTCCACCTGCAGGAAACGCGCGCGGTTGATCGCGCCACCCAGCACCATGCCCGCCCGGCCGGCCGCCTCCTGCGCCAGCTTCTCGTACTGCCCTCGGAGCACGCGATCGGCTCCCCGCCCGGCGAGGTCACCGAGCCGCCCGTCGGCGGTCCGGACACTCAGCTGCGAGACCGCCTGCGCAGTCACCAGCGCGGCCTGCTGGGCAGCCGCCGACCGCTCCTCCGCCGGGAGCGCATCGAAGTGCGTGCCCGAGTTCATGCGCGCCTCGACGGCCGTCTGCAGACGGTGGCCGGGAGCCGCCGCGGACATCTGTTCCGCGATCTCGGCCGCCGGGCGGTCGGCCGGCCCGAACTCCTCCGCGACCGCGTGCAGAAAGGCCGGACGCAACGAGTTCTCGACGTCCGCGATGTACTGGCGTTCCTCGGCAGTGATCGGACGGGGCGCGGGAAAGGGTTCGGACATGCCGGGGAGTGAACCAGGCCGCGGGGTCAGGCGTCGAAGTCGAGGGTCACCTGGGGTGTGGTCGGGTGGGACTGGCAGGTGAGGACGTAGCCGGCGCGGATCTCGTCGGGCTCCAGCGCCCAGTTGGTGTCCATGCGGACGTTGCCGTCGAGGACCTTGGCACGGCAGGTGCCGCAGACGCCGCCCTTGCAGGCGAACGGGGCGTCGGACCGTACGGCGAGCGTCGCGTCCAGCACCGCCTTGGAGTGCTCCCCCAGCGCGAACGTCGACCGGCGACCGTCCAGGATCACGGTAACCTGCGCTGCGTCCTCGTCGGCGGTCGATTCCTCGACGGGTGCCTTGGGCGCCTCGTCGCCGACGTGGAAGAGCTCGGCGTGGACGTGCTCGCGCGCGACGCCCTCGGCCAGCAGCAGGTCCTGGGCGCCGACGACCATCGCGTACGGGCCGCAGAGGAACCACTCGTCGACGGAGTCCAGCGGGAGGATCGTCGCGAACATCCGCTGCAGCCGCTCGGCGTCGATCCGTCCGCTGAACAGCTCCACCTCGGTCGTCTCGCGCGACAGCACGTGCACGAGGTGGAAGCGCTCGGCGTGCCGGTCCTTCAGGTCGGCCAGCTCGTCGGCGAACATCACCGACCCCGCGGTGCGGTTGCCGTACAGCAGCGTGACGCGGCTCGACGGCTCGATCGAGAGAACCGTCGCGACCAGCGACAGCACGGGCGTGATGCCGCTGCCGGCGGCGACGAACGCGTAGTGCTTGGCGTTCGCGGCGTCGAACGTCGTACCGAACCGGCCGAGCGGGGTCATCACCTCGAGCTCGTCGCCGGCCTTCAGGTCGTTGGCGGCGTACGCCGAGAACTCGCCGCCGGGGATCCGCTTCACGCCGATCCGCAGCACGCCCGATCCCGCGGGCGAGCAGATCGAGTAGCTGCGTCGGACCTCTTCCCCGGTCCGGCGGATCGTCAGGTGCTGACCGGCCGCGAACTCGTACTCGTCCGCGAGCTCGGGCGGCACGGCGAAGGTGATCGCCACCGAGTCGTCGGTGATCGCCTCGATCGCGGCCACCTTGAGCGGATGGAAGGTCGCGCGGCGGCGGGGGGCGACGGTCGTCATCTAGATCGCCTTGAAGTGGTCGAAGGGTTCCTTGCAGCTGTTGCAGCGCCACAGGGACTTGCAGGAGGTGGAGCCGAAGCGGCTCAGCTCCGTCGTGTCCGGCGAGCCGCACAGCGGGCAGCGCACGGTCAGCGCGAGCGCCACCGGCCCGCCGACGGCTCGACGACCGGTCGGCGGGGCGATGCCGTACTCGGTGAGTTTGGCCTTGCCGGTCTCGGTCATCCAGTCGGTGGTCCAGGCCGGCGACAACACGGTCTCGACGCGGCCGTCGACGTTCAGCGAGCGGAGCGTGAGCTCGACCTCATGACGGATCAGGTCCATCGCCGGACAGCCGGAGTACGTGGGGGTGATGGTCACCACGACCTCGTCGCCTTCGTGCCGGATGCCGCGCAGGACGCCGAGGTCGTCGATCGTGAGGACCGGCACCTCCGGATCGGTGACCTCGCCGACCGCTTCGAGGATCGCCTCGTCGGTCACCATGTCGCACCTGGGTGGGATCTCGCGATGTGCTGGAGTTCGGCGAGGAGGTAGCCCATGTGTTCGGTATGGCGACCGTCGCGACCGCCGGTGTGCTGATAGGACGACGACGGTCGCTCACACGTCGACTGGTCGATGACAGCCAGGACTCGATCGGTCCAGGCGTCCCGCAGCGTCGAGGGATCGACGGCTACGTCCAGCCGCTGCACCAGCGCGTCCGACTCGAACATCTCGGGGGTGTACGGCCACAGCGCGTCGAGGGCTGCCTGCATGCGGCGGTGGCTCTCGTCGGTCCCGTCGCCGAGGCGCAGCACCCATTGCGTCGCGTGGTCGACGTGGTACGCGACCTCCTTGACCGCCTTCCCCGCGACACCGGCGAGCGTCTCGTCGGCGCAGGACCGCAGCTCGTCGTACAGGAGCTGCTGGTACGTCGCGAAGTACAGCAGCCGCGCCATCGCGTGCGCGAAGTCGCCGTTCGGCAGCTCGCACAGCTGCAGGTTGCGGAACTCGCGCTCGTCGCGGAAGTACGCCAGCTCGTCCTCGGTGCGGCCGTCGAGCGAACCGGCGTACTGGAGCAGCGACCGCGCCTGCCCCAGCTGGTCCAGCCCGATGTTGCCGAGCGCAACGTCCTCCTCGAGCTGCGGCGCGGCCGCGATCCACTCGGCGGTACGCTGCGCCGCGATCAGCGCGTCGTCGCCGAGGCGGAGCGTATAGACGAACAGGTCGCTCACAGGTGCTCGACACCTTCCGGGACCTCGTAGAACGTCGGGTGCCGGTACACCTTGTCGCCGGCCGGGTCGAAGAACTCGTCCTTCTCGTCCGGGCTGGACGCGGTGATGTCGGACGCCCGCACCACCCAGATCGAGACGCCTTCCTGGCGGCGCGTGTACACGTCCCGCGCGTTCCGCAGCGCCATCGTCGCGTCGGGGGCGTGCAAGCTACCGACATGCGTGTGCGACAGCCCGCGGCGCGACCGCACGAAAACCTCCCACAAGGGCTCGACGCTCATGCCGCGGCCTCCTGACGAGCAGCCTGCTTCGCGGCGTACGCCGCGGCGGCCTCGCGCACCCACGCGCCGTCCTCGTGCGCCTTGACCCGCTTGGCCAGCCGCTGCCGGTTGCACGGACCGTTGCCCTTGACAACTTCGTACAGCTCCGCGTAGTCCGGCTCGGTGAAGCGGTAGTGACCCGACGCCTCGTCGTACGTCAGGCCGTCGTCGGGCACCCGCAGCCCGAGTACGTCGGCCTGCGGGACGGTCATGTCGACGAACCGTTGCCGCAGCTCGTCGTTGCTGTGCCGCTTGATCCCCCACGCCATCGACTGCTCCGAGTGCGTCGACGCGGCGTCCGGCGGGCCGAACATCATCAGCGACGGCCACCACCAGCGGTTCAGGGCGTCCTGCGCCATCGCCTTCTGCGCCTCGGTGCCCTGGGACAGCGTGTGCAGGATCTCGAAGCCCTGCCGCTGGTGGAACGACTCCTCCTTGCAGACCCGCACCATCGCCCGCGCGTACGGACCGTACGAGCAGCGGCACAGCGGCACCTGGTTGACGATCGCGGCGCCGTCCACCAGCCAGCCGATCGCGCCGATGTCGGCCCACGTCAGCGTCGGGTAGTTGAAGATGCTGGAGTACTTCTGCTTGCCGCTGTGCAGCAGGTCGAGCAGGTCGGCGCGGTCGACGCCGAGCGTCTCGGCGGCGGCGTACAGGTAGAGACCGTGGCCGGCCTCGTCCTGCACCTTCGCCATCAGGATCGCCTTGCGGCGCAGCGACGGCGCGCGACTGATCCAGTTGCCCTCCGGCTGCATGCCGATGATCTCGGAGTGCGCGTGCTGCGCGATCTGCCGGATCAGGGTCTTGCGGTACCCGTCCGGCATCGCGTCCCGCGGCTCGATCCGGCCGTCGGCGTCGATGGTCGCCTGGAAGCTGTCGTCCATACCCACAGCATATGTGACACTTTTTCTCGGAATCAACAACAGGTGTCACAAAGGTGGTGCTGGACCTACCCCGGGGAGTGGGTCTGACGCACTGGGGAAGAGCGGTCACGGACGGCGAGGATTCTGTCATCCGTTCAAGGGCTAAACAGTTTCCCGGAGGACCCCGTGACCACCACACTCACCCCGGCAGTAGACCACCGCGGGCCCGTCACCGGCCGCGAGCGAGCCCTCGCGCCGGACCTGATCCGCGGCGCGATGCTGCTGCTGATCGGCCTGGCGAACAGCGCCAACTTCGCGTTCGCCGGCCAGCCCGGCGTGGAGAGCGCGCCCCACGGCTTCGAACGCATGCTGAACTTCCTCAAGCTCACCTTCGTCGACGCCCGGGCGTACCCGGTGTTCGCGGTGATGTTCGGCTACGGCCTGGTGCAGCTCGCCCGCCGGCAGCGGTCCTCGGGGGCCGGCACCGGCGCGGTACGGCGGATCCTGCTGAAGCGCAACGCCTGGCTGATCGCCTTCGGCCTCGCGCACGCGTCGTTGCTGTACTTCGGCGACTTCCTCGGCGCCTACGGCGTCGTCGGCATCGCCAGCACGCTGTTCCTGCTCAACCGCGGCGACAAGTTCCACCGGATCGCCCTCGGCATCTGGGCGCTGATGGCGGTCGAGGTCCTTGTCGTCGGAGCCATGGCTGTGCTCGCGGTCGTCGACAGTTCAGGTCCCGCCCACGCGCTGACCAACTCGCCGAACCCGTCACTGGACGCGTCGTCGTACCTGGGCAGCTTGGTCGACCGGCTGCATGAGTACCCGCTGCACATGGCCAGCGTGCTGCCCTTCATCGTGATCGTCTGGCTCGGTATCTGGGCCGCTCGCAAGCAGCTGCTGGAGAACCCGGGCGCACACAAGACCCTGCTGACGCGCGTCGCCGTCTGCTGCCTCGGCCTGACGTTCGTCGGCGGGCTGCCGCTCGCGCTGGTCGGCGCCGGCTGGCTGCACGTCGACGAGAACGCGGTGGACGCGCTCAGTCTGCTGTCCCACGTGTCCGGCATGTTCGGCGGTCCGGGGTACGTCGCGCTGTTCGGTCTGCTCGTCGCCCGGCTCCGCAGGCAGTCGCGCCCGGTGCGGGCCATGGCCGCGCTCGGCCAGCGTTCGCTGTCCGGTTACCTGTTCCAGTCGGTGTCGTGGATGGTACTGCTGGCACCCTTCACACTGGACCTGGACCTTTTCGGAAGTACGGCGTACACCGCGGCGCTGGTCGCGATCGGCGTCTGGATCGTCTCGGTCGCCGGCGCGTACGCGATGAGCCTGCGTTCGTACCGCGGGCCGGCCGAGACCCTGCTGCGGCGGCTCGTGTACTGACTTGCGAGGATTGCGCACATGAGTGATTTCGGCGTACCGGAACCCGCCAACCTCTCGGATCTGTCCGCCGAGACGCCCGTGGCCGAGACCAGCGTGCGGCTGGCGCTGCCCGCGGAGGCCAACGCGATCGGCGAGATCCAGGTCGCGGCCTGGCGTACGTCGTACGCCGGGCTGCTGCCGGCCGATGTCCTCGCCGAGCTCAACCCGGCCCAGTTCGCGGCCCAGTGGCGGGCCGCGCTGGTCGCCCCGGGCGAGGCACGCAACCGGGTGATGGTCGCGCTGGCCGGCCGCACCCTGGTCGGCTTCGCGGCCATCACGCCGTCCGACGACCCGGACGCCGACCCGCAGCGCGACGCACTGATCGCCGAGCTCGCCGTCGACCCGGAGGCCACGCGCGCCGGCCACGGTTCGCGGCTGCTCAACGCCGTCGTCGACACGATCCGCGCCGACGGCTTCCAGCGGGTCACCGTCTGGGTCAACTCCACCGACGACGTCCTCCGGGCGTTCTACACCGAAGCCGGCTGGGCCCCTGACGGCGCCCACCGCGAACTCGACCTCTACGGCGACGAGTCGGTCCGGATCAAGCAGATCCGCCTCCACACCGACCCCGGAACGGAGTAGCCGCCGATGCAGGTCGAAGTCAACGACGTCGGCGACATGGTCCTCACCGAGGCGGCCGCCCTGCGCGCTCTCGCGCACCCGGTGCGCCTCGCGCTGATGGACCGGCTGACCCGCAGTACGGCGACCGTCGCGGAGCTGGCCGAGCAGGTCGGGGTCGGATCCGCCGAAGCCCAGGGACATGTCGAAGGCCTCGCCGAAGTGGGCCTGCTCGTTGCCGACGGCGATGAGTGGCGGGCGGTCGGGCGCGGCGTGTTCTTCGAGGTGCCGGAGTCCGGGCCCGAGGAAGTCCAGCTGGCCGCGCGCGAGCTGAGCAACGCGATGCTGCTGAACTACGAGCAGGTGCCGCGGGACTGGGTCGAGCAGACCGAGCCGAAGCTCGAGCTCGACTGGGCCCGGGCGGCAGGCCTGTTCAACGCCGGTATGACGGTCACCGCGGACGAGCTGCGAACCATCCAGGAAGACCTGGAGACGATGCTCAAGCCGTACCTGAACCGCACCGAGCAGCCCGAGGGCAGCCGGCGGATCCGGATGCTCGCGTACTTCCTGCCGTCGTCCGGCGCATAGCAGGCCGCCGATCGGCGACGAGCCGGGGGTGGTGCTCGACGGCTGTCAGCGGGCATGACAGATTGTCACGGACCGATCACGCATGGCCATCCGCTGGAGTCCGTATGAAGTACCTTCCCCTGGCCGTCGGCCTAGGGCTGTCCGTTGCCGCTGTTCTCGTCGTGCCGGGGTCGGGAGCGACCGCCTCCATGCAATCGGGGCAAGCGGAGACCGTCGTCGACAGACCGCATCCGGTCGCGAACAAGTACCTCGATCAGAAACCGCACTGGTACCTGTGCGGCGAACCCGAGATGCGGACCTTCTGCGCGAAGATCACCGTCCCGCGCGACTGGGCCAACCAGTACTCCGGCAACGATCTCCAGATCGCGGTCAGCAAGGTCGCGCCTGCCAAGGGCAAGCCGAGCCGTGTGGTGTTCGGCAACCCGGGCGGGCCGGGCGGCGCGGGCCTCGGGATGGCGCCGTACCTCGCGAGCCAGGCGCCGCTCGCCAAGGACCACCTCGCCGTCGGCTTCGATCCGCGCGGCACCGGCGGCAGCTCGAACGTCAGCTGCGACGGGACGCCCGGCTACACGATGGACGCCCGCGACCGCGAACCCGCGAACCGCGACCTGATCGCCGAGGCGTCGGCGATGGCGCACACGTACTGCGACCGCCAGTCCCGCGGCCTGCTCCCGTACATCACGACGGCCCAGACCGTGCAGGACATGGACCTGATCCGGCAGCTGCTCGGCTACGACAAGATCGACTACCTCGGGTACTCCGGCGGCACCTGGCTCGGCGCGTACTACCAGACGTACTTCCCCGAGCACGTCGGCCGCTTCGTGCTGGACTCGAACACCGACTTCACCAAGACGTGGCTCGACACGTTCGTCAGCCAGCCGCAGGCCTTCGAGCGCCGCTTCCGCGAGGACTTCGCGCCCTGGGCCGCCAAGTACGACGACCAGCTGCACCTCGGCTCGTCACCGGGCGCGGTCATCCGGCTGTACGAACGGTTGCGGCGGACGTTGAAGGAACGGCCGGCGACCGAGGAGTTCCTGGACGGCGCGGTGAACGTCACCTATGACGAGAACGTCCTCGACCAGATGGTGTCCGGGGACATGTACTCGAAACTCGACTTCCATTCCCTCGCGGCCGACCTGTTGTTCCTCACCGACCTTTCCGCGGCCCGGGCGAAAGGCGGTCCGCGGGCCGCGCAACGCCACGTCGACGCGCTCTCGCCGGCCCGGCAGCGGCAACTCGTGAAACGCGCCGGCCGGGAAGCCGTCGGCCTGCGGATGCTCGGTGCGGACGACGCCGAGGACGCCACCTTCACCGCGATCACGTGCAACGACACGGTCTGGCCGCAAGGCCGCGAGTACGGCGAGCAACTCGCCGCCCGGCTCGGTCCGCACTTCCCGCTGGTGGGCTGGACGATGACCCAGAACCCCTGCTTCTACTGGGACCGGCCGCACCTGACGATGCCGACGCCCACCGGGAAAGGCCTGCCCACGACGCTGATGGTGCAGTCGGTGCACGACCCGGCGACCAGTTACAGCCTGGCCGCCTCCGCGCACAGCCGGTACGCCGGCTCGCGGCTGCTGACCGTCACGGGCGAGGGCGACCACGGCGTGTACGGCGGCGTGAACCGCTGCGCGGACCGGATCGTCAACACGTTCCTCACCACCGGTGTCGCGCCGGCCAAGGACGTTTCCTGTGCTGGTGAAGGGATTCCGGCCCCCGAGACCGAGGAACCCGTTTTCGACGACGGCAGCGGCGCCCCGCTGCGGAAGATCGCGGGATTCACCAAGGCGATTTCCGGATATCTGCCGTAACGAGCGTTTGACAGCCGCCGGAATTCATCTACGGACCGGCAGTTCGCGGTCACCGTCGGCGAATTCCGGCGGAGGCTTTCGTTGTCAGGACAAATTTGTCAGGGCGATGTCAGGGTTCCGTCCCTGTGCGACACAGCGTGATAACGACAACATTGAGTCAGCGCGGAGGAACCGGGCGTCGACTGGGAGGGCTCGACGACGGTGACCATCGCCGACGTGGCTTCGGCCGGCTGTGAGGTGGGGGGACTGCCTGGGGGGTCAGACAGAGACACAGCCGGTCGGGTCACGTATTCGCGATCCGTGCCACCAGATCCCTCGCGGGGCACCGTCGATCCCCCAGGTCGTGGTGTCTCGCGAGGCACCATCGGTGTCAGAGCGGATCCCGGGTCCGAGCGGCCGATGGAGCCCCGGGCGGCGGGTACCCGTCCGCGACCGCGGCCAACGGCGCCGCGCGGCCGGCCGACCAGGCGGCCCGGAAGGCCCGCCGCTCGAGGGATGCTTCGACGGCGGCTCGCGTCGCCTCACGATCGGCCTTCTCGATCACCGGCACCGGCGCGCCGATGACGTCGCGCACCCCGTCGGCGGCGCCGAGCAGGAAGGCGGCGTACTCGCTGCGTTCGCGTTGCTGGGCGACGGCGGCGAGTTCCTCGAGGACGCTGGCCGAGCGCCACCGGTCGCCCAGGTCACGATGCTCGGCGAGGCTCTCGTCGAGCAGGTGGACGGCGCGTTCGGTCAGGCCGCGCCGGCGCTCGATGATGCCGAGCAGGTTCATCGACCAGGCGACGCCCTCGCGGTAGCCGAGCCGTTGCGACAGCGCGAGGCTCTCCTGCAGCAGGTCCTCCGCCTCGACGAGCTCACCGCCGTACTGCGCGATCGCGCCGAGACTGATCAGCGACCAGGCGAGTCCTTCGCCGTCGCCGACGACCCGGAAGCTGTCGCGGGCTCGCCGGCACCGGCGTTCCCCGATCTCGAGGTCGCCACGCAGCCAGGCCACGAACCCGAGGTGGTTGTGCGCCCAGGCCATGCCGCCGCGGTCGCCGAGACTCTCGTACAGGTCGTAGCTCTCGCAGTGCAGGTCCTCGGCCGCCTCGTAGTCCCCGCGTTCGCGCGCGACTCCGCCGAGGCGCTGCAGCACCAACGCCGTACCGGCCGGGTCGTCGAGCTCCTTGTACTGCCGCAGGGCCGTCTGCAGTCGCGCGGTCGCGGCGTCGTACTCGCACTGGAGGAACGCCAGCGTCCCGGCGCCCAGGTTCGCCTTCGCGCACACCGTCGACAGGTCCGCGATCTGTTCGGGCGGCACCGCGTCGCCGAGTTGCAGAGCGCGCTCGAGCCACTGACTGCCCTCGGCGTAATGGCCGCGCAGGTAGCAGAACAGCCACAGGCCGCCGGCCAGACGCAGTGCCTCGGTGGCCGCGCCGGTCCGCAGAGCCCAGGTCATCGCGGCGCGCAGGTTCGAGAGTTCGCCTTCCAGCCGCTCGAGCCACTCCCCCTGGTCCGGTCCGCGCAGATGGCTCTCGGACTCCTCGGCCAGCTCCACGTAGTACCGCGCGTGCCGCGCGGCAGCCTCGTCCGTCTCGCCGGACGCCCGCAGCTGATCGGCTGCGAACTCCCGGATCACCCCGAGCATGTAGTACCGCGCGATGCCGCCGCGCCGGACCACCCGGATCAGCGACTTGTCCGCCAGCCGGCCGATGAGGTCGAGGGCCTCGACCCGGGTGGCGCCGCCGGGCATGACCGCGGCGGCCGCGCCGAGCGTCCAGCCGCCCGCGAACACCGACAACTGGGCGAACGCGTCCCGCTCGGTCCGGGTGAGCAGCGCGTGACTCCACTCGATCGCGCCGTACATCGACTGCTGGCGCGGTGAAGCGGTCGGCGAGCCGCCGGCCAGGATGCTGAACGACGTCTCGAGCTCGGTCGCCAGCTCCTCGATCGTCATCACGTTCATCCGCGCCGCCGCCAGCTCGATCGCCAGCGGCATGCCCTCCAGGCGGCGTACGACGCGCGCGACCTGGTCGAGCTGGCCGGTCGGGTCGTAGCCACGCGCGGTCGCGCGCTCGACGAAAAGCCGCACGGCCTCCGAGGACGCCAACTGGTCCGCGTCGTGCGGCAGCGACAACGCCGGTACGACGTACACGCTTTCGCCCGGCAGCCGGAGCAGCTCGCGGCTGGACGCGAGGATCGACAGATTCGGGCAGTGCTCGAGCAGGGTCGCGCAGATCCCGCCGACCGTCGCGACCTGGTGCGAACAATTGTCGAACACGAGCAGCATCGTGCTCCTGCCGATCTGCTCGGCGATCTCCTCGACCAGCCGGGTGCTCTCCAGCAGATGCAGGCCGATCGAGGTCGCCGCCGTCGGCGCCACGGCCGCGGAGTCGGTCACCGAGGCGAGCGGGACCCAGCAGACGCCGTCCGGGAAGTTGTCCGCCACCCGGCCGGCGAGCGCCAGCGTGAGCCGCGTCTTGCCGACCCCGCCGGGCCCGGTCAAGGTGAGCAAACGAGTGATTCGCTGCCCCAGCATGCGTGTCGTCGCGGTCAGCTCGGTCGTCCGCCCGATCAGTTCGCTGATCGGCGCCGGCGGTTGCCGCAGCGGCAGCCGTGCGGTGTCGGCCTCCTGGCGCGCGGCCGCGGTCAGCGCCGCGACGTCCGCATCACCGAGCCGCAGCGCGTCCGAGAGCAGGCGCAGCGTGTGCGCCCGCGGCGCACGTCGCCGCCCCCGCTCCAATGCCGCGATCGCGTCGACGCTCAGACCGGCGAGCTCCGCCAGCTTCTCCTGCGACAGCCCGGCCTCCCGCCGATGCCGTCGCAGCAGGCCACCGAACCCTGCCCCCTGCACGTCGTCCGAGCCACGGCGAGACCCGTCTGATGGCACAGGACGGCTCCACCCAGTCTCCGACCCTTTACGTGGCGGCTGCCACGTACCTTCCTGAAAATATCCCGTTCCGCACCCGGTTGTCAGTCATCTCGGGACGTTCACAGCGAACTCCCGGGTAACTCACGAGGTCCGGTCGTGGTGCGCGATCGCCGTCCGCATCGCCTCGCGGGCCCGCCTCCGGTCCCCCGCGGCGTCGTACGCCGTGGACAGCCGGAACCACACACGCCAGTCGTCCGGGGCCGCTTCCGCCTCCGCCTGGTACCGCCCGAATGCCTCGTCCGCGGCCGCCCGGTCGACCCGGCCGGACGGCCGCCGGGGCAGATCGTCGACCGGCAGGCCACCGGCCGCCTCCAACTCGCGCGCCAGCACCTCGGTCCGCCGGCCGAACTGGATCTCGCGCCACACCAGGTACGCGCCGACGAGCGGGATGACCAGCACCGCGAGACCTAGTACGACGGCCACCGGCGTACCGACCTTGACCAGCAGAACGCCACGCCAGCCGATCAGTACGGCGTACGCGACGAACACAACCGCCAGGACGAAGGCGGTCTGCTTCGCTCTCATCTCAGGAGAGGTCGAGGAAGTGCTCGAGGCCGACGGTGAGGCCGGGTGCGCCGCCGATCCGCCGGACGCCGAGGAGCACGCCGGCCATGAACGAGACCCGGGCCATCGAGTCGTGCCGGATCGTCAGCGTCTCGCCCTCGTCGCCGAACAGCACCTCCTGGTGCGCGATCAGGCCGCGCAGCCGGACGCCGTGCACCCGGATCCCGGCGACGTCCGCGCCGCGGGCGCCGTCGAGCGCCGTCGTGGTCGCGTCCGGGATCGGGGCGGAGCCGGCTTCGCGGCGCGCGTCGGCAATCAGCTCCGCCGTCCGGCGCGCCGTGCCGGACGGGGCGTCGACCTTGTCCGGGTGGTGCAGCTCGACGATCTCGACGGACTCGTAGTACGGCGCGGCCTTCGCGGCGAACTGCATCATCAGCACGGCGCCGATCGAGAAGTTCGGCGCGATCAGCACACCGGTCCCCGGCGCCTTCGCGAGCAGCTCGCGCAGGGCGGCGAGCCGCTCGTCGTCGAAGCCGGTGGTGCCGACGACGGCGTGGATGCCGTGCTCGATGCACCAGGCCAGGTTGTCCATCACGACCTCGGGACGGGTGAAGTCGACCACCACCTCGGCGCCGGCCGCGGTCAGCGCGTCGAGCGCGTCGCCCTGGTCGAGCTGCGCGACCAGCTCACAGTCGGCGGCCTCCTCGACCGCGAGGCACGTCTGAGCGCCCATCCTGCCCTTGGCCCCCAGGACACCGACCTTGATCATGCGCACCCTTCCTGTCCGAGACCCTGTCCGATCGTCGGGAACAGGATCTCATCCGGCGGCGCGGCCGCCCCGCTCGGCCTTCGGAATCCACACCTGCAGGCCGATCGTGTCGTGCGCGGGCGCCAGCTGCTCGTACTCGGCCCGGAAGTCCAGCCCGCAGGCGCGCAGGGCGTCGATCTCGACGTCCGAGATCGCCCGGTTCAGGACGACGAGCGGCGCCCTGGACGGACGGTCGGCGCGGCAGACCTCCTCGATGCCGGCGGCGGTGCGGGCGCGTTCCTTCGGCGCGATCCAGGCCTCACCGAGCGGGCGGCCGCCGAGCATCAGGACCAGTCCGGCCATCTTGTCGAAGGCGAGCACCGGCCGCCCGGGCGGATCGGTGTACGGCTTCAGCTCCGTGGCCAGGCGGCTGAAGTTCTCCTCCGCCGCCGGTGACAGGTAGACGCCGTCGAGCGCGGGGATCGTCGAGGCCGCGGTCAGCTGCGAGTGGCCGACCGAGCGGTACGGGTAACGGAACAGGCCTGTGTACGCGATCGTCGAGGTCGCGACGAGCGCGCCGACGAGGACGAGCCCGAGTGTCAGCCGCGCCACGATCGGTGTGGCCCAGATGCCGGTAAGGACCGCGATCATCACCGCGGCCCAGGCGGCGAACGCGTTGAAGCCGATCGTGTAGAGCGGCGTGTTCGTGCCGAACGCCTGCACGAGCGGCAGCAGGACGAGCAGCGCGAGGATCACCCAGGTCCGGGTGTTCTCGCGGCTCAGCAGGGAGCGCGGCGTGACGCCGGCGCGGCCCGCGATCACGGCGCCCGCAGCCGCAACGACCGCCACCAGTACGGCGGCCAGCAGGGTCTCGGCGTACATAGGGATGTGCTGGGAGCCGCCCAATGCGCCATCGGCGACGGCGACGCGTCGTACCGAGAAGATCAAGGCGACCAACGCGAGGACCGCGGCCGCGATCCGGAGCCAACGCCAGCGGGCGATCGTGGCGACCGCGACTGCGATCAGCAGCAGGCCGTGCGCGACGAGTGTCCGGCCGATCAGGGTGATCGTGCTCGACCAGTACAGGTGCAGCAGCTCGGGCGGCGTGTACGACGTACCGGCGATGAACTTGTTGACGTCGAGGATCCCCGGCACAGCGACGTCCAGGCGGACCACGAAGAGCTGGACGACCAGCGCCGCCAGCCCCAGACCGCCGAGCGCGAAAAGGATGCCACGGGCAACGGATCGGCCGCCTTGACCGGCCAGTACGACCACCGCGGTGATCACGATCAGCCCGATCACCACGACCGACGTCCACTTGGCCAGCACCATCACGCCGATCACCAGTCCGGCGACGACGAAGATCCAGAACGGCACCGGCGTGCCGCGATCGACCGCGGTCGCCATCCACAGCACGCACGACACCAGCGTCAGCGCGCCGAGCAGCACGACATCGTTGTACCCGGGCGACTGCGGGATCCAGCTGTAACACATCCCGCCCGCGGCGAGCACAACCGCCGTCCCCGCGGCCTCCCACAGCCGGGTGGGCGGCGCTCCGGGTCGTCGGCCGCGCAGCCAGCGCATGAAGCTGTAGCCGAAGACGAGGTGAACGGTGACCACGGTGAACAGCCGGAAGAAGCGCAGCTTGACGATGTCGTACCCGAACCACTCGAACACCGGGCCGTACACGTACTGCACACCGGTCAGCGCCAGCGGGTTACTGTCCCACCACCGGTACGAGAGCAGGTAGTAGCCCTCGTCGGTGATGTCAAAGCCTTCGTTGGCGGCCCGGCCCGCGGTGAGAATCCACCACGCGGCCAGCCCGCCGGCCACCGCGATCACCCCGGCAAGCAGCACGAACCGTCTGCCTGCCGAGGGAACCGTACTCACGGCCGCCACCCTAGGCCATCACTCCAGACCTATCGCTCACGCGTGTGAGTAGGCGGTCTGCGCTTCCTCCGCGAAGTGGCAGGACACGGTCTGGCCGGATCTGATCTCCCGCAGCTCGGGTACGTCGGTGCTGCACTTGGCCTCGGCCCGCAGGCAGCGGGTGTGGAACCGGCAGCCGGACGGCGGCATGACCGGTGACGGCGGGTCACCGGCCAGCACGATTCGCTTCCGGCCCTGCCGCGCCAGACCGGGCTCCGCCGACAGCAGCGCCTGCGTGTACGGGTGCGCGGGCACGTCGTACACCTGCTGGTGACCGCCCAGCTCCGCGACCTTGCCGAGGTACATCACCGCGACCCGATCGGAGACGTGCCGGACCACGGACAGGTCGTGGGCGACGAAGATGATGCTCAGGCCGAGCTCCCGCTGCAGCCGCATCAACAGGTTCACCACCTGCGCCTGCACGGACAGGTCCAGCGCCGACACCGGCTCGTCGCACAGCAGTACGTCGGGGCTCAGCGCGATGGCCCGCGCGATCCCGATCCGCTGCCGCTGACCGCCGGAGAACTGGTGCGGGAACTTGGTCGCGTCCTCCGGCCGCAGCCCGACCAGCTCGAGCAGCTCGCGGACCCGGCCCCGGAGGTCGACGCCCTTGCCGACGTCAGGGTGCACCTCGAACGGCTCGGCGACGATCTCGCCGACCCGCATCCGTGGGTTCAGGCTGGAGTACGGGTCCTGGAACACCACCTGGACGTTACGCCGCCAGCGCCGCAGCTCGCGGCCGCGGAGCTTGCTCACGTCCACTCCGCCGTACTCGATCCGGCCCGCGGTCGGCTTCTCGAGCGCGGCGAGCAGCCGCACGAGCGTCGACTTCCCGCAGCCGGACTCGCCGACGATGCCCAGTGACTCGCCCTGGCGCAGCGTCAGGTCGACGCCGTCGACGGCACGGACGACGGTCTTGGCGCCGAGGTTCAGCGCCGGGCTGATGTCGTAGTGCTTCACGACATTCGTTGCCACCAGTAACTCGTTCACACGGCCTCCTTGGCGGCGATCGTGGTCCGCCGCAGGCATGCGGCATCCCGCCCCGGCGCCACCGTCAGCAACGGCGGCACCTCGGCGGCGCAGTCGTCGACCGCGATCGGGCACCGGGCCCGGAACGCGCACCCGGACGGCATCGCCCGCAGCGACGGCGGCGTCCCCGGGATCGTCGGCAGCTCGCGGCCCTTCAGGTCGGCCGACGGCATCGAGCCGAGCAGCCCTTCGGTGTACGGGTGCACGGGGTGGTCGAGCGCCTCCGCCGTCGCGGCCCGCTCGACCACGTGGCCGGCGTACATCACCACGACGTTGTCGGCGACGTCCGAGACGACGCCGAGGTCGTGGGTGATCAGCACCACGCCCATGTCCCGCTCGGCCTGCAGCTCCGCGATCAGCTCCAGGATCTGCGCCTGCACGGTGACGTCGAGCGCGGTGGTCGGCTCGTCGGCGATCAGGACGTCGGGATCGAGCGCGAGCGCCATCGCCAGCATCACCCGCTGCCGCATCCCGCCCGAGAACTCGTGCGGGTAGTCCCGCACCCGCTTCGCGGCGGCCGGGATCCGGACCTGGTCGAGCATCTCGGCGGCCCGCTTCATCGCGTCCCGCTTCGACATCCCGCGGTGCACCCGGTAGCACTCGGCGATCTGGGTCCCGACCGACTGCACCGGGTTCAGCGCCGACAGGGAGTCCTGGAACACCATCGTGATCCGGTCGCCGACGATCCGGCGCCGTTCGGCCGTGGTCATCGAGATCAGGTCCACACCGCGGTACTCCGCGGTCCCGGACACGATCCGGCCGGGCGGCATCTCCAGGATCCCGGTCAGCGCCTGGGTCGAGACGCTCTTGCCGGACCCGGACTCGCCGAGGATCGCCAGCGTCTCCCCCGCCCGCACCTGCCAGGACACCCCGTCCACGGCCCGCACCGGACCGCGCGGCGTATCGAACTCCACCGACAGGTTGTCGACCTTGAGCAGTACTTCGCCTGTCGCAGTCATCGGGCCTCCCGGTCTGGACTGAGGAGCGGAGGGAGCGAAGCGACCGGAGCGACGAGGGAAGACCGGGAGTCACAGCCCGATGACTCACCGAGCCGGAGGCGAGGAATATGTACAGTCATCGCATCAACTTCGGGTCGAGGGCGTCCCGGATCGAGTCGCCGATGATCATGAACGAGATCGTCATCGTGGAGATGAACAACGCCGGCCAGATGAACAGGTGCGGGGTGTCGCGGTACGACGCCGCGACGCCGAACTGCGAGCCCCACGAGATCGACGGCGGTTGCAGCCCGACCCCGAGGAACGTCAGCGCGGCCTCGAGCCCGACCATGCCGCCGATGCCGAGCGTGGTCATCGCCAGCAGCGGCGCCATCGCGTTCGGGAACACGTGCTTGCGCAGGATCCGGACCGGCGGCACCCCGATCGAGCGGGCCGCGAGCACGTACTCGCGGTTGCGGACCGAGAACACCGTGGCCCGCATCAGCCGCATCCCGCCCGGCCAGCCGATCAGCAGGATGACGCCGACGATGATCCAGATACTGCGGTCCGCGACCGAGTTCAGGATCACGATCAGCACCACGATGCCCGGGATCGAGAACAGTACGTCGGCGGTCCGCGAGATCAGCCCGTCCACGAAGCCCGGAAAGTACCCGGCCAGCAGGCCGAGCGAGCCGGCCAGCAGGAACACACCGAAACTGGCGCAGATGCTGACCAGCACCGACGGCCGCGCGCCGTAGACGACGTTCGCGAAGTAGTCGCAGCCCTGGATGTCGAACCCGAAGGGGTGCCCAGGGCCGCTGCCCTGGCGACTCTTCCCGAGCTCACAGAACCGGGGATCGACGGAGGTGAACAGCTTCGGCACCGCCGCCATCGCGAAGAACACCACCAGCAGCAGGCTGCACAGGACGAACTGCGGCTTGCGCAGCAGCGCCCGCAGCAACTCGCGGTTGGACAGGGTACGACCGTCGCCGAGCTCCTGGGCTTCGGCGCCGACCACTGCTTGCACATCAGACATTGCGCACCCTCGGATCCAGGACGCCGTACAGGAGGTCGACCAGCAGGTTGATCAGGATGAACGAGATGAACGCGAGCGTGGACAGCAGCACCACGACACCGCCCTCCTTCAGCTTGATCGCCTGGAACATGAACTGGCCGAGCCCGGGCAGGTTGAAGATGCTCTCGGTGATGATCGCGCCGCCGAACATGCCGGCCAGGTCGAGCCCGATGAACGTGACCACCGGCAGCAGCGCGTTCGGCAGGATGTGCCGCCACAGCACCCGCTGCTCGCCGAGGCCCTTGGCCCGCGCGGTCTTTACGAAGTCCGCGTTCACCGTCTCCACGATCGACGTCCGCAGCAACCGGGCCAGCCCGGCGAAGCCGAGCACGCCGATCACCAGCGCGGGCAGCAGGTACGAGCGCGGGAACCCTTCGAGCACACCGGACACCGGGAACCACTTCAGCTCGACGCCGAACAGGTACTGCGCGGCGAAGTAGGCCACCAGCCCGGGCACCGCGAGCAGCACGAGCGTCGTCAGCAGCAACGACCGGTCGATCCAGCCGTTGCGCTTGAAACCGGCGTAGATCCCGAAGAACAGCCCCAGCGTCCACTGGACGGCGTTCGCCAGCAGCGTCAGCTTCAGCGTCACCGGGATCCGCAGCCGGAGCTGGGCGGCGATGTCCGCGCCCGCGAACGTCGTACCGAAGTGGCCGGTGAGGATGTCCTTCATGCTCAGCAGGTACTGGACGATGAACGGGTCGTCCAGGTGGTACTGCGCCCGCTTGGCGGCCAGCACCGCGGCCGGGATCGGCTTGTCGCCGGCCAGTTCCCGCAGGGGGTCCCCGGGCATCGCGAAGACGAGCGCGAAGACCCCCAACGTCACCAGCACACCGATCGGCACGGCCGCCACCGCGCGTCGTAGGACGTAACGAATCATCTGTGTTGCCGCGAACGGCGCCCGTTGGTCAAGGCCCGGAAGAACCGCGGCTTCCTCCCTTCAGGGACAAGGAAATGTCGGCGCTGGCTGATTCGATGAGTGCCATGTCCCGGTTCCGCCTCTACCCATCCCCCGCGCAGCACCACATGTTGCTGAAGCAGTGTGCTCATGCGCGCTACGTCTGGAATCTGGCGCTTGAGCAATGGTCGATGTGGACCCCTGGCAAACCTCGAACACCGGGCTTTGCCGAACAGTGTCGGCAGCTGACCGAAGCTCGAGCCGCGTCGGGCTGGCTGCGCGATGGGTCGCAGACCGTACAACAGCAAGCGCTGCGGGATTTCGGCCAAGCTGTCCAGCGCTTCTACGCCGGCATCCATCGGCGACCGAAGTGGCGCAAGGCTGGACTCGACGAAGGATTCCGGATCGTCGGCGCCCAGGCATCGCGGATCATGAAGGTGAGCAGGAAGTGGGCGCGGGCTCTGATACCTAAGGTTGGCTGGGTGAGGTTCCGGCTGTCCCGCGCCGTACCCGACGCCAAGTCGTACCGCATCAAACGGGACCGCTCTGGTCGCTGGCACATCGCCTTCGCTGTCGTCCCCGACCCGATCCCTCCACCCGGTACAGGCGAGGTTGTTGGCGTGGACCGCGGCGTCGCGGTGTCCGCTGCGTTGAGCACTGGCGAACTGCTGCGGTGCCCGGGGCTGTCGACGACCGAGCAGGGTCGGCTCGAAGACCTGCAACGCCGATTGGCACGCTCTCGCCGCGGCTCCGGCCGACGACAACGAACGCTGGCCGCGATTGCCAAGCTGTGCGCTCGCGGCGCCGATCGCCGCAAGGACTGGGTGGAGAAGACCAGCACCGATCTCGCGCGGCGCTTCGACATCGTTCGAGTCGAAGACCTGCGCCTCATCCAAATGACCAGGCGGCCGAAGCCAAAGCCAGATCCCACGCGACCGGGAAACTACCTCCCGAATCAGCGCCGCCCCAAGGCGCGACTCAGCCGCGGCATTCAGGCCAACGGCTGGGGCGCTCTGGTGCGACGCCTTGAGCACAAAGCTGCCGGGCGGGTCGAGAAAGTCAACCCCGCGTACACCTCGCAGACCTGCAGCGTCTGCGGGCACCGCGCACCGGAGAACCGCAAGAGCCAAGCGGTTTTCCGGTGCGCAGCCTGCGGACACCAGGCCAATGCTGACGTGAATGCGGCCGTCAACATCGCGGCCGGACGGGCCGTCAGCGCACGCCGAGAGACGCCCACACGGGTCCCGCCGAAGCGTGAACCTCAACTCACTACCTCCACGTAGTAGTTGAAATCCCTGACCATCACGGGCGGGGAGGACGTCAATTGAACGTGGCCCAGAGCGCCGAGACGCCGACGTACTTCGAGACCCGCGGCTCGATCTTCGCCGAGTGCAGGTACGCGTTCGACTTGGTGTACAGCGGGATCAGCGGCATGTCCTCGAGCGCGATGTCCTCGGCCTGCTGGTACAGCTTGATCGCCTTGTCCGGGTCCGGCTCGGCGTCGCCCTTGGCCAGCACGGCGTCCAGCGCCGGGTTCGAGTACATGGCGAAGTTCGCGTCACCGTTGGACTTGAACATCGGCGTCAGGTAGTCCTCGATCGACGGGTAGTCGTGGCCCCAGCCGCTGAACCGCAGGCCATCCAGCTTGTGGTTGTTGGCCAGCTCGGTGATCTCCGAGCTCTGCTTGCCGGTGTACTTCACCTCGATGCCGAGGTTCTGCCGGAGCATGTTGCCGATCGCCTCGGCGAAGATCTGGCCGGTCGCCGACGTGGTGCTGTAGTTGATGTTCAGCGGGCCGGTGAATCCGCCCGCCTCCTGCAGCAGCTGCTTGGCCTTGCCGGCGTCGAAAGCGCAGTACTTGCAGGCGTTCGCGCGGTAGCCCGCCATGTCCGGGGCGACCAGGCCCGTGGCCGGCTCGGACAGCCCGACCAGGTCGGCGAACGCCTTGCGGTCGATCGCCTCCGAGATCGCGTGCCGCAGCTTCGGGTTCTTGAACCGCGCGTCCCAGGCCGGGATCACCAGGTAGTTCGCGCCCGAGCTGACGCTGGTCACCCACTGGTCCGGGGCGTCGGTCTTGAAGCTCTTCACCTTGGTCGACGGCACGTCGACGAAGTCGAGGTTGCCGGCCAGGAACTCGTTGTACGCGGTGTCCGCGTTCGGGATGAACCGGTAGGTGATCTCGTCAGCCTGCGGGACCAGGGCGCCCTTGTAGCCGTCCCACTTGGCCAGCTTGAGGTCGTCACCGGGGTTCCAGTCCGCCGCCAGCTTGTACGGGCCGTTGCCGATCGGCTTGCGCTTGTACGCGTCCGGGTTCTTGCGGACCTCTTCGGGCAGCGGCGCGAGGCCTAGGTACTGCAGCGTCAGGCCGAACTGCGAGAACGGCACCTTGAGCTTGACCGAGAACGTCAGGTCGTCGATCTGCTTCAGCCCGCTCATCGTCTTCACCGCGGTCGGCTTCGGCGTCGCGCCGTCGGGCGTCGGCGGGTTCAGCGCGTCGTACCCGTCGACCTTGGAGAAGAACCCGTTGTTCTTCCAGGCGTTCGAGCCCATCGCGGTCATGTTCCAGCTGTCCACGTAGTCCTTCGCGGTCAGCGGCTGGCCGTTCTGGAAGGTGTTGCCGGGCTTCAGCTTGATCGTCCAGGTCTGGCTGGTCTTGTCCGGCGTGACCGAGTCGGCCATCACGTTCTGCAGCTTGCCGGTCTCCGGGTCCGTGGTCACCAGCGGTGCGAAGATCGCCATCGAGACCCCGATCCCCGCGGTGCCGTTGTCGTTCAACGGGTTGATGTACTCCGGCGGGTCGGCAGCGATCGCGATCACCTCGGTCTTGCTGCCGGAGCTGCCGCCGGAGCCGCTGCTCTTCCCGTCACCACACGAGGCGAGCACCAGCGCCAAGCCGAGTGCCACCCCCACTACCCCACTCAGACGTCGCACGGTCGAACCAACTTCCTCGGCGGGAGGGCCGTTTAGGCGGGCGGAACAAGCGCCATGGTGGCTGGTCGAAACTGCGCATGTCAACGTTGTCAGGCGCAAAGCGGCGGCGCGTAACGTAGGCGTTACTTTGCCAAGACCTCAGATGACCAGCGGTCGCTTCCGGAGCGAGCCCTCACTTAATCAGATCAGTCCGCTGGAGTCATCTGATGACAGGTCAGATTTGTGCGAAACTCGTCACTGCGCACAGTTGCGCAGTGTCAGCGGTAACCAGCCGCTTGCAGTCGGTAAAGCTCGGCATACGTACCGCCGTACGCCAACAGCTCCTCGTGCGTCCCGCGTTCGACCACGCGACCGCGCTCCAGGACGACGATGAGATCCGCCGACCGCACCGTGGAGAAGCGATGTGAGATCAGCAGGGTGATGCGCCCGTCGGCACGTCCCGCGCGCGCCTCCGCGGCCAACCGGTCGAATCCCCGAGCGCGGTCGCCGACGCACGCTGCAGGGGGCCCGCGATCCACTGCAGCAGCAGGCATCCGGCACCGACGACGGCCCAGGTCGTCGCTCGGGAACTGTCTGCGTCGGCGACTCCTGCGACGACCTGCCCGATCGCAACCACGCTCCCGATCGGCGCCGCCGCCGACAGCGCGATCATTGCGACCGTCAGCACGAACAGGCCGCGCCCCGACCGCCAGGCCACAGACACGAACCCCCGAAATCCGGTCACCGGCCCCAGTCAACTAGAGTCCGGCGGCCGAAACCACGGCATTTCGGTTCACCGATTGCTCGCGACCTCTCCTTGAGCCGCGAAGAGGCGGGCGAAGCGGCCGTCGGGGTGATTCATCAGGTCGTCGTACGCGCCTTGCTGCACCACGATGCCGGCGTCTATGACGTAGATGCGGTCCATCTCTCGCAGCGTCCAGGCGCGGTGTGACACCACGATCGTGATCCGGCCGGCGCTGGTACGGCGCAGCTCGGCGAAGATGTCGCGTTCCGCCTCGGCGTCGATCGCGGACGTCGGCTCGTCGAGGATCCACACGCCCGCCGCACGCAACCGGATCCGGGCCAGCGCGAGCCGCTGCCATTGGCCGCCGGAGATCCCGGTGCCACCCCACTGCTGCCCGAGTTGCGTGTCCAGCGGCGACTCCGCGGCGAAGGTGCCGGACAGCGCCGCCCGGACATCCCGATCGCTGACGGTGTGCGGCGCGCCGAGGCCGACGGCGTCCCGCAGGGTGAACTCGAAGCGCCCGAACTCCTGTACCAGCAGGCCGAAGTGCGCCAGCCGCTGGTCCTCGGACAGCGCGGCGGCATCCGCCCCGTCGATCAGCACCCGGCCACGATCGGGACGCAACGCACCGACGAGCAGGTTGATCGCCGTCGACTTGCCGGCGCCGTTCACACCGACGAGCGCGACCAGTTCGCCCCGGCGCGCCTCGAGGCAGACGTCGCGAAGCGTCGGCTCGACCGCGCCCGGGTAACCGAAGGTGACGTTGTCCAAGGCAACGGAATCGACCGTCCGGACCACCGCGCGACGCCGCCGGTCCGGAATACTCCGGACGAACCGCCGGTAGATCGCGGCCTGCGGCGCCGCGGTGACGATGCTGCCGAACGCGTACCCGCACTGGCGGATCGCGTTCAGCCCGGTGATCGTCCCGGCCACTGCGGCGGCCGCCGCTCCCCCACTCGCACCACCGACCACCAGCGCGATCAGCGCTCCGCCGAACAGCACGACCGTCGCCAGCGCCGCGGCCAGCTCGAGCAGCATCGCCGTACGGATCATCCCGTCGAGGACCCAGGTCGCCTTCGCGCGGCCGTCGGCGACCAGTTCGGCCACCTTCCAGCCGGAGCCGAGCACGGCCAGCTCGGTCCCCGGGCGCTGCTGGATGAGCTGCTCGGTCGCGTACGCCGCCTTGCGCTCGTACGCACCCACCTGCGGCCAGCCCCTCGACTCCATCCGCGAGATCAGCGTGAATGCGAAGACCGTCGGAAAAAGCGCCGCGAGCACCAGTAGCCCGGACAGCAGGTTGATCGACGAGATTGCCACACACAGCACAACCGATGTCGCCGCCGCGCTGAGCACCTGGACCGGCTTCCCGGCGACATCGCTCATCGGATAGGTCGCCGTGTGACTGGCTTCCAGGTCCTGCACCACCTCGGGCTCGGCCAGCCGAATCGGGCTCAGCCGGGACGCCGCTGTGGTCAGCTCGACCCGCAGAGCCAGCCGCAATCGCAGCATCATCCGCTGCCCGGCGCCGTTCGACACCTGCGTCAGCGGGTACATCGACCCGACCACGACGGTCAGTCCGAGCAACGGCCGCCACGGGTCGTCCGCCTCGATCAGGTCCCGGATCAGTACGACCTGTGCGCCGGGCAGGATCGCCAGGAGCAGCTGGAGAACCGAGTACAGCGCGAGCCATCCAGGAGTGATCCGGACGGCGTCGGCAACCGATTCACGGGCAGTACGGAACGCCTCGAGCACGATGATCCTCTTCCACGCAGAGCAGGCCGGAGCCGCGCCGGTCGGCGCCGCTCACGTCGGCCGTCAAATGCGTGTCATCCCAGCAAGCGAGCCCAGCCCGTGCATCCAGGGATCCAGTGGCAGATCACGTGTGACGTATCGGGTTTCAACCTAACGGGCCGGCAGCAGCTGTGTCACCAGTGCGTCCGCGGTCCACGCCTCCCACCGGGCCGGCTCCCAGCCGCGGCGTGCCGTCAGGAAGTGGTACAGCTCAGGGCTGAGCAACGCGAGCGTGACGTCGATGGCCGTCGCAATGTCCTCCCGTAGCGGAGTCTTGGCGGCCAGCGCGGTGACGAACCGCTCCATGACCACGGCCCGCTGAGCGTTGTTGGTCTCCCACAGCTCGTGGATCTCGGGATCGGCGGTCGCGGCGTGCGCGACGACCTGAAGCACCGGCGCGACCCGTTCGTAGATCTCCCGGGCCAGCCGGGCCTGCTCACGCAACTGAGCCTCCGGGTCCGGCTCGTCGAGCGCAGCCCGCACCCGGGGACGCTCGAGCGTCGGCACCGGCTCGTCGTCGCCGGCGACCGCGACGTCCAGGAGCTCGCTCAGCAATGCCCGCTTGGTGCCGAACGTGAAGTACAGCGACTGCACCGACATCCCTGCCTCGCCGGCGATCGCCTGCATCGACGTCGCGGCGTACCCGCGGCGGGCGAACAGCACCTGAGCCGCCTCCCGCATCCGCTGCCGGTTCGCCTGGGTCTTGTCCGCTCGTCGCGCCATGGAGAGCAGCATAGCAATTGACTAGAGCACAGCTCTAATGGTTCGCTAGTGACTCACTCTAATGAAATGAGGCGTCCATGACCGAGACCCTTCCGGCACCGACCGGCGTGCGCCGCCAGCTGCGCACCACCGCTCGGCTCACCGCATTCGCGGGCGGGCCGATCTTCTGGCTCGGGACAGTGCTCCACCCCGCCCGCGACGGCTGGAGCATCGCGGCGGTCGGCGAGCGCTACGGGCTCACGCACGACATCCAGGCCCTCGGCCTCGGGCTGCAGATCGTCTGCCTCGCAAGCATGATGGCGCTGGGCAACCAGCTGGCCCGGCGCCGGGACCTCCGCGCCTGGTACGCCGCCCTGGCCGGCACCCTGTTCTGGTTCGCGCTGATCATCTTCGACGGCTCGCACAACCCGGTGCGCGCGGAGTACGCGCCGAGCGTGGTGCACCAACCGGCCGATCTCGACACCCCCGCCGCGCTGATCGTGTTCCCAGCGCTCCTCGTCTTCCCGCTGGGCTACGTCTGGCTGGGGCGGATCCTGGCCCGGCACGGTCTGCGGGTGGCGGGTGTATTGCTCGGCGCCGGAGCCACCGCGTACACACTCGGAGGTCTCTTCATCTTCACGTCCGGTCCGCGGTTCGGCCTGATCCAGCTCTTCGAGGTCGCCGGCGCGACGCTGTACGCCGTCGGCTACTTCCTGCTCGGACGGCGGGCATGAGCGCGACCGAGATCCTCCAGGAGCTGCTCTCCCCCGCCGGCCGAGCCGATCCCTTCCCGCTGTACGCCGCGGTGCACCGCCTGGGCCCGGTGCTGCCGGTGACCGACGACGTGTTCCTGGTCGCGGGATACGCCGCGACCGACGAGGTACTGCGGAATCCTGCCTTCGAGATCCCGTCCGAGCCTTCGGACCAGCCCGCGCTGCAGATGATGCAGCGATCGATCCTGCGGGCGAACCCGCCGGATCACGGGCGGATGCGGTCGCTGATCGCGCAGGTCTTCACGCCGCGCCGGGTCGCCACGCTGCGACCGGCGATCGAGGCGGCGGTCGACGGCCTGCTCGACGACCTTCAGGCCGAGGTCGATTTCATGGACCGGTTCGCGTTCCAGCTCCCGGTCACGGTCATCTGCGAGCTGCTCGGCGTACCGCCGGACGACCGGCATCGCTTCCGGCCGCTTGCCTCCGACCTGACGGCCGCGCTGGAGCTCACCGATGCGTCCGACGCCTCCGCCGACGCGGCGGCGCGAGAGCTGGGCGAGTACTTCGCCGGCCGGATCCGCGATCCCAGCGCCGACGGTCTGGTCAGCGCACTGGTCGCTGCCAGGGACGCAGGCGACGGGCGGCTGTCGGACGAGGAACTGCTCGCCAACCTGATCCTGCTGCTGGTGGCAGGCTTCGAGACCACGACGGACCTGCTCGGCAACGGCCTCGCGATCCTGCTCCGGGAGCCGAGCCTCGTACCGGACGAAGCGTTCGTCGAGGAAGTGCTGCGCTACGACTCACCCGTGCAGGTCACGACCCGCACCGCCCGCAACGACGCGGAGATCTCCGGCACCGCCATCCCTGCGGGCGCCGGCCTCGTCCTCCTGCTGGGCGCGGCCAACCGCGACCCCCAGAGATTCCCGCAGCCCGACAGGTTCGACCCGTCGCGCACCGGCAACAAGCCGTTGAGCTTCGGCGCCGGAGCGCACATCTGCCTCGGCAACAGCCTGGCCAGGCTCGAAGCCACGATCGCGTTCAGCCGCCTGCGTGAACGATTCGCAGGCATCACACCGGCCGGCGAACCGGCCCGTCGTGATCGCCTGGTCCTGCGCGGCTACCAGTCCTTGCCGGTGCGCCTGGTCAGAGCGTGAAGGCGGTCGTGTCTTCCTGGAAGGGGCCCATGACGGTCAGGGCGGGAGCGCCCTTGTAGAGGTCGGCGGCGAGTTGGCTGACGTCGTCGAGGGTGACCGAGTCGATCCGGTGCAGGATCTGGTCGACGGTCGGGAGTTCGCCGTAGACCAGTTCGGCCTTGGCGATCCGGGTCATCTTCGCGCCGGTGTCCTCCAGGCCCATCACCACCGAGCCACGCATCTGCCCCTTGCCGCGGAGCAGCTCGTCGGGCGTGATGTTGCCGCGGGCAATCGACTCGAGCTCGCCGCGGATCACGTCCAGGACCTCGGGGGCCTTCTTCGGCAGGCAGCCCGCGTACACGCCGACCATGCCCGAGTCGGCGTACGCCGAACCGAACGAGAACACCGAGTACGCCAGGCCACGCTTCTCCCGCACCTCCTGGAACAGCCGCGACGACATCCCGCCGCCGACGATCCCGTGCAGGACACCGGCGATGTAGCGGCGCTCGTCGCTGCGCACCAGCCCGGGCATCCCGAGCACCAGGTGCGCCTGCTCGACGTCGCGGTGGTGCACCCGCACCCCGCCGTACGTCGGAACGCGCCGGGCGGAACTACGCCGTACGGCGGCGGGCTCGGCCTCGGCGGTCACCCAGTGCCGCTCGAACGCCTTGCGGACCAGGCGGACGACGTCGGCGTGGTCGACGTTGCCGGCCACCGAGACGACGATGTCGGACGGCTTGTAGCGGCGCCGGTACCAGCCCACGACCTGCTGGCGGGACAGCCCGGCGACCGATTCCGGCGTACCGGTGATCGAGCGGCCGAGCGGGGACCTGCCCCACAGCTGCTCGGCGAACAGGTCGTGGATGTGGTCCGACGTCTCGTCGGCGTGCATCGCGATCTCTTCGTCGATGACGTCGCGCTCACTCTCCACGTCCGCGGGCGTCAGCGTCGCGGAAGTGATCATGTCGCAGACCACGTCGACCGCGAGCGGCAGGTCGGAGTCCAGCACCCGCGCGTAGTAGCAGGTGTACTCCTTGCCGGTGAACGCGTTCATCTCGCCGCCGACCGCGTCGATCGCGGCGGAGATCTCCAGCGCGTCGCGGCGCTCGGTGCCCTTGAACAGCAGGTGCTCGAGGAAGTGCGTCGCGCCGGCCAACTGCTCCGGCTCGTCGCGGGAGCCGACCCCGACCCACAGGCCGAAGGTGACCGAGCGGAAGCCCGGCACGGACTGGGACAGCACGCGAAGCCCGGAGGGCAGGACGGTCCGTTTCACGGGACCGCCCGCCTCCGGGCTCAGCAGCGTGCTGGTGATGGCTCGAGTCACTCGGCGGCGGGCTCGGCCTTCTTGTCGCCTTCTTCGCCCTCGATGACCGGGATCAGCGAGAGCTTGCCGCGGTCGTCGATCTCGGCGATCTCGACCTGCAGCTTCTGCCCGACCGACAGCACGTCCTCGACGGCCTCGACGCGCTTGCCACCGGCCAGCGGACGCAGCTTCGAGATGTGCAGCAGGCCGTCCTTGCCCGGCAGCAGGCTGATGAACGCACCGAAGTTGGTCGTCTTCACGACTGTGCCCAGGTAGCGCTCGCCCTTCTCCGGCATGGTCGGGTTCGCGATCGCGTTGATCGCGGCCCGGGCGGCCTCGGCCGACGGGCCGTCGGTCGCGCCGATGTACACGGTGCCGTCGTCCTCGATCGAGATGTCGGCGCCGGTGTCCTCGGTGATCTGGTTGATCATCTTGCCCTTCGGGCCGATGACCTCGCCGATCTTGTCGACCGGGACCTTCACCGAGATGACCCGCGGCGCGAACTCGCTCATCTCACCCGGCGCGTCGATGGCCTTGGCCATCACGTCCAGGATCGTCAGCCGCGCGTCCTTGGCCTGCGTCAGCGCACCCGCGAGGACGCTGGCCGGGATGCCGTCCAGCTTGGTGTCCAGCTGCAGCGCGGTGACGAAGTCCTTGGTGCCGGCGACCTTGAAGTCCATGTCGCCGAACGCGTCCTCGGCGCCGAGGATGTCGGTCAGCGCGACGAACTCCTCCTTGCCGTCGACCTCACCGGAGATCAGGCCCATCGCGATACCGGCGACCGGGGCCTTCAGCGGCACACCGGCGTTCAGCAGCGACAGGGTGGAGGCGCAGACCGAGCCCATCGAGGTGGAACCGTTCGAGCCGAGCGCCTCGGACACCTGACGCAACGCGTACGGGAAGTCCTCGCGCGACGGCAGCACCGGCACCAGGGCCCGCTCGGCCAGCGCGCCGTGACCGATCTCGCGGCGCTTCGGCGAACCCACCCGGCCGGTCTCACCGGTCGAGTACGGCGGGAAGTTGTAGTTGTGCATGTACCGCTTGCGGGTCTCCGGGGACAGCGTGTCCAGCTGCTGCTCCATCCGGAGCATGTTCAGCGTGGTGACACCCATGATCTGGGTCTCGCCGCGCTCGAACAGCGCCGAGCCGTGCACCCGCGGGAGCACGCCGACCTGGGCCTTCAGCGGCCGGATGTCGGTCAGGCCGCGGCCGTCGATGCGGACCTTCTCCTTCAGCACCCGCTGCCGGACCAGCTTCTTGGTCAGCGAGCGGAACGCCGCGGACAGCTCCTTCTCGCGGCCCTCGAAGTCAGCGGCCAGCTTGTCCACCGTGGCGGCCTTGACCGCGTCGGTGGCGTCCTCACGCTCGTGCTTGCCGGCGATCGTCAGCGCCTGCGCCAGCTCCTCGCTCGCGGCCGCCTCGACGGCCGCGAACGCGTCCTCCTGGTAGTCCGGGAAGACCGGGAACTCGCCCGTCGGCTTCGCGGCCCGCGCGGCCAGGTCGGCCTGCGCCTCGACCAGGGTCTTGATGAACCCCTTGGAGGCCTCGAGACCCTCGGCCACGATCTCCTCGGTCGGCGCCTGGGTGCCGGCGGCGACCTTCTCGAAGGTGCCCGGGGTGGACTCGGCCTCGACCATCATGATCGCGACGTCTCCGGACTCGGTCACCCGGCCGGCGACCACCATGTCGAAGACCGCGTCCTCGAGCTCGGTGTGGGTCGGGAACGCCACCCACTGGCCCTCGATCAGCGCGACGCGGACGCCGCCGATCGGGCCGGAGAACGGCAGGCCGGCGAGCTGCGTCGACATCGAGGCCGCGTTGATCGCGAGCACGTCGTACAGCTTGTCCGGGTTCAGCGCCAGGACCGTGATGACGACCTGGATCTCGTTACGCAGGCCGGACACGAACGACGGCCGCAGCGGGCGGTCGATCAGCCGGCAGGTCAGGATGGCCTCTTCCGAGGGCCGGCCCTCGCGGCGGAAGAACGAGCCCGGGATGCGCCCGGCGGCGTACATCCGCTCCTCGACGTCGACCGTCAGCGGGAAGAAGTCGAACTGGTCCTTGGGCTTCTTGCTGGCCGTGGTGGCCGAGAGCACCATCGTGTCGCCGTCGAGGTACGCCGCGGCGGAGCCGGCGGCCTGCTGGGCCAGACGGCCCGTCTCGAAGCGGATGGTGCGAGTGCCGAAGCTGCCGTTGTCCAGCACGGCCTCAGCGAATTCGGCGCCCTCCATGGGCGCGCGTGTGGATCCCGACACGGGATACCCCTCTCTCACAGTGTGACGACTGCGAGGCGCGAGCTTCCGGGGTGCCGGTCTTCGATCGAGGCCCGCGGGTGCCTGTTGTGTGTCACCCGAAAGCCACTACCGAGGACCGGTCGTCCTCCCGCCACGCGCTTCGCGTCGCCTCGTACGTCTTGCTGTTCGGTATTCAGTTGTGCCACGCCGGGGCGTGGATACGCCAGGAGCGGCCACCCAGGTTTCGGGGGGCCGCTCCTCGCGACGTCATCGGCGAAGGCCGAGCCGCTCGATCAGGGACCGGTAGCGGTTGATGTCCTTCTTCGCCAGGTAGTTCAGCAGCCGGCGGCGCTGACCGACGAGCAGCAACAGGCCACGACGGCTGTGGTGGTCGTGCTTGTGCTCCTTCAGGTGCTCGGTCAGGTGGCTGATCCGGTGCGTCAGCAGCGCGACCTGGACCTCGGGGGAACCGGTGTCACCCTCGGTCAGGGCGTACTCACCCATGATCTTCTTCTTCGTAGCAGCGTCAACAGCTGACACAGGCATCCTCTCGATTTCCGTTGCGCGGCGCACCGGGGCATTCTCCACCCGAGCACTCTCGATCCGCGGCCGTTCAGACGGCAGCAGCCAGCGTATCAGTCCGTGGACTGCTCCCCTAATCAGCCCGGATCGGTGCTGAGCAGGCGGCGCGCGCCGTCGACGTCGGCCTTCATCTGGACGAGCAGCTCGTCGATGCTGTCGAAACGGATCTGGGTGCCGCGCAGCCGGGCGACGAAATCGATCGCGACTGCTGCGCCGTACAGCTCCAGGTCGTCGCGGTCGAGCACGTACGACTCCACCCGCCGGTCGACGCCGTCGAAGGTCGGGTTGCTGCCGACGCTGATCGCCGCGGGCAGCGGATCCGGGTACGCCGGGGCGCCCGGCGCCGGCGTGAGCACGGTCAGCCACCCGGCGTACACGCCGTCCTGCGGGACCGCGGCGCCCGGGTCGGCCGGGATGTTCGCGGTCGGGTAGCCGAGTTCACGGCCGCGCTTGTCGCCCTCGACCACGACGCCGGTGACCCGCAGCGGGCGGCCGAGCGCCTCGGCGGCGGCCTCCACGTCGCCGTCGGCGAGCTTCTGCCGCACATACGTCGACGACCACGGTTGCTGGACGCCCGCGAGGCTCAGCCCCTCGACCTGGAAGCCGTACTGCGCTCCTGCCTGGAGGAGCGTGTCGACGTGACCGGCCGCCTTGTGCCCGAACCGGAAGTTCTCACCGACCACGATCGCCTTGGCGCGCAGCGCGGTCACCAGCGTGCGCTCGATGAACTCCTCCGGCGTCCAGTGCGAGACCTCCTTGGTGAACGGGAGGATCAGCACCGCGTCCGCGCCCGCCTCGCCGAGCAGCTCGGCGCGCCGGGCCGGATCGGTGAGCATCAGCGGCGCGCGGTCGGGCCGGAGCACCTGCATCGGGTGCGGGTCGAAGGTCATCGCGACCACCGGCAGGCCGCCCAGCTCGGCCGCCCGCGCGCGGGCGTGCGCGAGCACCTCCTGGTGACCCCGGTGCACGCCGTCGAAGTTGCCGATGGTGACGACCGACGGCCCGAAGTCCGGGCTCACCTCGTCCAATCCGTGCCAGACACGCATGAGAGCAGGATTCCATGCCCCGGGAGGATCGCTTTCATCAGGTCCACGATCACCCCTTGTAATCGGGCAGTGACTCAACTTAGGGTGGGCGGCGCACTGGTGGGCCCTGCTGGGGAGGTCTCGTGAAGCTACGCCGTCTGGTCGCCGCCTGCGCGGCACTCACGCTGGTCGTCGGCCTGCCCGCGGCCGGCGCCACCCAGGCCGCCGCGACGCCGCGGTTCACGAAGTACGTCGCGCTCGGCGACTCGTACACGTCGGCCCCGTTCGTCCCGCTGGCCGACCTGCTGTCGCTCGGCTGCGCCCGCTCGTACAGCAACTACCCGAAGATGCTCGCGGCGGCGCTCGGCGTGTGGCGGTTCACCGACGTGAGCTGCGGCGGCGCCGACACCACGAACATGACCCAGCCGCAGAGCACGGTCCTCGGCACCGCGGCGCCCCAGTTCGACGCGCTGACGCCGGACACCGACCTGGTGACGCTCGGGATCGGCGGCAACGACTTCGGCGTCTTCGGCGACATCATCGGCACCTGCCCCGGGCTGCGGGCCTCGGACCCGGCCGGCGCTCCCTGCAAGGCGCACTTCACGGTCGACGGGGTCGACACGCTGCGGGCGAAGATCACCCAGACGCAGACCCGGATCGCGATCGTCGTCCAGGGCATCCGGGCCCGGGCGCCGCAGGCGACGATCGTGCTGATCGGGTACCCGAAGATCGCGCCGGAGCACGGCACCTGCCCGTCGATCCTGCCGTTCGCCGACGGCGACTACGCCTACCTGTACTCGATCGAGCAGGCGCTGAACGCGGCTGTCGCCGGTGCCGCCGCGGCCGGCGGAGCGACGTACGTCGACACCTTCACGCCGTCCACCGGGCACGACGCGTGCGCGCCGGACGGGCAGGCCTGGATCCAGGGCAAGGACATCAACCTGCTGCGGGCGCTGAACTACCACCCGCGCTACGAAGGCGAGGCCGGGATGGCCTCCCTCACCTACAAGACGCTGACCGGCCAGGCGCCGGTCGTGACCGCAGCCGAGCAGTCCGCCTGGGCGGCCAAGGCCCGTGCCCTGGCGAAGCAGGCCGCTGCCTCCCCTCAGGCCCTCGAGGCCTCCACGAACCGCGTACGGACCAGCGCGCAACGCTGACCCTTTCCAATCCGTACCGCGGACCACGGGCCGGGCCACCTCACGCGTGGCTCGGCCCGGTGGTTTCCTCCAGCAGGTCCCCCAGTGCCCTCCCGAGCGGCAGGTTCACCCTGCAGGTCGCGTATGGGTCGCCGCGGGTCAGGCCCTGGTTGATGATGAGCACCGGCGTACCCGACTTGGCGGCGTGCCGGACGAAGCGGAACCCGGACATCACCGTGAGCGAGGAACCGAGAACCAGGACGGCGTTCGCGTCGTCGATCAGCCGGTAGCAGCGCTCGACGCGGCTCTTCGGGACGTTCTCGCCGAAGAAGACCACGTCGGGTTTCACGGTGCCGCCGCACACCGTGCACGGGACGACGCTGAACGTGCGGACGACGTCCTCGGGCAGCTCGACGTCGCCGTCGGGGTTGATCCGGGTCGCCTCCGCCGTGAACGCCTGGTTGGCCGCCCGGAGGCGGCGGTCGAGGACCTCGCGCGCCGACGTCGTACCGCAGTCCAGGCAGATCACGCGGTCGAGGTTGCCGTGCAGCTCGACGACGTCGCGGGCGCCGGCCGCCTGGTGCAGGCCGTCGACGTTCTGGGTGATGATGCCGCTCAGGTACCCGCGGGCCTGGAGGGCGGCGACGGCGCGGTGCCCGTCGTTCGGCGCGGCGCGGGCGATGGTGCGCCAGCCGAGGTGGCTGCGCGCCCAGTACCGCTGCCGGGCGGCCTCGGTCGCGGTGAAGTCGCCGTACGTCATCGGGGTGTGCGTGCGCAGGCTCCCGGTCTCGCCCCGGTAGTCCGGTATCCCCGACTCGGTCGAGATCCCGGCGCCGCTCAGGACGACGACCCGCCCGGCGGCCACGATGTCCGCGACCGGGCCGACATCCGTCCGGCCCGGCTCCAACGCCAGCACTTCCGGGCCCGGGGCCCACTCCAACGTCGGACGAGAACGCACCTCTCCAGCGTACGGTGCGGAGTCAGTCGACGCGGGGCGGACCGGCCCGGAGCCGGCGCTCGGCGGCCGCGCGGACCTCGGCCGGGTCCATCGACGACCAGTCCGCGTCGATCCACCAGGTCGCACCCGCCTCGGCCCACGGGCGGACCGTGGCGGCCGGATCCGGGTCGTCGGCGGAGGTGGAGCCTTCGGCAACGATCTCGTACCCGTCCATGCCCAGGCCGTGACCGGCACGCTCGCGGCGGATCCACTCGACGCCTTCCCCCAGGAGCGCCGGTGTCCACTCGCCGCGCTCCTGGCCCGGCGCCACGACGTAGTTGGGCAGCCAGCCGTCCTGGAGCGCGGCCCGGCGCATCGACTTCGGCCGCGGCCAAGCCCCGACCACCCAGGTCGGGATCCGCGGCTGCTGGACCGGCGGCGGCGGTGCGGGCGGCATCAGCTCGGCGACCTTCTCCGAGCGGTAGTGCCGGCCGGTGAACTCGAACGGCTGGTCACGCCACAGGTGCTGCAGCATCTCCAGCGACTCGTCCAGCAGCTCCGCCCGGACCTTGCGCCCCGGGTCGTCCTCGAACAGCCAGAACCGCTCGTCGCCGGACACGCCCAACCCGACGGCGAGGATCACCCGGCCGCCGCTCAGGTTGTCGACCGTCGACGTCTGTCCCGCCACGTCCCACGGCTTGCGGCGCGGCAGCGGCGTGAGCATCGTCCCCAGCCTGATCCGCTCCGTCGTCATCGCCGCGGCGCCGAGCATCACCCAGGCGTCGATGCCCCAGATCGACTCCCACACGAAGAACCCGTCCCAGCCGTGCTCCTCGGCAAGCACCGCCAGCTCGGCCGCATCCCGCGCATCGCCGTACGCCATCACGAACCCGTATTTCATGCCACTGCACGCTAACCTGCCGCAACGACAGATTTCGTCGCATGCAGCAGACAGGTGGTGACCTGGCGGGTGGTGAGCAGGTGAGACAGCTTGCGGCCCTGCTCCTCGGACTCGCGCCAGGCCCGGTCGCTCCGGTGCTGCTTCCGCAGCATCTCGTCCACCTGGTCCGCCTTCAGGACCCACTCGGTGGGCGTCGTTCCGTTCGGCGCCTCGGTCAGCGCCCGCAGGGTCAACCCGGCCCCGGCGATCAGGTCCCGCAGGTCGTCCGCCTCCGGGAACTCGTTCCCCTTCGGTACGGCGCTGTGCAACGCGGGATCCGCCACCAGCACCGTCATCCCGAGCGAGCCGCCCGGCCGCAGCACCCGCGCGATCTCGTGCAGCAACGCCCGCTTCTCGTGCACTGTGCAGAGCACCCCGACGCACCAGGCCACGTCGAACTGCCCGTCGCCGAACGGCAGCGCCTCGCCGCGTGCCCGGACCGCGTCCCACCCGAACATCCGCCGCGCCGCGCGGCAGGCCGCCTCCATCGGCTCGACCAGCGCCGCCCGGGCGCCGTACGTCTCCGCGAGCCAGGCGGCCGCTCCGCCCACCCCCGCGCCGACATCGACCAGCGCAGTCTCGGGAGCCACGCCACAGGCCTGAGCCAGCCAGTCGAGCACCGCCGGGTCGCCGCTCCCCCGGCAGCCCGCGACGATCGCGTACTCCGGCCCGAGCTCGTCAACGACGTCAGCGGTCCACTCGGCCACCACGCCGAACTCGGCCGTCAACTCCTCGCCGCTCATACCTCCCGGTACCCAGGAGGATCAGCTGACGAAGACCGCCGTCGGCTTGGCGAGCGGGCCGTGCGGCTCGTACAGGGCGAGGAACGTGCCGTCGGGGGCGAACATCGCGGTCTGACCGGCCTCCAGGTCCAGGCCCGGCAGCGGGCGGCCGGTGCGGATCGCGGCCGACTGTGCCTCGTCCGCGTCGAACCGCGGGAAGGTGCCAGCGGCAACGTCCGCGATCGGCAACCAGTCGAACGACTTCGCCAGCGACTCCAGCGAATGCGCGGCGGCCAGGCCGAACGAGCCGACCCGGGTACGCCGCAGCGCGGTCAGGTGACCGCCGACGCCGAGGTCCGCGCCCAGGTCCCGCGCGAGCGCACGGATGTACGTCCCGCTGGAACAGTCCACCGACACGTCGACGTCGATCCCGTCCGGGCCGACCCGCACGTCCAGCACGTCGTACAGCGAGATGGTCACGGCGCGCGCCTTGAGCGCGACCTCCTCGCCCGCGCGCACCCGCTCGTACGCCCGCTTCCCGTCGACCTTGATCGCGGACACCTTCGACGGCACCTGCGAGATCTCGCCGCGGTACGCCGCGACGGCCGTCGAGATCGCCTCGGCCGTCACGCCGTCGACCGCGGCGGTGGTGAGGATCTCGCCCTCGGCGTCGTCGGTCGTCGTGGTGGCGCCGAGCCGGATCGTCGCGTCGTACGACTTGTCGGCGAGCTGCAGGTGGCCGAGCAGCCGGGTCGCGCGGTTCAGGCCGACGACCAGGACGCCGGTCGCCATCGGGTCCAGCGTGCCGGCGTGACCGACCTTCCGGGTGCCCGCCAGCCGGCGGATCCGGGCGACGACGGTGTGCGAGGTCATCCCGGCCGGCTTGTCGACGACCACGATCCCGTCCGACGCCGCCGTGAACTCAGAGCTCAACGCCGGCCTCAGTCCTGCTCGTCCTCGTCGTCGTCCTTGTGCTTGTACGGGTCGGCGTCACCGGCCGGCTTCGCGCCCGCGGCGGCCTTGGCCACCTCGGCGTCGGCCATCCGGGCCTTCTCGAGCAGCTCCTCGATGTGCCCCGCGGTCTCCGGGACGGCGTCCAGGAAGAACGCCACGCTCGGCGTGTGCCGCAGCCCGAGCGCCTTGCCGACCTCGCTGCGGATCAGGCCGCGCGCCGACTCCAGCGCGGCCGCGGTGTCCGCCCGCGCCTGCTCGTCGCCGTAGACCGTGTAGAAGACGCTGGCCTCGCGCAGGTCGCCGGTCAGCCGGGCGTCCGTCACCGTGACGAATCCCAGCCGCGGGTCCTTGACCCGGCGCTCGAGCAGCTCCGCGACGAGCACCTGGATCCGGTCGGCCAGCTGCTTCGCCCTTGCTTCACCCATCAGGGCTCACTCCCTCATTCATGAACAACGTCCGGAGAGACCGTGGTCTCTCCGGACGCTACTCCTAGGTGACCCAGGGCTGGGTCACCGCCTGCTGTCAGCTGCGCGGCTTCTCGCGGAGCTCGAACGCCTCGACGACGTCACCGATCTTGATGTCGTTGAAGTTGTTGATGGTCAGACCGCACTCGAAGCCCTCACGGACCTCGGACGCGTCGTCCTTGAACCTCTTCAGCGACGACAGCTCGGTGTTGTCGAGGACGACCGAGCCGTCCCGGATCAACCGGACCTTCGCGTTGCGCTTGATCAGGCCGCTGGTCACCCAGCAACCGGCGATGTTGCCCACCTTCGAGGAGCGGAAGATCTCGCGGATCTCCGCCTGGCCGAGGGTGACCTCCTCGTAGATCGGCTTCAGCATGCCCTTCAGCGCGGCCTCGATGTCGTCGATCGCCGAGTAGATGACCGAGTAGTACCGGACATCCACGCCCTCGCGCTCGGCCAGGTCACCGGCCTTGCCGGCCGGCCGCACGTTGAAGCCGATGATGACGGCGTTCGACGCGATGGCCAGGTTGACGTCGTTCTCGTTGATCGCACCGACACCGCGGTCGATGATCCGCAGGTTGACCTCGTCGCCGACCTCGATCCGGACCAGGGCGTCTTCGAGCGCCTCGACCGAACCGGACACGTCGCCCTTGAGGATCAGCAACAGCTCCTGGGCCTCGCCCTTCTCCATCGAGGCCATGAAGTCCTCGAGGGTACGACGGACGCGACGCTTGGCGTTCGCGGCCGCACGGGCACGGGCTTCACGCCGCTCGGCGATCTGCCGGGCCCGGCGGTCGTCGTCGACCACCAGGAACTTGTCACCCGCACCTGGCACGGCGGTCAGACCGAGCACCAGGACCGGACGCGACGGAGTCGCCTCCTCGACGGTGTTGCCGTGCTCGTCGAGCATGGCCCGGACCCGGCCGTACGCCGGACCGACCACCATCGAGTCGCCGACCCGGAGCGTGCCGCGCTGCACCAGCACGGTCGCCACCGGACCACGGCCCTTGTCGAGGTTCGCCTCGATCGCGATGCCCTCGGCGTGCATGTGCGGGTTGGCCCGCAGGTCCAGCGCCGCGTCCGCGGTCAGCACGACGCCCTCGAGCAGGCCGTCGATGTTGATCCGGGACTTGGCCGAGACGTCGACGAACATCGTGTCGCCGCCGTACTCCTCGGGAACCAGGCCGTACTCGGTCAGCTGACCACGCACCTTGGTCGGGTCCGCCGCCGGGACGTCGATCTTGTTCACCGCGACCACGATCGGGACACCCGCCGCACGGGCGTGGTTCAGCGCCTCGATCGTCTGCGGCATCACGCCGTCGTCGGCCGCGACCACCAGGATGACGATGTCGGTGGCCTGCGCACCACGGGCACGCATGGCGGTGAACGCCTCGTGACCCGGGGTGTCGACGAAAGTGATCGCCCGCTCCTGGCCGTCGACCTCGGTGGTCACCTGGTACGCACCGATGTGCTGGGTGATACCGCCGGCCTCGTCGGCCACGACGTTCGCCATCCGGATCGCGTCCAGCAGCTTGGTCTTACCGTGGTCGACGTGACCCATCACGGTCACCACCGGCGGCCGCGGAGCCAGGTCGCCCTCGTCGCCCTCGTCGTTGCCGAACTCGATGTCGAAGGACTGCAGCAGCTCGCGGTCCTCGTCCTCCGGCGACACGATCTGGACGTCGTAGTTCAGCTCGGTGCCGAGCAGCTCGAGCGTCTCCTCGTTCACCGACTGGGTCGCGGTCACCATCTCACCGAGGTGGAACAGCACCTGGACCAGCGACGCCGGGTCGACGCCGACCTTCTCGGCGAAGTCCGTCAGGGACGCGCCGCGAGGCAGCTTCACGACCTCGCCGTCACCGTGCTTGACGCGCACGCCGCCGACGGCCGGAGCCTGCATGTTGTCGAATTCCTGGCGCTTGGCCCGCTTCGACTTGCGGCCACGCCGCGCCGGACCGCCCGGACGCCCGAAGGCACCCTGCGTCCCGCCACGGCCGCGGTTGCCCGGACCCGGACGGCCACCGCCGCCACCGGGCGGGCCGCTGGGGCCGCCGCCACCGGGACGGAAACCGCCGCCACCGCCGCCGCCACCGCTGCGCGGACCGGCACCCGGACCGCCGCCGGGACGACCGCGGCCGCCACCGCCGGGACCGCCGGAGCCGCCACCGGGACGACCGGTGAACGTGCCGGCCGAGGACTTCGGCATCATCGCCGGGTTCGGACGCGGGGCGCCCGGCACACCACCCGAACGCGGACGGTCGCTGCCGCCGCGCTCGCCGCCACGCTCACCGCCGCGACCCTGCGGCGGACGCGGAGCCATCCCGGCCGGGCTCGGAGCGCCCTGCCGGTCGCCGCCGCCACCACCCGGGCCGGGGCGCGGTCCACCGCGCTGCATGCCCTGGGTCGAGCTGAACGGGTTGTTGCCCGGACGCGGAGCACCCGGACGCGGGCCGCCGCCACCCTGGCCGCCCGGACGGGGCGCACCGGGACGCGGGGCACCCGGACGGGGCGCACCCGGACGCGGACCGGCACCCGGACCGCCCGAACCACCCGGACGCGGGCCGGAACCCTGGC
>NZ_JBSGFZ010000043.1:0-46636 GCF_053603655.1 Kribbella sp. NPDC004138
CGGGGCTCCCTGCCCGGCGCGCTCGGCCTGGGGTCGCCGCGACGATCTGTTCGTGGACGGCGTGGGCCCCCTTGCCGAGCGGGCCCAGGCCGTCCAGCGTTGGGATCCCCAACCATCCGGTCAGGTTGGTGTCGGCCGCGCCGGACGCGGCCGCACCGCCGACCTGCTGGCCGACGGACCGTCCGGCCGCGGCCACCTTCGCCAGCAGCTCGTCGGTCGCGGGTGACGGTTGCCAGGCCGGCCGGTTCGACATCACCCGCACCGTCAGCTGAGCGTCCCGCACCGCCCGCAACGCGGTGACGGCCGCCAGGACCGACTCCTCCGTCGACGGATCGACGAAACGGAACCCGATATCGGCCGCCGCCGAGCCCGGTACGACGTTCGTGCGGCCGCCGCCGGTGATCGTGCCGACATTGCACAGCACCTGGTCGTGCTCGGCGACGATCCGCCGTACGGCGACCAGTTGGTCGACGAGCTCGTCGATCGCGGACACACCGCTGGCCGGGTCGAGCGCGGCATGCGCTTCACGGCCGGTGACCTCGATGCGGACCCGCGTGCTGCCCCAGCGGGACGTCTTCAGGTCGCCGTTCGGATGCGGCGGCTCGAAGCCGAAAGCGGCGTACACACCGGCTGCCTCGGCCGTCACCAGCTCCCGCGCCGACGGGGAGCCGATCTCCTCGTCTGCGACGACCACGACCTTCAGCGGCCGGTGGTCGCGGTCGGCGACCTGCGCCAGCGCGGTCTCGAGAACGACGAGGCCGCCCTTCATGTCGAACACGCCGGGACCGTGGATGATCCCGTCCACCTCGCGCCACGGCATAGCGTCGGTCAGCTGCCCGATCGGCCAGACGGTGTCGTGGTGCGCCAGGAAGAGCAGCGGCGCCTCGCCGGCGCGCCCGGGGAAGTCGGCCACCAGGTGGTCGCCGGTCGGTGTGGGCACCCGGCGGACGGTCCCGCCGAGCTCCGCGTAGCGCGCCGCCAGCCGGTCGGCGAAGGCGTTCAGCGCGGTCGCGTCACCGGTCGGGGTCTCCGCGCCGACGTACTCCTTGAGTCGCTCGATGCTCATGGATAGTCAACGTATCATCATCCGATCGGCGATTGACCAGCGTCGGGTGAGCGAGGATAGGATCGAGATATGAATCGTATCTCTGAGGTGAGCTTCCGCGCGGTCTCGCTCACCACGGCGGCGAGGTTCGCCGAGGCCTCGACGCTGTACCGCGAGGTCTTCGGCTACCTCGACCCGGCGTACGGGCTGAACCCGCGGCTGCTCGGCGCGCTGGCGAGCAACGGCGGTTCGGTGGTCGGCATCCTCGACGAGAACGACGTGCTGGTCGCCTTCGCGTACGGCTTCTGCGCCACCGACCGGCGCGGTTTCTACCACTACTCACAGTCGGCCGTCGTCGCCTCCGACCAGCAGGGGCACGGCCTCGGCCGGATGCTCAAGCACGCCCAGCGCGAAGTTGCCCTCAGTCATGGCATGTCGCGGATGCGCTGGACCTACGACCCGGCGCAGATCCGCAACGCGCACTTCAACCTCGACGTGCTGGGCGCCCGCGGCCGTTGGTTCGCCCCCGACATGTACGGCCCGGGCACCGACCGCGTGATCGTCGAATGGGATCTGACCCGTGAGCAGCCCAGCACACCGTCCGGCTTGACCGAGCTGGTCGTGCCGGCCGATGCGGGTGAGTTGCGGCGGTCCTTCGAGGAGTTGCTGGCGAAGGGGCTGGTCGCCGTTTCGTGCCGCCGCCTCGCGGACGGCGCCGGCGCCTACTACTTCGGCCCGGCCGACGATGCCTGACGACCCGCTGAACCGCGAACTCGCCAGCCCTCACGAGCGGTACGACGCCCGGCTGCAGCGCCGCTCGTCCGCGATGCTGCAGCGCCGCGTCGTCGAGCAGGAGCGCGCCTCGATCGACGAGGCCCTGGACCAGATCCTCAGCGACGAGTCGATCGCCCAGGCCGCGGCCCGGATCGTCGCCGCCCGCCGGCGCTTCATCATCGGCTCGGCGAAGTCGTTCTCGTATGCGTCGCTGCTGGCGTTCGACCTCGGCGTCGGGCTCTCCCAGGTGACGCTGATCGACGGCACCGTGGTGCGCGGTGTCGACGTGCTGGCCGACGTCCGGTCCAACGACCTGATGGTGGCGTTCTCGTTCCGCCGGTACCGCCGCGACACCGTCGAGATCGCCCGCCGGTTCGTCGAGGCGGGCGGTGAACTCGTCGCGGTCACCGACTTCGAGGACGCGCCGCTGGCGAAGCTCGCCGACCAGTGCATCTACGTCGCGACCGGCAGCGCGTCGTACGTCGACTCACCGACGGTCGTCGCCTCGGTGCTGCATGTCCTGGCGACGCTGACCACCGCGAGCGCGAAGGGCGCGCGTCGGCGGCTGGTGGAGCGCGACCGCTTGAACACGGAGCTGGGGTTGTATGTCAACTGACCTGAAGATCGTCGCCGCCCGGCTGCACCGGGTCCGGATGCCGCTGGTGCACGAGTTCCAGACCAGCTCGCACCGCAAGGCGTTCCTCGACCACATCCTGGTCGAGCTGGAGGACGCGTCCGGCGCGGTCGGCTGGGGCGAGATCGCGTCGTCCTCCGACCCGTTCTACGCCCCCGAAACGGTCGAGTCCTGCTGGCACATCGCCTCGAAGTACCTGCTGCCCGCGATCCTGGATCGCCCGTGGACACATCCGGATCAGCTCGCCCGCAGGTGGTCCAAGGTCCGGGGCAACAACTTTGCGAAGGCCGGCGTGGACATGGCCACGTGGGTCCTGTGGGCAGAGACCCAGGGACTGCCGCTCGCGACAGTTCTGGGCAAGACACGGACCGAAGTTGTTGCGGGTGTTTCGCTCGGCATCGAGCCGACGATCGACGAACTGCTGGGACAGGTCCAGCGTCAGGTCGACGCTGGGTACCCGAGGGTCAAGCTGAAGATCGCCCAGGGCTGGGACATCGAACCGGTTCGTGCCGTGCGTGCGGCGTACCCGGAGCTCGATCTACATGTCGACGCCAACGGCATCTACAGAGCCGACGACCTGGCACACCTGCAACAGCTGGACGCCTACCGGCTGACGATGATCGAGCAACCGTTCGCGCCCCGCGATCTGCTCACCCACGCCGAGCTGCAGCGCCGGATCAGCACCCCTGTCTGCCTCGACGAGAGCATCGAGACGGTCGCCGACCTGGAGACCGCGCTGGAACTACAAGCGCTGCAGGTCCTCAACATCAAGGTGTCCCGGATGGGCGGGCTGACCCCAGCGCGTGAAGCGCACGACCGGGCGCGGGACGCCGGGATCCCGGTCTGGTGCGGCGGCATGCACGAGTTCGGGATCGGCCGGCTGGCGAACGTCGCGCTCTCCGCTCTCCCCGGGTTCACCCTCCCATCGGATGTGTCCGCCTCGGAGAAGTACTACGCCAGGGATGTCGTCGTACCCGCCGTGACCGCGGTCCGGGGCGTCGTCCAGGTGCCCGAGGCGCCCGGTCTCGGGCATGCCGTCGACCGGGAGCTGATCGCCGCCAACACGGTCGCCGAGCTGTCCCTCGGACCAGAACAGGAGTGATTCGATGCGCGTGGCGCTGACCGGCGGCCTGGTCGCGGACGGCACCGGCGCCGAGCTCAGGCCCGGCACGGTGCTCGTCGAGGGGGAGCGCATCAGCGCGGTGCTGCCGCCCGGCGATCCGGTGTCCGACGCAGAGGTCATCGATGCCACAGGCAACATTGTGGCACCGGGATTCGTCGACCTGCACTCGCACGCGGATTTCAGTCTCGGCTCGAGTCCGGCGGCAGCGTCGCAGCTCGCCCAGGGCGTCACCACTCTCGTCGCCGGGAACTGCGGCTGGTCCCCGTTCCCGATCACCGATCTCGAGACCCTGCGGGCGGGCACGGCGTTCCTCGATCCCCGGCACGACTGGTCGTGGCACGACCTCGCCGGCTTCGCGACGACGCTGGAACCGGCCGTGAACCTCGCCCTCCAGGTCGGCCACTGCACGCTGCGGATCGCCGCGATGGGCAGCGCGCAGCGACCGCCGTCGCCGTCCGAGCTCCGGACGATGCAGGACCTGCTACGAGCGGCGGCCGACCAGGGCGCTGTCGGCTTCTCCACCGGCCTGATCTATGCGCCAGGCACCTACGCGTCACCGGAAGAGGTGGCGGCGCTCGTCGGCACTGCCGCGGAGTGCGGTCTGCTCTACTCCACTCATATCCGCAACGAGGGCGCCGGTCTGCTCGCCGCACTGGACGAGGCGATCGCGGCCGCACGGGCGGGCAGCGCACGGCTGGAGATCTCGCACCTGAAAGCCGTTGGCAAGGCCAACTACGGCTTGGTCGCCGCGGCTCTCGAACTGCTGGACCGGGTCGACGATGTCGACCTGGGCTGGGATGCCTACCCGTACACGGCGACGAGCACGACGCTGACCACCAGACTGCCGACCTGGGCGCTCGCCGACGAGACGCCTCCGGCACCCGCGCGAGGCCGCGCTCGTCGCCCTGCGTTGCTCGCCAGGCTTGCCGATCCCGCCGAACGAGCACGGATCGCGGACGCGCTGCGGGCCGACGTACTGCTCTCACCCGACACCGTCGTGATCGCATCCCTCCCACCCGGGCGCTACGCGGACTGCCGCGGCCTGAGCCTCGCCGAGATCGCCCGGCAGGACGGGGTGGACGCCGCCGAGATCGTGCTCCGCATCCTCGAGTCGCACCAGGCCGCGGTCAGCGTCGTGAACCATGCGATGAGCGAGGACGACGTGACAACGGTCCTCGAACATCCACGGACAGCGGTCGCCAGCGACGGCTGGATCATGGACGCGACCGGACCGGGCCACCCGCACCCCCGCAACTTCGGCACCTTCCCGCGCGTCCTCGGCCACTACGCCCGCGACCGGGGTGTCCTCACCCTTCCCGAGGCGATCCGCCGGATGACGTCGCTCCCAGCCTCCCGCCTCAGCTGGTCCGACCGCGGCGTGATCCGACCCGGCGCCGTCGCCGACCTGGTCGTCCTCGACGCGGCCCAGGTCGCCGACAAGTCGACGTACGACGATCCCTGGCAGCTGTCCGTCGGCGTACGGCACGTCCTCCTCGCCGGCCAGCCAGCCTTCACCAACGGCACACCCACCGGTCGCCGTGCCGGCCGGGTTGTCGGCAGCTGAACAGTACGTACAAAGCGCCTACATAGTGCACCTGAGCGTGATCGTGTCCGCGCGTACACCGTCTCGCCGGTGCTCTACCTGTCGAGCTGCCGACCCTTGAACCGCTTCGGCCCCTCCGGCAGCGGGGGAGGAGCGGCCGGTGCCTCATCCGTCTCGGTGTCGAGCCACCCGTCGTGCTCAGCCAGCAACGCATCCAGCGCGGTCCGGTCCACGTCCTCCAGTACGACGACCCACGGGTGATCCTCGTCGTCGTCCTCCCCGTGGAAGCGCCCGCGGCCGACCTCACCGCCCAGTTGGTCCGCGACCGCGACGGCATCGTCCCGCTCCCAGAAGTACGCGATCATGGGCCAAAACTAGCGCGTCAGGGTCGTCGAGATCGGGCGCTCGGCGTTCGGCTCGTCCTCGCCGGCCTCGGGCGTCCACTCCAGGCTGGTGTCCATCCGGAGTTTGCCGCCGGCAATGGTTCGGAGCGTCAGCCAGCCGTGGTCCGGATCGCCTTGGCCCGCCTTGACGAATCCGCCGCAGCGCTGGGTGCGCCCACTTTCCAGGACGACGTGCTTGAGCCGGACCCCGATCAGGGGCCGCCCGTCCGCGCCGGTGAGCGGACGGAAGGCGGTTCCGACATCAGCGAGGACGACGACTCCCGAGCAGTCCCAGGCCGGATAGCTGAACTCGCCGACGGGCTGCCCGATCTCGCCGCCGAACAGCCGCAACCGAACCTGCGACCGCGGCCAGTACTCGTTCGTCTTGTTCGTCCAGACATTCCGGTCCCCGCCGCGCAACGAACCGGACCAGGCCCCGGTCAGTCCGGCCGGCAACGCGACCGTCCCGGCATCGCGCACGGAGTACTCGCCGTCCCCGAGCGGGCTGATCCGGATCGTGTTCGCCTTCCCGGGCGGTACGACGATCAACGCGCGATGCCTGGCGAACTCCTCGACCAGCTGCCCGCCGGACTCGATCCGCAGTCCGCTCGTGGAGCTGAGCCGGTAGACGGTGTCCGTCACCACCGACCGCTGGGTGTGCCGTACGACGACGTACCAGTGGTCGTCCGGCTGCCGGTCGATAACCGTGATCGCGGCTCCTACCTTGAAGTCGCCCATCGGGGTCGCGAACGACGGGCCCACGAACACCTCGACCGACCCGGCTTCGTCGACCGAGATCTCCACCGGACCGAAGGAGATCGAGTCCTTCTGTACGCAGCCCGCGAGCAGCAACAGCACGGGGATGAGCAGCAGCAGTCGTCGCATGTCAGCCGGCTCTCGTGAGCAGTGCGGCCTGCTCGAGGTGCGCGAGATTCAGCTCGGCCTGTGCCTGGACGCTCTTGTACTGCTCGATGTACAACTTGCCGTTGGCCAGCACCGTGAGACTGAACGGCGGCCCGTTGTCGCCGGTGATCCGGACGTAGACGCGGTTGATCGAGATCGGCCGGTCCGCGGTGGTCGCCAGCACGAACGTGTTCTTCTGCGCCGGCCGGACCTCCTTCTGCTCCCGGTCGCCGAAGGTCACGGTGAAGTCCGCCTTCGGCAGGTACGCGGTACCGACCACGTCCGAGGCGGGGAGTTTGCGGGCTGGGATCGTGATGGTGATCGGCCGGTCGGGCCGGGTGTAGCCCTTACCCAGGGGGTTACGGCGTTCGAAGAAGCTGAGCTTGCCGGTCCACCGACCGACCAGTTCCTTCGGCAGCAGCGGATCCGGCAAGGTTCCGCCCGGACCGGCGGTCGCTGCGGCGAGCTGGGTGATCTCGGCGGTCGCGCCCGGAGTCAGCTCGACCTCCGTGATGCGCATCCGCAACGACTGCACCACCTTCCCGGACAGTGTGACCTGCATCAGCCCGTCCGGCGCGAACTCGAACAAGGCCTCCCTGCCGCCCTCGGCCGCCAGCACGAACACGACGTACCACCGGAGCTCGGCCTGCTCGTTCCGGCGCTGCTCCTCGACGCGTTCCTCGGCAGTGGACACGCCCTTGCCGGGATCGAAGATGTCGACCTCGAACTGTTCGGTCGCCCCGAACTCGGCCTTGCCCGACGAATCCACCGAGACCGACAACGGTCCCTTCTCGAGGGCGGCCTTGAGCTTCACCCGGTCGTCCTCGCCCGAGCAGGCGGTAAGGAGTCCGAGGAGAAACAGCAGGCTGAGGAACAGGCGGTCAGCGTTCATCGAGGAGAGCCGCTCCGAGTTCGGTGACATGGTGGCGGACAGCGCCGCCGTGGCGGACGGTGGTGATCAGGCCGGCGTCCCGCAGGACAGTCGCGTGCTTGCTGGCGCTGCCGATCGACGTACCGACCTCGGCCGCGAGTCCGCTCGTCGTGCGGGTCGTGGCCAGGGCGGCCAGGCACTCGGCGCGGGTCCGGCCGAGCAGGGCGACCAACTGCGCGGACGCCGTACGCGGGCCGGAGTTGGTGCCGGCGGCCGCGGGGTAGACGAGGACAGGTGGGAGTTCGGGGTCGATCAGCGTGATCGGGCGCTCGGTGCAGAAGTAGCTCGGCAGGATCGTGAGACCGCGACCACGCAGGTGCACGGTGTGGTGCCGGAGGCCGTAGCCGATCTCCAGCACCTGCCCGTCCCAGCCGATCACGCCGGGGACGGATCGGAGCAGAGCGTCCACGCCGCCTTGGGCGAAGGCGGCGGCACGGGTCTTCCGGTCGGTGCCGACGCTCCTGGTCAGGTCGTGCCACACCGGCCCGAGGAGTACGTCGTACCCGGTGCGCACCGCACCAGCGACATCAGTGAGCCGCCGATGATCACCCGCGGCGAGCTCACGTACCCACTGTGGCGGTTTGCGGCCGGTGAACACTGCTTCGAGGTCCGGACGCAGCAGCTTGCGCTCGGTACGGGCCACGGTCTCGCAGCCGGCGTCGATGTCGTCGCCGGAGTACGCCGGGGTGAGGAAGTCGGGAAAGTTGCCCTCCAGCGGTACGAGCGCGAACAGGAGGCCGAGCCACTCGCGGGCGTGATCGTGCGCCGTGACCCGGATCGCTGCCTGGTCCCGCCATCGCGCGAGATGTGACGGCACCTCCGGCTCCCGTGCGACATGCAGGCCCAGGACGAGCTCCCACAGCGGGTCCGGCCCGTCGGCGAGCCGGACCCGGTGGAGGTCGTCCCGATCGAAGACCATCCGCAGCGTCACGCTTCGAAGTCTGACAGTGAGCACGGTCCACACAGGGGGAGGTTTTCGTCTCGGTGAAAATGCCTCGCCGTACGCTGTCCGCATGAGTACGTTTCCTTGGCTGAAGGGGCATGGTACGGAGAACGACTTCGTGGTTCTGCCCGACCCGGACGGTTCCGTGCACGGCGAGCTGGACGCGGCCGTGGTGCGGTTCCTGTGCGACCGGCACGCGGGGCTCGGCGCGGACGGGGTGCTGCGGGTGATCCGGGGCGACCAGCAGTCGTACGTCGCGGACGGCGGCGACTGGTTCATGGACTACCGCAACGCGGACGGTTCGATCGCGGAGATGTGCGGGAACGGCGTCCGGGTGTTCGTGAAGTACCTCGCCGAGGCGGGCCTGATCGACGGCAAACCGGTCCGGGTCGGCACGCGGGCGGGGGTCAAGGAGGTCCGGCAGAACGACGACGGCACGCTGACCGCGGACATGGGCGAGCCGACGCTCCCCGCCGCGGCCGGAATCGTGGTCGAGGCCAACGGTCACCAGTGGCCCGCCGTGTCCGTGGACATGGGCAATCCGCACGCCGTCACGTTCGTCGACAGCCTGGAGGAGCCCGGCAACCTCTGCGATCAGCCCGGCTGGTCTCCGGCGGAGGCGTTTCCGGAGGGTGTCAACATCGAGTTCGTCGTACGCCGGGGTGCGCACGACGTCCAGATGCGGGTGCACGAGCGGGGCGCGGGGGAGACCCGGTCCTGCGGGACGGGCACCTGTGCCGTCACGGTCGCGGCCGCACGCCAGGCCCGCGACGAGCTTCCGGTGACGTATCGCGTCGGCGTACCAGGCGGTGAAGTGTCGGTCACGTGGCGTGCCGACAATCATCTGGAACTGACCGGACCGGCCGTGCTGCACGCGCGCGGGGAGTTCGATCGGGCGTGGTTGGGAATCTGATTCCTGCGTGGGGCGTTGACTCCAGGTAAACGGGTCGCCTGTACTAGGAGCCCGTGCCACCATGGAAGGTATATGACGACCCATTCACAGGCATACGAGACCACCGACGTCGAAACCGACCTCATCGAGGGCGATGACTCCGGCGCTTCGTTGACGGGTCACGATGAGTATGACCAGGATCTGACCACCGAGGGCCTCGACCTCGAGGAGCGCCAGGCGCTGCGCCGCGTGGTCGGTATGTCGACCGAGCTGACCGACATCAGCGAGGTCGAGTACCGCAAGCTGCTGCTCGAGCGGGTGCTGCTGGTCGGCGTCTGGACCGAGGGCAGCGCCGAGGACGCGGACAACTCGCTGGCCGAGCTGAAGCTGCTCGCCGAGACCGCCGGCTCCGAGGTGCTCGACGGCGTGATCCAGCGCCGCAAGAAGCCCGACCCGGCGACCTTCATCGGCTCCGGCAAGGTCGTCGACCTGCGCAACCTGGTGGCGGCGCTCGGCGCCGACACCGTGATCGCCGACGGCGAGCTGGCGCCCGCGCAGCTGCGCAACCTGGAGGACAAGCTCAAGGTCAAGGTCGTCGACCGGACCGCGCTGATCCTGGACATCTTCGCGCAGCACGCGAAGAGCAAGGAAGGCAAGGCCCAGGTCGAGCTGGCCCAGCTGCAGTACATGAAGCAGCGCCTGCGTGGCTGGGGTGGAAACCTGTCCCGCCAGGCCGGTGGCCGCGTCGGTGCCGCCGGTGGCGGTATCGGCGGCCGTGGTCCCGGTGAGACCAAGATCGAGACCGACCGGCGCCGGATCAACACCAAGATCGCGAAGCTCCGCCGGACGCTCAAGGACATGAAGAGCACCCGGTCGACGATGCGTCAGGAGCGGCGCCGGAACCTGGTTCCCTCGGTGGCGATCGCCGGGTACACCAACGCCGGCAAGTCCTCGCTGCTGAACCAGATCACCGGCGCGGGCGTGCTGGTCGAGGACGCGCTGTTCGCGACCCTGGACCCGACGACCCGCCGGACGACGACCGCGGACGGCCGCGTGTACACGCTGACCGACACGGTCGGGTTCGTCCGGCACCTGCCGCACGACATCGTCGAGGCGTTCCGGTCGACGCTGGAGGAGGTCACCGACGCGGACCTGCTGCTGCACGTGGTCGACGGTTCGCACCCGGACCCGATCGCGCAGATCCAGGCGGTCCGCGAGGTGCTGGCCGAGATCGACGCGACCGACGTCCCGGAGATCGTGGTGATCAACAAGGCCGACGCCGCCGACCCGCTGGCGCTGGCCCCGATCCTGCACCGGGAGCCGAACGCGATCGTCGTGTCCGCGCGCACCGGCGAGGGCATCGACAAGCTCCGCGAGCTGATCGAGGGCGCGCTGCCGCAGCCGCACATCGCCCTCGACGTCCTGCTCCCGTACGACCGCGGGGACCTGGTCTCCCGGATCCACTCCGAAGGCTCGGTCGAACACCTCGAACACACCGCGGACGGCACCCGCATCACCGCCCGGGTACACCCCGCCCTGGCCGGCGACCTCACGCCGTACGCAGCAGTCTGACTGAACGCGAAGCGGCCCCCGAGTGTCGTCGGGGGCCGCTTGCTGTTTCAGGACGTCACTTGCGCTTGGTCACCTCGACCGTCATCGAGGTGCCGGTCTTCGACAGGACCTTGATGTTGACGCCGTTGTTGGGGATCTTCACGCTGCTCGTCGGCTGGTCCGCGGTCCAGTACGACTTGCTGTCGTTGAAGGTCGGTACGGCGTTCTGGCCGCGGATGTAGCTCGCCTGCCCACCGAAGTGCAGGGTGAACGAATCCGCCTTCTCCAGACCGAACGGCGCGTCGTACGCCGCGATCCGCGGACGCCAGATCTGGCCGTCGAGACGGTTGATCGGAGTCGGGTGCGAGTCGATCGGCAGGACCAGGCCCTCACCGGGGTGCTCGTTGGTGTTGTTGTCCTCCTGCGAGGTGTCCCAGTACCAGACCAGCAGGCCGTCCTGGTACGGGAAGTGCTCCACCTTGTCCGGCAGCGAGTTCGCCCAACCGAAGTTGTACGGACCCGTCTTCAGGTACTGGTCGTAGGAGGTGTAGTTGATGTTCGACGCCAGGTAGTAGTTGTCGTGCAGGCTCGTGTACGACGCGCCGACCGAGCTGAACCCGTTCAGCGTCCACCCGTCCGGAGACGTCTCCGCACCGGAGTCGACGACCGTGGTCGAGCCCGACGTCACCTTGATGTCGTCGGCGAAGAACCCGATCCCGCCGGCCGCCGGGTCGGTGGCGTAGCGGAACTGCAGGGTGATCGTCTTGCCGGCGTACGCCGACAGGTCGAACGTGGCGGGCACCCAGCCGGCGCTCTTGCCGTCGATACCGTTGCCCTCGGCGTCCTTCGTGATGCTGCCCTTGATCGGCTTCGCGCCGGTCCCGTCGTTCACGTCGACGTAGGCGTAGTCACACGCGTCCGGACCGCAGTCCTCGATGTCCCAGTTCGCCTGGAACGTGAGGCTCGCGGGCTGACCGGCCGGCAGCGTGACCTGGCGGCTCATCGTGTGCGTGAAGCCGTTGCCCTGACCGCTCCACCAGGACTTCGTCCCGCTCGCGGGCTGGACGAGCTGGTGCGTGACCTCCTTCTTCGGCAGCGTCACCACCAGGCCCTGGGCCTTCTTGGAGTTGTACTCGTGCGGGCCGAGCTCGACGGTCCGGTTCTGGCCGGCCGCCACGATCTCGTAGTCGAGCCAGCCGAGCTGGATCTTGTCCCACGCGTTCAGGTCGGCGGCGCGCTCACCGATACCGCCGTCCGTGGCCGCGCTGACCCGGCTCTGCGCCATCAGCGTCCACCAGTTCACGCCGTTCTCGACGGCCGCACCGGAGGTGTCGTACTCGTCCGGCAGACCGAGGTCGTGGCCGAACTCGTGCGCGAACACGCTGACGCCGCCGTTCTCCGGCTGGATCGTGTAGTCGCCGACGTACAGGCCGGTGTCACCGATCTGCGCGCCGCCGTTCGGGTTGGTCGCGGGACCACCCGGGAACCCGGCGTACCAGCGGTGCGACCAGATCGCGTCCTCGCCCTGCTGCGGGTCGCCGTCGGCCTGGTCGCCGCCGGCGTGCACGATCTGGAAGTGGTCGATGTAGCCGTCCGGCTCGTTGAAGTTGCCGTCACCGTCGAAGTCGTAGCGGTCCCACTGGTCGAACGACTTCAGGTCCGCGGTGATCTCGGCCTTGGTCCGGCCCTTGGCCTCCTGGTCGGCGACCCACTGGTTGACCGCGTCCTGGATCAGGTACCAGGTGTTGCTGCAGACGTTGCCGCCGCACGGGTAGCCGTTCGACCGGCCGTACCGCGCCTCGTTGTACTTGACCTTCACCCAGTCGGTGACCTCACCGTCGACGGTGTACCGGCCGGACGACTGCTTCTCGTAGTACTTCTTCAGCGAGTTGCCGGTGCCGAAGTACATGTCCTGGTAGTGCTGCTGGCTGTAGTCGGCCTGCCAGACGGTGGAGTTGTCCACCGAGCGGTCCGGTGCCGGGATCGCGTTGTGCAGCGGGCCCTCGAAGGTGGCGGGGCCGGGGATGTTCGCGTTCTGGTCCTTGTCCGGGTAGCTCGGGTGCCGCTCGTTGCCGAACTCCGCGAGCACGACGAAGATCCGGTCGGTCTTCTCGCGGGACAGCTCGACGTACTGGTCGACCTTGCCGGCCGCGTTCTTGACGCCCTTCGCGCCGGCGGCCTTCGTGCCGAGCTTGACGACCGTGCTGCCGTTGCGCTGCTCGGGCTCGGCCTGGCCGTTGATGACCTTGGTCAGCGCCTCCTGCCGCAGCTCGCGGCGCTTGTCCTCGAGCGGGCTGGGCAGCTCGTCGGATACCGGTGCGGGCTCACTGGCGGCGGGCGCCGACCCCTGCGTGGACGGTGTGGCGGCGTTCCCGGACGAGGCCGCGGCGATGCCGAGCCCGGTCGTCGCCGCCAAGGCCAGGCTGAACAGCCCGGCGGGTAACTTGCGCACGATTCCCCTCCGTTGTCGATGACGCAGTGTGTTCGTAGCTCCCCCGAGCGTGTGCGCGCGACAGTACGGGGAAAATCCGCCCAGCTGAAGTGGATTCTGAGGAAAACCTGTGAATCAGCGGGGAATCCTGCATGTCTGAGTAGAAGGGCTCACGCTCCCCAGCCCTTGGCCTTGGCAGACTGTGCGCGTGGAGCGCGAGACGGTCGACCTGCTGCAGCCGCTGTGGCGAGCGTTGGTCGTGTTCCGCATCCTCACCTGGGGGTTCGCCTGTTTCGGCGTCTGGACCCGCTGGGACGGCATCGTGCACCCGTACGGCGCGGTGCTCCAGCTGGCAGTGATGGGCGTCTGGACACTGATCTCGTCGTACGGCTACAGCCGCCGCTGGGGCCGGCGCAACACGCGGCTCGCGTTCGCGGATCTCGTGGTGACGGTCGGCTGCATGTACGCGACGTTGTGGGCGCAACCGCTGCTCGACATCCGCGCCGGAGCCTCCGTGCTCACGTCGGTGTGGGCCGCCGGGCCGGTCCTCGCGCTGGCGATCTCCCGCGGACGCGACGGCGGCCTGCTCGGCGCGGCGACGATCAGCCTGGCGCTGCTCTCGCTGCGCGGCGTCGAGCACGCGGCGAAGATCCTGAGCAATGTTCAGCTGCTGCTGGTGGCCGGTCTGGTCGTCGGGTACGCCGCGTCGACCCTGCGGCAGGCGGGGCGGCGGCTGCGCGAGGCGATCGCCGTGGAGAGCGCGACCGCCGAGCGGCTGCGGCTCAGTCGCTCGATCCACGACGGCGTACTGCAGGTCCTCGCCCAGGTGCAGCGGCGCGGTACGGCGATCGGCGGCGAGGCGACCGAGCTGGCCCGGCTGGCCGCCGAACAGGAAGTTGCCCTCCGCACCTTGATGTCGACGCGCCCGGCCGTGGCGGAGGGGGATCGCGTTGATCTGTGTGGACTGCTGTTGCCGCTGGCCACGACCCGGGTCGACGTCGTCGTACCGGCCGCACAGGTCCTGCTGCCCGCACCGGCCGCCGCCGAACTGGTTGCCGCGGTCAAGGAGGCGCTGAGCAACGTGGTGAAACACGCCGGCCCGGAGGCCCGGTCGTGGGTCGTGGTCGAGGACCTCGGCGAGGAGGTCGTGGTGTCGGTGCGCGACGACGGGATCGGTACGACGCCCGCCCGTCTCGAGCAGGCCCACGCGGACGGGCACCTCGGCGTGAGCCAGTCGATCCGCGGCCGCATCGCCGACCTTGGCGGCACCGTCACCGTCCGCACCGCCCCCGGCGAAGGAACCGAATGGGAACTGAAAGTGGTGACCGCATGACGCGTGTGATGATCGTCGACGACCACCCGATGTGGCGCGAAGGCGTCGCCCGGGACCTGGGCAGTCGGGGGTACGACGTGTGCGCGACCGCCGCGGACGTCGCGAGCGCCGTGAAGATCGCGCTGGCGACCCGTCCCGACGTGGTCGTCATGGACCTCCAGCTCGGCGACGGCTCCGGCGTGGACGCGACCCGCGAGATCACCACCGCCCTCCCCGACACCCGCGTCCTGGTGCTGTCGGCCAGCGCCGAGCAGGACGACGTACTCGCCGCCGTGAAGAACGGCGCATCCGGCTACCTGGTGAAATCCGCGTCGCTGGACGAGTTCGACGACGCCGTACGCCGTACCGCCGAAGGCGACGCGATCTTCAGCGCAGGCCTCGCCGGACTGCTGCTGGGCGAGTACCGCCGCCTGGGCGGGACCGGCCCCGAGGTGCCGCACCTCACCGACCGCGAAACCGAGGTACTCCGCCTCGTCGCCCGCGGCCTCACCGCCAAACAGATCGCCGCCCGCCTGGTCCTCTCCCACCGCACCGTCGAGAACCACGTCCAGAACACCCTCCGCAAACTCCAACTCCACAACCGAGCCGAACTCGTCCGGTACGCCATCGAAAACGGATTCAGCGAGTAATCCGGCCAGCCGCCAACTTCGCCGCTCCGCTCCTCAGACGGCTGCCGCCGGAGTTGTGGGCTGGCGCCCGCGAGTTGCTCGCTGGCGCTCGCGTGCGACGAGCCGGCTCTGAATGGTCGCCGCCTTCGACTCCGAGTCGTGGCTTTTGGCTCCCAGGCCCTGGGCCGAGTCGTGGATATCGGTTGGATTTCACCGCCAATTTCCACGACTCGACGACCCCGACTCCAGCACGCGGCGCCAGCCCACAAGCCCGGCGCCAGCCGGAGACCCGCACGCGCGACGCCGTCGCTTGTGCGATTGTGTAGCGGCCGGTTGAATGGCGTCCGTACACTGTGCGTTCCACATCCACGTGGATGCTCTCTGTCACGACACTCGCACCGCGGGTGCCCAGCTCCGGAGGCTTCGGTGAACCGGTCGTCCCTTGTCCGCGCACTTCTCGCGTTCCTGGTCCTCGCGGGGGCGACGTATGTCACGCTGACCGCGAAACCACAGCTCGGTCTCGACCTGCGCGGCGGGACGCAGATCGTCCTGGAGGCGAAGGATTCGCCGACGGTCAAGGCGACCAAGGAGACCACGGACAAGGCCACCCAGGTCCTGCACCGGCGGATCGACGCGCTCGGTGTCAGTGAGCCGAACGTGACCCGCCAGGGCGACAAGCGCATCATCGTCGAGCTACCAGGTGTGCAGGACCCGCGCGAGGCCGCGAAGGTGATCGGCAAGACCGCGCAGCTGACGTTCCACGAGGTCCTCGACCAGGTGGCGGCCAAGCCGGCCAAACCGGCGGCGGGGGAGACGTACCTGCAGCCCGAGAGCGGTCAGGGTTTCCTGCGCCTCGCCAAGCCCGCGATGACCGGCGAGCTGGTCAGCGGCGCCGAGCACCGGCTCGACCCGCAGCAGGTCGCGCAGGGCTGGTTCGTCGAGATGAACTTCAAGGGCGACGGCGGCAAGATCTGGGCGAACATCACCGGCAAGGCCGCCTGCCAGCCGGTCGGAACGCCGCAGCGCCTGATCGCGATCGTGCTCGACAACGAGGTGATCAGCTCGCCGCAGGTCGACCCGAACGGCGGCAACCAGCTCTGCAACACCGGCATCGCCGGCGGCACCACGACGATCTCCGGCTCGTTCACCGAGGAGAGCGCGAAGGATCTCGCCGCGCTGATCTCCGGCGGCGCCCTGCCGGTGCCGGTCGAGGTGATCGACCAGCGCACCGTCGGCCCGTCGCTCGGCCAGGACGCGATCCAGGCCAGCGCGCTCGCCGCGATCATCGGCCTGGCGCTGACGGCGCTGTTCATCATCATCGTCTACCGCCTCGTCGGCCTGATGGCGGTCCTCGGCCTGCTCGGGTACGCCGCGATGTCGTACGCCGCTCTCACCGTGCTCGGCGCCACGCTGACGCTGCCGGGCCTCGCCGGATTCGTCCTGGCGATCGGTATGGCGGTCGACGCGAATGTCCTGGTCTTCGAACGCGCCCGGGAGGACTACATCGCCGGCCGCACGGACGGCCTGCGGAGATCGCTCCGCAGCGGTTTCCAGAACGCGCTGTCCGCGATCGCCGACTCGAACATCACCACCCTGCTGGCTGCCGGTCTGCTGTTCTTCCTGGCCGCCGGCCCGGTCCGCGGCTTCGGCGTCACGCTGTCGATCGGTGTGATCGCGTCGATGCTGTCGGCGCTCGTGGTGACCCGCGTGCTCGCCGAGTTCGTCGTGGCGCGCGGCTTCGTCCTGCGCCACCCGGGCCTGAGCGGGATCGCCGGGCACGGCCGGGTGCGGACCTGGCTGGAGGCCCGCCGGCCGTCGCTGATGAAGCACAGCCGCCGCTGGCTCGTGATCACGGCCGTCGCGATCGTGGTGAGCGTGGCCGGTGTCGCCGTCCGCGGGCTCAACCTCGGCATCGAGTTCACCGGCGGCCGCCTGATCGAGGTCAGTACGGCGCAACGCGTCACGCCGGACCAGGCGCGGGCAGCCGTCGCCGAGGCCGGGTACCCGACCGCCGTTGTACAAGCCTCCGGCACCGACGACATCACCGTGCGGACCGGGACGATCAGCGACGACGAGGCCGTGAAGATCAAGGAGTCGCTCGCCAGGATCGGCGGCGACGCCGAGGTGATCCGCAACGAGAGCATCGGCCCGTCGCTCGGTGAAGAGCTGCGGAACAAGGGCCTGATCGCGCTCGGCATCGCCCTGCTCGCCCAGCTGGCGTATCTCGCCGCGCGGTTCCGCTGGACCTTCGGCGCCGGCGCCGTGCTGGCGCTGGTGCAGAACGTCGCGGTCGTGGTCGGTGTGTTCGCCTGGACCGGGAAACCGATCGACGGCATCTTCTTGGCCGCGATCCTGACCATCATCGGCTACACGGTGAACGACTCGGTCGTCGTCTTCGACCGGATCCGTGAGACCCGCAGCGCGCGATCGACCGACAACCTCGGCACGATCATCGACACCGCGATCGTGAACGTGCTGCCGAGGACCGTCAACACCGGTATCTCGACGCTGTTCATCCTCGCCGCGTTGCTGTTCCTCGGCGGCGACTCACTGGCCGACTTCGCCCTGGCGCTGCTGCTCGGCATCCTCGTCGGCACGTACTCCTCCAACCTGACCGCGGCCCCGCTGCTCCTCGAGCTCGAGCGCCGCTACCCGGCCCCGCCGCCGCGTCCGAAGCGCGCGCAGGTGGATCGGGACGCCCAGCCGGACCGCGGCGCAGTCGTTTAGCACAGCGGGTTATCCACACCCCGGCCGCTGGACCGGAAATCTGTCCGTCCGGCGGGCTAGGGTGTGGCGGTGGGTGTAGATGTGCGGGAACTGCTGGAAGCTGCCGTGTCCGGGATCGCCGGTCAGACCCGGCCGGGGCAGGTGGAGATGGCGCAAGCCGTGGACACCGCGATGCACGACGGGTCGCATCTTCTCGTCCAAGCAGGCACCGGCACCGGCAAGTCCCTTGGGTACTTGGTGCCCGCGCTGCTGCACGCGATCGAGGACCGTCGCGTGGTCGTCTCCACGGCGACGCTCGCCCTGCAGGCGCAGCTCGTCGACCGTGACGTGCCCGCGCTGCTCGACGCGACCGAGAAGCTCCTGCCGCGCCGCCCGAAGTACGCGATCCAGAAGGGGCGGAACAACTACGCCTGCCTGCACCGGATCCGCGAGGGCGCGCCGGACGACGACGGCATGCTCGTCGACGTGCCGCCGGCGGGTGAGGTCGGCCGCCAGGTCGTCGAGCTGCGCGACTGGGCCGAGCAGCAGCTGGCCGACGGCGGCGCCGGCGACCGCGACCACGCTCCCTCGCACCAGTACCAGGCGTGGCAGCAGGTCTCCATCGCCGCCCGTGAGTGCCTCGGCGCCGAGAAATGCCCGTACGGCGAGGAGTGCTTCGCGGAGAAGGCGAAGGAAGAGGCCCGCAAGGCCGACATCATCATCACGAACCACGCGCTGCTCTCGATCGACGCTTTCGAGAACCGGATCGTCCTCCCCGAGCACGACGTCGTGATCGTCGACGAGGCGCACGAGCTGCCCGCGCGCGTCACCGGCGCCGCGGGCGACGAGCTCTCACCGCAGATGGTCGAGCGCGCCGCCAAGCGCGCTCGCCGGTTCGTCGACGACGACAAGGCCGACGACCTGATCGACGCCTCCGACGCGCTCCGCGCCGCGCTCGACGGCACCCGCGAGGGCCGGATCGAGGCGTCCAACGGGCCGGTCCTGGAGGCCGCCGCTCTGGTCCGCGACGCGGCCCGCGCGATGTACTCCGACCTGAACAAGAAGTCCGACGACAAGGACAACGACCCGGACGGGGCCAAGCGGCAGTCCAAGGGTGCGGTGAAGGAGATCTTCGACGTCGCCGAGCGGGTCGCCGCACTGAGCGACGCGGACGTGGTCTGGATGATCGACCGCGACCGCTTCGGCCGCGAGCTCCGGATCGCCCCGCTCACCGTGGCCGGCCTGCTGCGTGAGCTGGTCCTCCGGGACCGTACGGCGGTGCTCACCTCGGCGACCTTGACGCTGGGCGGCGACTTCGACGCGATCGCCCGCCAGGTCGGCCTGCGACCGGCCGACAAGCTCGACGACGACGAGGAGATGCCCGAGCTCGACGACTCGGCGGAGACCGGTCCGTTGCCGTGGCGCGGCCTCGACGTCGGCTCCCCGTTCGAGTACGAGAAGCAGGCGATCCTGTATGTCGCCAAGCACCTGCCGCCGCCGCACCGCGACGGGCTGGGCAAGAAGCAGTTCGAAGAGATCATCGACCTCGTCACCGCGGCCGGCGGCCGGACCCTCGGCCTGTTCTCGTCGCGTCGTGCGGCGGAGGCGGCGACCGCCGCGGTGCGCGAGGCGACCGACCTCAAGGTGCTCTGCCAGGGCGACGCACAGCTCGGCGAGTTGTCGCGCGAGTTCGTCGAGGACCCGGAGACCTCGCTGTTCGGCACGCTGTCGCTGTGGCAGGGGATCGACGTGCCCGGGTCGACCTGCAACCTGGTGATCATCGACCGGATCCCGTTCCCGCGCCCGGACGAGCCGCTGATGGCGGCCCGCCAGCGCGCCGTCGACGAGGCGGGCGGCAACGGGTTCATGGCCGTGGCCGCAACGCACGCCGGGCTGCTGCTCGCGCAGGGCACCGGGCGGCTGATCCGCCGCAGCTCGGACCGCGGCGTGGTCGCGATCCTCGACCCCCGCATCGTCACCCAGCGGTACGGCGCGTTCCTGCGCGCCTCCTTGCCGCCGATGTGGCCGACCGCCGATCGTGAGAAGGTGCTCGGGGCCCTCAAGCGACTGCAGACGACATGAGCCAGTCATGAGCCGGTCATGAGTCCGGTGACCGGTCCGCCGGTGCTGCCGATGATGGCGGCGCTGGGACAGCTGCCGTCCGGCGCGGGCTGGTCGTACGAGATGAAGTGGGACGGCATCCGCGTCATCGCCGAGGTCGACGACGGCGTCTGCCGGCTCTGGTCGCGGAACAGCCACGACGTCTCCGGCGGGTACCCGGAGCTCATCGGTCTCGCGGACGCGCCGGGTCTGCGTCTGCCCGCCGTACTGGACGGGGAGATCGTCACGCTCGACGAGAACGGCGCGCCGTCGTTCGGCCTGCTGCAGCGGCGGATGCACGTCCGCGATCCGCGCCAGCTCCGGCATCTGATCACGGAGGTGCCGGTCTCGGTGCGGCTGTTCGACCTGCTCCGCTTCGACGGCCAGTGGTTGCTGGACGCAACGTACGACGAGCGCCGCGGGCTGCTCGAGTCGCTGGACATCGGCGACCCGTTCTGGGAGGTTCCGCCGGCGTTGACCGACGGCGACGAGGCGCTGGAACAGTCTGCCGCGCAAGGGCTCGAAGGCGTGGTGGCGAAGCGCCGCAAGTCGCGGTACCTGCCGGGCCGGCGCAGCTCCGACTGGATCAAGATCAAGCCCGTGCAGACCAGGGACGTCGTCCTGTGCGGCTGGCACCCGGGGGAGGGGAACCGGGAAGGAAGAATCGGCTCCTTCTACTGCGGCGCCTACTCCGACGGTGAGCTGGTCCTGATCGGCAAGGTCGGCTCCGGCCTCGACTTCGCCACCCTGGACATGCTGAGCGCCGAGCTGACCGGGCTCGAGATCGCCAAGCCGGCCTTCGACCCGGCCGGCATCCCCACGACGGACCGGCGGCGCGCGCACTGGCTCGACCCGGTGCTGGTCGCCGAGGTCACGTTCTCCGGCTGGGGCGGCGACGGCCGCCTCCGGCATCCGGTATGGCGTGGTCTGCGCCTCGACATCGACCCGGAATCGGTTCTCGCGGGACGCGACTGAATGCATTCACGGCCGCCGACGACATGCAGTCCCGGGCGGAAATGTTCGAAATGCGGTGAATGCTCTGCGGCGCTGAGACGCTTTCTGTTCAACTGTCGCAGAAAATGCCGGGAATTCAGTCGTTCGTTTCCCGGGACGGGGCCGGGACCGCGAGTGCGGCCTCGATCTTGTCGACCAGCTTCTCCGGCGAGTTTGTCGGCGCGTAGCGCGCGATCACCTGGCCGTCCCGGCCGACCAGGAACTTGGTGAAGTTCCACTTGATCCGGCCGCCGAGCAGGCCGCCCTGCTCGCGCTTCAGCCAGTTGTACAACGGGATCGTGCGGGACCCGTTGACGTCGATCTTGGCGAACATCGGGAACGTGACGTGGTAGATCGTCGAGCAGAAGTTCGCGATCTCGTTCTCGTCGCCGGGCTCCTGGTGGCCGAACTGGTCGCAGGGGAAACCGAGCACGGAGAAGCCCTGCCGGCGGTAGGTCCGGTAGAGCTTCTGCAGACCCGTGTACTGCGGGGTCTGGGCGCACTGCGACGCCGTGTTCACCACCAGAAGCACCTGGTCGCGGAAATCGGCAAGAGACTGTTCATTGCCTTCGATCCGGCGCGCGCTGAAGTCATAGACAGTCGTCATGACTCAATGCTGACACGACACGCCCGACTTCGCTCGCCGTCCGATATGTCAGACTCGGCGCAGAACTGTTACGACCTTTCCGAGAATGATCGCGTCCTTGCCGTCGATCGGCTCGAAAGCAGGGTTGTGTGGTAGCAGCAGGATCTCGGTCTTGGTCTTCTTGAACGTCTTCACGGTCGCCTCGCCGTCGATCATCGCGGCGACGATGTCGCCGTTCTCCGCGGTCGGCTGCTGACGGACCACGACCCAGTCGCCGTCGCAGATCGCGGCCTCGATCATCGACTCACCCTTGACCCGCAGCATGAACAGTGTGCCCTCGCCGACCATTGCCTTGGGCAACGGGAAGACCTCTTCGATCTCCTGCTCGGCGAGGATCGGGCCGCCGGCGGCGATCCGGCCGACGACCGGCACGTACGCCGCGTCCGGGTGCGCGTCACCGGCGCCGGTCTCGTCGTACGCCGTCTGGCGCACCGGGCCGAGCGCCGACTTGCGGGCCGCCGCGTCGACCTCGCCCGGGTAGCGGACCTCGATCGCGCGCGGCCGGTTCGGGTCGCGGCGGAGCAGGCCCTTCTGCTCGAGGACCCGGAGCTGGTGCGACACCGAGGAGGAGCTGGTCAGGCCCACCCGCTCGCCGATCTCGCGCATCGACGGCGGGTAGCCGCGGCTGTCCACCGAATCGCGGATGACGTCCAGCACGCGGCGCTGGCGCGGGGTCAGCCCGGTCGCGTCGGCCGGCCCGTCGGGCAGCTCGGCGACCGTGCGGTCCGCCTTGCCCGCCGCCTTGCCCGCCGACTTGTCGGCCGCCTTGCCCACGGTCTCGTCCTTGCTGGAACCGCTCGGCGTCCTGGCCATCGCTGGTTGCTCCTCGGGTCGGGCCGGCGATCGTCCACCGGCCGAAGCTTGCTCGACTGAGATGACCGTAGACCGAATCCTGAGATTCTTCAAACATCTGTTCGAAGGCGTGTCGGTTCGCATGTTTGTTCGGGTGTCAGGTTATAAGGCGTGCGCGGGGTGTTGCCGCGGCAGGGAATTTCCTGGGCGTGTCCCGGTTGGAAATGGTTGCGCAACGGGCGGCTGTCGGTTAATCATTCGTACAGGCGTTCGATCGAACAGGTGTTCGGGTCGGTCGGATGAGCGGTCTCAGGAACAGACCGGGGCGGTGGGGTGGGGACCGCAACGAAACTGTCGGAGGCAGCCGATAGACAGGAACCAGCACCGCAGAACGCGCACCGACCGAGGTCTTGGAGGATCCGATGAGCACAGCAGCTGTCGCCGCCGACGTGCCGGCCCCGCGCCGCTCACAGCAGGCGTCGCCACGGCCCCTGCGCGTGGTCCCGCCCCCGGTCTCCCACCCCGCCACCCCGACCACCACCGGCCACTCGACCTCCACCGCGACCGGCCGCGCCACGTCGGCCTCGACCGGCCGCGCGAGGTCGGCCTCGACCGGGCGGCGTTTGGCTGAGCCGGTCGCGCGCTCCGCGTCGCCTGCGGCGGTGCCGTCGCCGGTGGTCGCGCCGCGCCGCCGTCCGCGGATCGAGGGCGCCTCCACCGACCGGCTCCCGGTGCGCGGCTGCTCGGGGGAGTCGCTCGGGCGAGAGGTCCACCCCGAGCCGACCCTGCGCCTCACCCGCCGCGGCCAGATGCTGCTGACGGCCGTGTCGGTCCTCGTCTTCGGCGCCGCGATCCTGGTCCTCGGCCTCCGCGTCGCAGGCGTCCTGGAGCCCGGGCCGCACTTCACCCACACCGTGCCGGTGCAGGTCGCGCCCGGTCAGACCCTCTGGTCGATCGCCGAGGACACCAACCCGAGCGTCGACCCCGTGACGGTCGTGGAAAAGATCGCCGACCTCAACAAGCTCGCCACGCCCGCCGACATCCTCCCCGGCCAGACCCTGCAGATCCCGGTCGTCGGCTGATCACCGCGCCTTGACGGCGTAGCCCATGTAGGACACGCGGGTGCTCGCCACCTGCCCGACGTCCAGCGCCCGGCTGAACTCGCCGATGCTGATCCCGCCCCGCCGCACCCGGACGAAGTTCCGCAGTACGCCGAGCTTGCGAGCCCGCACCCCGAGCCCGGTGATCTCGCCCAGCCGCAGACCGTGCCGGCGCAGACCCTCGACGAGTTCGGGCGGCTTGATGAACATCTCCCAGGCGTGCCACCTGACATCGGAGGCCCTGGTCAGCCGCCAGTCCTGCATCACCTTGATCACCAGGACCTTCGACGCGAACGTGCGATTGATCGTGTCGAACAGGTAGACCCCGCGCGGCTTCAACACCCGAGCGGTCTCCGCGAGCACCTGGTCGAGATCCGCGACATGCTCGAGCACGTCGCAGCAGTACGCGAGATCGACACTCTCGTCGGCCAGCGGCAGGTGTTCGCCGGCCGCGACGACGTACCGCACGTTCAGGCCGGAAGCGCTCGCGTGACCGGCGGCCGTACGGACCGAAACCTCCGACGGGTCGACGCCGATCACCCGGCATCCGAGCCGGGAGAACTCCTCGGCCAGGAAACCGCCGCCGCTTCCGATGTCGACGACACGCCGCCCGGCGGGATCGGTCCCGGTCCGCGCGAGTACGTCGCGGAAGTACGCGAAACGGCCCGGCGTGAAGCTGCCCTGCAACAGGTTGAGCGGATTCTCCTCGTCCCACCAGCCGTCGCCGATCCGGTCGTACACCTGGTTGTCGATCCGCATCGCAGCCCCCTGCCGAAACTCTCCGGCAGTGTCGGCGTCCGATCAACGGGTCGGGCCACGCCATTCGTCCTCGAGCAGCGCGTAGACGTACTCGTTCGCCCATTCGCCCTTGAACCACGCGGCATCCAGGTGATGTGCCTCCCGGCGCATCCCGAGTCGTTCGAGCAACCGCGCCGACGCGGTGTTCCGGTCGTCGAGGATCGCCACGACCCGGTGCAGCCCGAGCTCGTCGAAGCCGACCCGCAGTATCTCCCGCGCAGCCTCCGCCGCGAGCCCCTTGCCCTGGTAGTCCGAATGCAGCGCGAAGCCGATCTCGCCCTGACGGTCGGCTTCGCTGGCCCACTTCAGCAGCACCTCGCCGATCACGGTCCCGGTCTCGCGCAGCTCGATCGCCAGCACCAGCCACTGCCCGTCCTCGGTCAACTCACCCTGCGGCAGCTTCCGCTCGAGCGCGACCCGGGTCTCCTCCCGGTTCCGCACCGGCCACGGCGTGTACCGCACCACATCCGGCCGCGAGTGGAACGCGAACAGGTCGTCCAGGTCGTCCATCCGGTGCGGCCGCAGCTCCAGTCGCTCGGTCAGCAACGGGTACGCGGGTCGGAATCCAGTCACGGCACCATCCTCGGCTATTCTGTCTAACAACGTTAGACAGTACCTCCGACCCTCGACCCCGGACAACGAGATTCCGTGACCAGACGCGATCCTTCGTCCCACGCCGCGGCCGGCATCTCCGTCGCCGCGATCGCCGATGCCGCCCTGGCCGTCATCCGCACTGACGGCGTGGACGGCGTCACGATGCGCGCGGTCGCAGAGCGTCTACGCGTCCGTGCCCCGTCGCTCTACCATCACGTTCACAACAAGTCGGAGCTTCTCGATCTGGTCGCCCGAAACGCCTTCGACCAGTTCACCGCGGACGCCACGGCGTACGAGGAGCTCACGACCGTCGACGAGTGGATCGAGCTCACCCGGTCAGGCTCGCTCGAGTTGCGCGCCTTCTACGCCGACCATCCAGGGCTCGCCGGACTGATCCAGTCCAAGGCGGCACCGGACCGAGACCAGGGCGCCGGCTCCCGGGCCGCGTTGATCCGCGCCCAGGTCGAGGCGCTCGTGCGCATCGGCGTGCCGGAACCCGACGCGCGTCACCTCTTCGAAGTCACCGCCAGATGGAGCCTCGCCGCCGTCGTGTCCGATCCCCCCGAGGACCTGTTCGCCGCCGGCCTCGACCTGTTCCTGTACGGCGTACGCGCCCGGTTGCTCGAGCTGCTCAGCTGACGGTCGCCAGCCACAGCTCGGCGTACCGCTTGCCGTCCACCGCCGTCGCGACCCGGATCGGCGTCGCCGGTCCGTGCGGGTCGTTCGCGACATCGGCCGCGTGCCGCGTGTCGACGATCGTCCGGCCGCGCGACCAGCCGCCGGACAACTCGATCCGCACCGGGTACTCCCGGGTCGTCAGGCCGGGCGGGTCGATCACCGCGCACACCGCGCCGCCGTCGCCGATGCTCCCGCCGTCGGACCCGAACCGCTCGCTGCGCTTCTCGATCAGCTTCCCGGCCAGCTCCGCCGAGGGGGATCCGCTCAGCGCACGGGCCTGGTCCAGTGTCACGACGACGTCGTAGAAGACGTCCAGGCCGTACATGGTGAGCGGGATGCCGAGGTCGCGGGACGCGGCTAGCACGATCGCGGCCGCCTCCGGATCGGTCCAGATGTTGAACTCCGCCGACGCCGTCGCATTCCCGATCCCGGCGGCTCCGCCCATGAAGACGATCTCGCGCAGCCCACGCGCCGCCTCCGGGTACGTCCGCAGCAACAGCGCGATGTTCGTCAACGGCGCCAGCGGGATCAGCGTGATCAGCTCACCGGTCGCGGCGGCGTCCCGCAATACGTCACGCAACAGCTCGACCGCATGCCGGGGGTCGGTCGGCCGCGTCGACCGCGGCCAGTCCAGGTCGCCGAGCCCGTCCTCACCGTGCACGTGCCGCGCCGCCCGCACCGGCTGGATCAGCGGTACGGCGGCACCGCGAGCCACCGGTACGTCGGGACGGCCCGCGGCGTCGAGCACCGTGAGGGTGTTGCGCACGACATCGTCGATGCCGACGTTCCCGCCGGCGCATGTCACTGCCTTCAGGTCGAGCCCGGGATGCCGCGCCGCCAGCAGCAGCGCACACGCATCGTCCAGTCCTGTGTCGACGTCGAGAATCACCGGCTTCATGCGCACATCCTCGGGCATGCCGCTCAGGAGCGCACCAAGCGTGCGATCGCGGCGGACGCCTCCTTGATCTTCTGGTCGGCCTCCGGACCGCCGGTCGCGGCGGCGTCGACCACGCAATGCGCGAGGTGGTCGTCGAGCAGGCCGAGTGCGACCGATTCGAGCGCCTTCGTCATCGCCGAGATCTGGGTGAGGATGTCGATGCAGTACTTCTCGTCCTCGACCATCCGCTGCAGCCCGCGGGCCTGGCCCTCGATGCGCTTGAGTCGCGCGAGGTACGCCTTCTTGTCGCCGATGTAACCGTGCTGCGCATGCTCGCCGGCCGGTTCGGTCACGCTCACCACATCCTCCCTGGGTCCTGCTGAACCCTATCGCCCACGGGATCACTCTTGCGCGTTTGGTGGATACCCCCCTATGGTATCCGAGCAATCCAAGCTATACCCCATACCCGTAGGGAGTTTAGATATGAGTGAGACGACGTCGTCGCGGCGGTGGTGGGCGCTGGCCGTCATCGCCGCGGCGCAGTTCATGGTGATCATGGACACCTCGATCGTCGGCGTCGCGCTGCCGAAGATGCAGTCCGACCTCGGCTTCGGCCCGGGCAACCTGTCGTGGGTCTTCAATGCGTACGTCGTGGCGTTCGGCGGGCTGCTGCTGCTCGGCGGCCGGTTGTCGGACCTGCTCGGCGCCCGTCGCGTCTTCGCGGCCGGCTGGGGCGTCCTGCTCGTGGGGTCGCTCGTCGCGGGGCTCGCGACCGGTGTCGGTGCCGAACTCGCGGGCCGGGCGGTGCAAGGCATCGGCGCCGCGCTGATCGCCCCGTCGGCGCTGACGCTGCTGATGATGCTGTTCGGCGCGAACCCGCGTGAGCTGACCAAGGCGATCGCGCTGTACGGCGCTGCGGCCCCGGCCGGCGGCACGGCGGGCGTGTTCCTCGGCGGTGTGATCACCGAGTACCTGTCGTGGCCGTGGGTGTTCTACCTGAACGTCCCGATCGCGCTGGCGGCCCTGCTCGCCACGCCGGCGTTGATGCCGCGGGCCGCCGCCCGACCCGGATCTGTCGACGTCTTCGGCGCGCTGACCGTGACCGGTGGACTGGCCGTGGGCGTCTACGCGATCGTCCGCGCTCCGCAGGTCGGTTGGGCGTCGGCGTCGACGCTGCTGGTCGGCGCGCTGGCCGTCGTACTGCTCGGTGTGTTCGTCTTCGTGCAGGCCAAGCGGCGGGAGCCGTTGATGCGGCTCGGGATCTTCGCGACGCCGAACCTGGCCGCGGCCAACGTGGCGCAGTTCCTGCTGGGTGCGGCCTGGGTCCCGATGTGGTTCTTCCTGAATCTCTACCTGCAGCAGGTCCTCGGGCTGAGTGCGTTCCCGAGCGGGGCGGCGCTGTTGCCGATGACCACGTTCATCATGCTCGGGATGATCGTCGTCGCGCCGAAGCTGATCGCCAAGGTCGGCCCGAAGAACACCCTCGTCGGCGGTATGACGGTCCTCACCGCCGGACTGGTGATCTTGTCGCTGCTGCGTCCGACCGGCTCGTTCTGGCTCGACGTACTGCCGGGATCGCTCGTCGCGGCGGCCGGCATGTCGCTGGCGTTCATCCCGAGCCTCGGCATCGCCCTGTCGTCGGCGCGACCCGAGGAGGGCGGACTGGCGTCCGGCATCGTGAACACCAGCTACCAGATCGGTTCCGCGCTGGGGCTGGCCGCGATGACCGCGGTGGCTGCTGCGAACGGCGCCGACCTGCTGGACGACGCGGTGGCGCTGACCAACGGGTATTCGGCGGCGCTCATCGGCGCCGCGGTGATCGCGGCCGCGGGCGCCGTCCTGGCCGGTGTGACACTGCGGACACGGAAGGCTCCGGCTGAGCCCGGAGCGGAGACCGTTGCGACCGGCCGATGAGCTGTGGACAACTCCCCGGGGCGGCTTCGGCCGGCTCCGGGGAGTGGTCTGTGCGGGCCGTAGTTTGCGCCTCGAAAGGGTCGTCGCGGTGACGCCACGCGGGAGTACACGGGGCCGCCTCGGTGTTGAAATCTGTGACACGCCCGGGCAATCCGGGCGTGCTTGCAAACTGTCGGAGCAGCGATCTAGGATCCCTATATGTAGTGGTTACACGGGTGTAATTTTCCACAGGTAGTGGTTGGTTGCACACAGGTTCTACACAAGTTGTCCCCAGGCCGATCCACAACCCACCCCCTCCGGGGTGGTCACGGGAGGAGTGTTCGCGTGCACTGTCCGTATTGCCGGCACGCCGACTCCCGGGTGGTCGACAGCCGGGTGGCCGAGGACGGCGGAGCGATCCGCCGCCGGCGGCAGTGCCCGGTCTGCGAGAAGCGGTTCACCACCGTCGAGCAGATGCAGCTCACGGTCGTGAAGCGCTCCGGCGCGACCGAGCCGTTCAGCCGCGAGAAGGTCATCAACGGGGTCGGAAAGGCGTGCAAGGGCCGGCCGGTGAACGCCGACCAGCTGGCGCGCCTGGGTCAGAAGGTCGAGGACGCGCTGAAGGGCGGCGGCTCGCCGGAGGTGCCCGCGCACGAGGTCGGACTGGCGATCCTCGGGCCGCTGCGGGAGCTCGACGAGGTCGCGTACCTACGGTTCGCGAGCGTGTACCGGCAGTTCGAGTCGGCTGACGACTTCGAGACCGAGATCGCGCTGCTGCGGGCCGAGAAGGAGCCGCAGGGCACCGAGCCGGGCCAGTTGAAGCCGACCCAATAACCGGCCCAGTAGACGTAAACCGGGGGAACGAGAAGTAGTTCCACAAGTAGTGGCGTCGCGCAGTACTCCAACGGGGCGGTCCCGACAGACCGCGGTAGTAGACACAGGGCGAGGAGCAACCATGACAGAGACGGTGACCGGCCACTCGGGGTCGACCAAGAGGTCGGCGGCCGGGTTCCGGGGGCGCAAGAACGCGCCCGCGGGACTCACCATCGAGCGAGTCTTCAGCACCGAAGGCGTGCACCCGTACGACGAGGTGACGTGGGAGCGTCGCGACGTCGTGCAGCAGAACTGGAAGACGGGTGAGACGGTCTTCGAGCAGCGCGGGGTGGAGTTCCCCGACTTCTGGAGCGTGAACGCCTCCACCATCGTCACCACGAAGTACTTCCGCGGCGCACTCGGCCACGACAACCGGGAGTGGAGCCTCAAGCAACTGCTCGACCGGGTCGTGAAGACCTACCGCAAGGCCGGCGAGGAGCACGGCTACTTCACGTCGCCGCAGGACGCCGAGGTCTTCGAGCAGGAGATCACCTGGCTGCTGCTGCACCAGTACTTCAGCTTCAACTCGCCGGTCTGGTTCAACGTCGGGACGTCCTCGCCGCAGCAGGTGTCGGCCTGCTTCATCCTCGCCGTGGACGACTCGATGGAGTCGATCCTGAACTGGTACAAGGAAGAGGGCCTGATCTTCAAGGGCGGCTCGGGCGCCGGCCTGAACCTGTCCCGGATCCGCTCCTCGAAGGAGCTGCTCCAGTCCTCCGGCGGCACCGCGTCCGGCCCGGTCAGCTTCATGCGCGGCGCGGACGCGTCGGCCGGCACCATCAAGTCCGGCGGCGCCACCCGGCGCGCGGCGAAGATGGTCGTGCTCGACGTCGACCACCCCGACATCGAGGAGTTCGTCGACACCAAGATGCGCGAGGAGGAGAAGATCCGGGTCCTGCGGGACGCGGGCTTCGACATGGACCTCGGCGGTCGCGACATCACCTCCGTGCAGTACCAGAACGCGAACAACTCGGTCCGGGTCTCGGACGAGTTCATGCGTGCGGTCGAGGAGAAGGGCGAGTTCGGGCTGCGTGCGCGGCTGGACAACTCGGTGATCGAGACCGTCGACGCGCGGGAGCTGTTCGACAAGATCTCGCAGGCCGCGTGGGCCTGCGCCGACCCGGGCCTGCAGTACGACGACACGATCAACGACTGGCACACCACGCCGGAGACGGGCCGGATCACCGCGTCCAACCCGTGCTCGGAGTACATGCACCTGGACAACTCGTCCTGCAACCTCGCCTCGCTGAACCTGATGAAGTTCCTCCGCGACGACGACCTGTTCGACTCGGAGAAGTTCGTCCAGGCCGTCGAGCTGATCATCACCGCGATGGACATCTCGATCTGCTTCGCGGACTTCCCGACCGAGGCGATCGGCGTCACCACCCGTGCGTACCGGCAGCTCGGCATCGGCTACGCGAACCTCGGTGCGTTGCTGATGGCAACGGGTCACGCGTACGACTCCGACGGCGGCCGCGCGCTCGCCGGCGCGATCACCTCGCTGATGACCGGTACGTCGTACAAGCGGTCCGCCGAGCTGGCCGGCATCGTCGGCGCCTACGAGGGCTTCGAGCGGAACAAGGACGCCCACACCCGAGTGATGCGCAAGCACGCCGCGGCGAACGACGCGATCCGGACCGTGCACGAGATCGACAAGGACGTCCAGAAGCACGCCACCGCGGCGTGGGAGGGCGTGCTGAAGATCGGCACGAAGAACGGCTGGCGGAACGCGCAGGCCTCGGTGCTCGCGCCGACCGGCACCATCGGCTTCATGATGGACTGCGACACGACCGGTATCGAGCCGGACTTCTCGCTGGTCAAGTTCAAGAAGCTGGTCGGCGGCGGTTCGATGCAGATCGTCAACACGACGGTCCCGCGGGCGCTGCGTCAGTACGGCTACACCGAGGAGACGATCGAGGCGATCGTCGAGTTCATCTCGGAGCACGGCCACGTCGTGGACGCGCCGGGCCTGAAGCCAGAGCACTACGAGATCTTCGACACCGCGATGGGTGAGCGGGCCATCAAGCCGATGGGCCACGTGCGGATGATGGCGGCGGCGCAGCCGTTCCTGTCCGGCGCGATCTCGAAGACGGTGAACCTGCCGGAGACCGCGACGGTCGAGGAGATCGCCGACGTCTACTTCCAGGGCTGGAAGCTCGGCCTGAAGGCGCTCGCGGTGTACCGCGACAACTGCAAGGTCGGTCAGCCGCTGGCGGACGCCAAGGCGAAGAAGGCTTCGGAGGCTGTTGCCGCCGAAGCTGCCGTCGCGGAGAAGATCGTCGAGAAGGTCATCGAGTACCGGCCGACCCGCAAGCGCCTGCCGAAGTCGCGGCCGTCGCGGACCACGTCGTTCACCGTCGGTGGCGCCGAGGGCTACATGACCGCCGGCTCGTACCCGGACGACGGTCTCGGCGAGGTCTTCCTGAAGATGGGCAAGCAGGGCTCGACGCTTGCCGGTGTGATGGACGCCTTCTCGATCGCGATCTCGATCGCGCTGCAGCACGGTGTGCCGCTGGAGACCTACGTCCAGAAGTTCACCAACCTGAAGTTCGAGCCCGCCGGTCTGACCGACGACCCGGACGTCCGGATGGCGCAGTCGATCATGGACTACATCTTCCGCCGCCTGGCGCTGGACTACCTGCCGTTCGACGAGCGGGCCGCCCTGGGCATCTACTCGGCGGAGGAGCGGTCCCGTCAGCTCGACACCGGTTCGTACGAGCCGGTTCCGGTCGAGGTGTCCGAGGCCGAGTCGCTGAAGACGGTCGAGCCGGCTGCCGAGATCGAGAAGCCCGCTGCGGTGGAGGCCGCCTCGGCGAGGCCGGTGAAGGGCGAGGCGCACACCACCGCCGAGATGCTGGAACTCATCACCGGCACCTCCGTGGACGCCCCGCTCTGCTTCACCTGCGGCACGAAGATGCGCCCGAGCGGCTCCTGCTACGTCTGCGAGGGCTGCGGCAGCACCTCCGGCTGCAGCTGATCCACCGGCCGGTCCAGCCGGCACCAGCTGAAAGCGCCACGGCCCCCGGGAACTTCCCACTTCCCCCGGGGGCCGCAGCGCGTCTACCGTCGAGCTGTGGAGGGGATCGACGGTCTCCTCGCAGCCGGGGAGAACGCCCTCGGCGCCGGGGACTGGGTCGCGGCTCGGGCCGCGTTCGGCGAGTCGGTCACCATCTCGGCAACGGCCCGGGGTCTGGCCGGACTGGGGGACGCCCACTGGTGGCTCGGCGACGTCGGCGCCGCGTTCGCCTGCTGGGAACTGGCCTACGGGTACTACCGTCGTACCGATCCCGCGCAGGCCGTGTTCACGGCGATCGGCCTGAGCCTGCTGTACGACGCCAACTTCGGTGACCGTGCCGCGGCGCGGGGCTGGGCCGCGCGGGCGGTCCGGGTCTCGTCGCAGGTCGGCAATCCGGTCGTGGCTGCGTGGGCGTCGCTCGCGCGGGCAGGCTGTACGGACGACGCATCGCAGGCCGCCGCGGCGTCCGAGGCGGCGTACGAGGTCGGGGTCGAGGCGGGGGATCACGATCTTGAGTTGTGCGCCTTGAGTTTGTGGGGTTCGGCGCTGATCAACCGGGGACACGTGCTCGAGGGCACGGAGTTGCTGGACGAGGCGCTGGCGGGTGCGATCGGCGGTGAAGACACCCGGCTCGACACAGTCGTCTTCACCAGTTGTCTCCTGATGCGCTCCTGCGTCCGCGGCGCCGATTTCCTGCGCGTCGTGCAGTGGACCCGATCGCTCGACGGCTTCATCGAGCGGTACGGCTGTCCGTACCTGCACGCGACGTGCCGGGCGTCGTACGGCGCTGTTCTCGCCAGCACCGGTGATTGGCCGCGGGCCGAGACGGAGCTGTCCGCGGCTGCGGAGCTCGCGCGGGACGCGTTGCCGGCCGTGCAGGCCGAGGCAGCCGCGTTTCTCGCCGATCTTCGCTTGGCGCAGGGGCGACTGGCCGAGGCACGGCGGCTTCTCATCGGGTTCGAGGACCGCTCCGTCGTACAGCCTGTGCTTGCCGCCGTTCAGCTGGCCGGCGGCCAACCGGCGGTGGCGATCTCGCTGATCCGACACCAGCTCGATCGGGCCACGCCGTTGGAGGAGGCTCGGCTGCGGGAAGTGCTCGGTCGAGCCTGTCTGGCAACCGGTGACACGGCCGGTGCTGCCGCGGAGGCTGCTCGGCTGACTGCGCTCGGCTCCATGACCGACAGCGGTCTGATCGCTGCCCGCGGCGCCCGGCTGTGTGGCGTGACCTTGATCGCGGACGGTCGGCATCATGACGCAGTGCCACGGCTTTCGGCGGCGCAGACCTGGTTCGGCTTGCTGGAGATGCCGCTCGAGGTCGCGCGCACCCGGATGCTGCTGGCCGACGCCATGGCTCCCGATGAGCCGGCTGCTGCGGTCGCGGAGGCGCGGATGGCTCTGGCGGTGTTCGAGGACCTTGGCGCTGCGCTGGACGCCGATGCGGCTGCGGCCTGGCTCCGCGCGGCCGGCGCGGGTGCGGCCCGCCGTGGACCTCGTGGTGTCGCGCTGCTGACGAAGCGCGAGTACGACGTACTGGCCGTACTCGCGGAGGGCCTGCCGAATCCGGAGATCGCTGCCCGGCTGTACATCAGCCGCCGGACCGTCGAGCATCACGTGGCGAGCATCCTGTCCAAGCTCGGCGTACAAGACCGGACCGAGGCCGCCGCCTGCCTGACGAGGGCGACCGAATAGGCCTTGCCAGCAATGTGTACTGGTCGTTGGGAAGCACGGTCAGCCGGAGACGTAGCTGACCGCGACGACGCTCGAACTGCTGCCTTGGTCGACCTTCTTGCCATTGACAACCAGTACGACGCTGATGCCGTCGGCCCCCTTGGTCTTGCGGAGATTGACGGTATACGCCCCCTTCGAGGACCTGACCTGGAAGGTCGCGGAACCACAGCCCTGCTTCGTGGTGGTACCGATTCTGCCCGCCCAGCAGGTCCTGGTCGACGTCGTGATCTTGACCGTGGCGCCGGACTGCGCCGTCGGTTTCGGCTTTCCCTTGCTGCTGGTCGACCTGCCGCCGGGCGTCGTGGTGTCGAGCGGCTCGCAGGCGGTCAAGCCGAGCGTCACCAGGGCAGCGACCGTAGGGACGACCCATCGACGGACAGACATGGTGCGACCTCCCGTCAGCCGGTCTCGATCGTGACCTTCGGCGTCACACTGACCGGCTTCAGTTCCTTCCGGACCAGCGCGTCGATCCCGGACGACGCAGGCATGTTCTTCGCCGCCGCGAGGCGATCGGCCTTGGTCCGGGACGAGAGCTGAGCCTGGAGCTCATTGGCCAGCGCCTCCAGCTGCTGCCGGCCCTGGCGGGAGAATGCGCGGTGCTTGCTGGTGACGACCACGAACTGCACCGCGACGGCCGCTGACGTGCAACCGCTGCAGGCGGCGTTCACCGCGAAGGCGCGGTTCCGGGCAGCCAGCGTCGTACCGGGCCGGATCACGACGACCTGGACGGAGACACTCGTGGCGCGACAGTTGCTGCAGCTCGACCACGCGTTGGCGAGGTTGTCCGCTGTCGGCTTCTTCGCCTTGTTCACATAGACCACCTGTACGGCGGCCGCCGTACCCCTGCACCCGTCGCAGGTGGCGGAAGCGCTCGCCACCGCATCAGCTTGCACACGTTTGCCCCGCGCCCGCTCGACCATGGCGGTGCGGTCCGTGTCCGAACCGCCCGGTGTCCCCGGGTTGGCCGACGCGACCAGATCCAGGTCCTGGCCTTTTCGGAACGTCACCATGCTCGCGGTACCGGTCGCACTCGCGAGCAGGGACGCGATCACCAAGATGACTTCGAATCGCCGGCTCATGACACTCCTTCGGGGGTGGTGGACGGGTCGGTCAGCGTTCCGGTGGTCCAGCGGTTCACTGCAAAGCCGTCAGCGACCAGTTCCGCCAGCTCGAGGTAGGCGTCGCGGGTGCCCGGGCGCAGGTCGTTCAAATCGACCGCGGCGCCACTGTCCAGTGCCGGATCCCAGGGGATCCGGACTGTTCCGGCGCAGCGGGAGGAGAAGTGGTTCTCGATCTCGTCGAGTTGCAGCCAGCGTTGCCGGCCTCTGGTCGTGTTGATCACCGCGACCGCCGACGCCACCAGGTCGGCGTGCCCGTGCTGGTCCAGCCAGTCCAGCGTCCCGGCCGCGACCCGTGCTCCGTCGAGTGCGGGTGGCATCACAACGACGATCTGGTCCGCCTCGCGCAGGATCCCCTGGATGGCGCTGTCGAGAATGCCGGTGCCGGTGTCGACGAGGATCATGTTGTAGTGCTGCGTGAGCAGGTCGAGTACGACCCGGTAGTCCCTGGCTCCCAGGGCCTGACTGATCGTCGGGTCGTCGTCCGACGCGATGACCTCCAGTCGGCTGGGGGCCTGCGAGGTGTACTCGCGCAGGTCGGCGTACTTGGTGATGAGGTCGCGTTCCCCCAGAAGGTTGGTGACCGTGGCCGGCGACTCCCGCCGTACCCGGTAGCCGAGCGAACCCGCATCCGGATTGGCGTCCAGCGCAACCACCCGATCTCCGCGGTACATGGCGAGGGTATGGCCGAGCATCAGGGTCGTGGTCGTCTTCCCGGCCCCGCCCTTGCGGCTCAGGGTGACCACGCGCCGCGGACCGCGCAGCGGCGTACGAACGCGATCGATCCGCTCCTGCCGGCGTTGCTCGGCAGGACTGGGACCTACGTTGATCCGGCCGCTCGAGACGACGTACAGCCCGTGACGCCAGCCATGTCGCGGTGGTGGGAGCCGGTGGTGGAGCATCCGTTCCTCGGTGAACGCGGCCGCGCCGGGGAGTTCGGTGTCCATGGGCTCCTCCTCGGCAGGCTCTGGTGGCTCGGCATGCCGGGACCGCACCGCGCGTACGACGTGCAGCACCGACCGAACCAGGACGACGCTGAGGCCGATGATCGGGATCGTGATCGCCAGCAGCGAGAGGAACGCGACGACCGCGGCGCCGATCTCACCTGCCGCGGCGAGTCCGGTCGCGCTGCTCCACAGCTCCGCGGAGCGATCCCAGAAGTTCGCGAGGTAGCTCGGCGCGTTCCAGGTGAGAAGTCCGAGTCCGATGAGGAGCGCCGGCACAGTGATGAGTACCCACGTCGTGACAACGACCCGGGTGCGTAGCCGCAGCTGAGCGACGCCGGCGGCGGCGCGACCTCCGGGGAGGAGACTCCACAGGATCGGCCGGACGTGCCCGAACAGGTTCGGCACTCCGGCGAGATCGCCGAGGATGTAATAGCCGTCGAACCGGACGATGGGCAGCAGTTGCTGAGCGATCTCCAGGTGGGACAGGGCGATGATCGCCAGCAGCGGGGTCCATCCGGTCTGTAGATACAGACCGGCCGAGGCGACGATGAACACCGCGTTGAAGTAGACCCCACCCAGGTCGGTTCGTAAACGGCCGGCGCGGTTCAGCCGGTACGCGGTGGTGACGTTGGTGTAGAAGGCGGGAATCCACAGATAGATGCCGACGCCGATGCGCCCCGGCTTGGCTCCGCCGTAATGGCAGCCGGCCGCGTGCCCGAACTCGTGGAACAGCGTTGCCGCCAGCAACAAGATCAGTACGGCGATGACGCCGGCCGGTTCGACCAGTGCGGCGAACACGTCGGACGGTGCCATGCTGGTCACGATCCAGACGTCGAACGCGAGGACCGACGCCAGGACCGCGACGATGACCGGGAGGTGGAACAGCGGCGCGAGGACGCGTGCGATCACCCGGACCGGACCGGCCGGCAGCAGGACGCCGCGGACGCTCAGCGCCAGCAGTGGATCCGCCTTGCGCTGCCCGACCGGCGCGCCGTTCCACAGCGCGACCAGGCCGGACGGTCCGAGCTTCTCCTGGATGAGCTTGATCAGGTCGTCGGGATCGAGCCGGTGACCGTACTCCCGGCTGACCCGATCGGCCAGCAGGTCGGTGGACGCATGCCCGTCGGCGTTCTCGACGATCAGGTAGAGCAGCTTCGTGAGCAGGACCATCTGCCGGTCGGCCCGCTCGGCCAGGTACCGCTCGTCCCGGAACCCGGAGCCCTCGTACCGCCCGAGCAGCCGCACGCCGGCCACTCGGCGCGGCCTCGGCCCACCTCGTACCGGCACCGTGCGAATGCCGCTCTCCGTCGCAGTCACGACCCCGCCCCCTACCGTTGCCTCGCGTTCCCCCGGAGACCGCCCGCACGCACCCGCCCGCCGCGGCAGGCGCCGGGCGGGAACGTGATGCCGCTGGAACCAGCCTTGGAACCAGTACTTGAGCTAGCGCTGGAAGGCGGCCACATGCTGCAGGGCAATGGCGGTCGCGTTGGAGCCGACCGATGCGGCGTTCACCGCGATCGCCAGGTTGACAGCTGTGATGTTGGTGATGTTGATCAGTGCCAACGCCTCCCGGGCCGGGAGCAGCTCGGCCGACTGGCCGGCCATTTCCGTCCGGGAGATCCTGCCGAGATCCGTCATCGAAACCCCCTCGGTACTGCGGCGTGCGGACGGCGAACCCGATGCTCACCGCCCGCACACCCGATCCGGCGCTGTCAGCGCTGCTTGACCACGATCGACTGGAAGGCCGCGGCCTTGGCCACCGACCAGTACGACGACGCGTTCAGCGCGACCGCCGTGTTGGACGCGTAGATGTTCGCCCAGTTGTAACCGCCCAGCGCTTCCCGTTCCGGAAGGACCTGGCATTCCTCCAGGTCGAGCTCTACCGCCGTCAGTTTCTCGTTCATGAGTCACCCCCTCCGTGCGATCCGGTGCTCCCAGCCAGTGGATGCCGGGCCACATGATCACAGCGCTGTCACATCGCTGTCCCGGTGTTGTCCCGGCGTTGTCACAGCGTTGTCAGGAATGCGGTGGTCGACGTAACCGACTGGGCCGAGGGATCGTTGCCTCATCGTGGGTCTTCCGGTTGTCCGTGCTGGGCACGGCGCGAGGCAGCGGTCAGTCGGCCCGTGGGGGAGTGGATCATGACCGATCAGAGGCAGTCCGGGGGCGGTTCCGTGCCCGACGCGGCGGTGATGGTCATCCGGGTCTGGCGGGAGACCGACGAGGCGACCGGCCTGCGCGCTCGCATCATCCAGGTGTCCGACCTCGGAGGAGAGGTTGAAACGACCGTCGTGGTGACGTCCGCGGAGGCGGTCTACGACGAAGTCCGAGCCTGGCTCGAGGCCTTCGTCGGGCGAAACTGAGTCTTGACAACGGGCCGGTCCTGGCCAATGGTGCAAGGAAGTACGTGGCGGTTGGTGGTTCGGCCGTTACACACAGCGGGGACAGACTGCGAGCAACACAGCCGTGGGGCAGGGCTCGTCCGATGCGCGCCGCCTCAGCGAGGGGGGCCGTGCGGTGCGAACATTCCTGCGAGGTGAGCTGCGCCTGCAACTGCTGGGCGACTGGCTCCTGACGGTAACGGACCCGGCAACCACACCATCCCTTGCACAGAACGGTTCTCCTGCTCCGGCACCCAACGGCTGGCCCGCCGAAGGTTCGAACGGTTCGCCCGACCTGGCGGCGAACAGTTGGCCCGCCCAATGGCCGAGCGGTTGGCCCGCCCAAGGGTCGACCGGTTCTCCTGGCCCGGAGCTGACCGGTTCTCCGGGCCCGGAGCCGACCGGTTCTCCGGGCCCGGAGCCGAACGGTTCGCCCGGCCCGGCACCCAACTGCTGGCCCGGCCCGGCAGCCAACGGTCGGCCCGCCCAAGGATCGAACGGTTCGACAGGCCCGGCGGCGAACAGTTGGCCCGCCCATGGTCCGAGCGGTTGGCCCACCCAAGGATCGAACGGTTCTCCTGCCCCGGCAGCCAACGGTCGGCCCGCCCGAGGGCCGAACGGTTCTCCCGGCCCGGCGGCGAACAGTTGGCCCACCCAAGGGCCGAGCGGTTGGCCCGCCCAAGTCTCGGGCGGTTCTGGTGGCCCGGAGCCGGACGGTTCTCCTGGCCCGGGGCCGAACGGTTCGCCCGCCCCGGCACCCAACGGTCGGCCCGCCCGAGTGTCGGGGGGTTCTCGTGGCCCGGAGCCGGACGGTTCGCCCGCGCCGGCACCGAACGGGTTTCCCGCCCCGCCACCGAACGGGTTTCCCGCCGCGCAGGTCGACGGTCCCACCGACCTGTCGTCGCCCGCATCTGGCACCGACCCCAGCCGCCTGACGGCGCCCGCCAACGGTTCAGCGGCGCCGGTGCACGACGGACCTCCCGAGAGCCGACCCGATTACGTGTTCGCCCAGGGCTACGACGGACCTCTTCCGGCCGGAGACGCTCGTTCCGCCGCGACGTACCGCGACGGTTCGCCCGCGACGTATCCCGACCGCTCCTTCGAGCACCCGTCGTACGGACCCTCTCCCGACCTGTCCCACGGCTACCCGGCCGCAGCACACTCGGCGTACGACCGTCTTTCCACACCTCTCGCGCGGCAGGCCGACGACGGTTCCGCGCCGACGGTACGGCAGATCGATCTGCCGGCGGGACCGAAGAACCTGATCGCCCTACTGGCGCTCAACGGCCGGTGCGCCCGGACCCACGCGGCCGCGACCCTCTGGCCGGACTGCACCGACGACGTCGCCGCAGCCCGTCTCCGCGCCGTCCTCTGGCGCCTCCGGCACCGGCACGTCGACGTACCGCCCCTGATCGAGATCGGCGATTCCTCGCTGGCCCTGAGCGACGCGGTCGCCGTCGACGTCGACCGCTTCCGCGACGGCGCCGAGCTGCTCATCCGCGACCCCGACAACGGCAGCACCGACGCCGAGGACGCCGCCGACGCGGTCTTGCACTCGGCCGAACTGCTGCCCGGCTGGTACGACGACTGGGTCCTCGCCGCCCGGGAACGCCTGCAGTACCTTCGCCTTGGCGCACTCGACGCTCTCGCCACCCGCCGCCGGAAACAGGGCCGTACCCACGAAACCCTCGAGGCCGCCCGCGCCGCGATCAGCATCGAGCCGCTCCACGAGAGTGCTCATCGCACGATCGTCCGAACCCATCTCGACAACGGCGACATCGTCGAAGCCATCAAGCACTTCCACCGCTTCGAAGCCATGCTCGAGCGAGAACTGGGCCTGCCACCCAGCCCTCTCTTCCTCGAGCTGGTCGGCCCCTATTTGGCGCTCTCGTCCCACAGACCAGCCCACCCAGACTGACGATCCCGCCAGAGGGCCGGACCAAGCTGCGCCGGATCAAACTGCCCGGGAGGTCAGGAATCAGTGACCGGTGTGATCCGAGTCCGCGGCGGGCCGGGCGGTTCCGTCGAGGCCGGCAAGCGCGGACAGCTCGCCGTCGGTCAGGTCGAAGTCGAAGATCGCCAGGTTCTCCGCAAGCCGCCCGCGATCGGCCGACTTCGGGATCGGCACGACGTCCTGCTGCGTCTCCCACCGCAGGACGACCTGCCCCGCCGACCGCTCGTGAGCCTTCGCGATCTGCCGCACCGTCGGGTGACTGAGCAGGTCGGTTCCTTTCCCGAGCGGACTCCATGCTTCGGTGACGATCCCGTGCGCCGCATGGAACTCCCGCTCGGCCGCCTTCGCCCACACCGGGCTCAGCTGGACCTGGTTCACCTCCGGCGCGACGCCGGTCTCGTCGATCAGCCGTTGCAGGTGCGCCGGCTTGAAGTTCGACGTACCGATCGCGCGCACCAGGCCCGCCTCGCGAAGCGTGATGAGCCCCTGCCACGCCTCGACGTACCGGTCCTGCTGGGGGTTGGGCCAGTGGATGAGCAGGAGGTCCAGGTATTCGACGCGGAGTTTCTCCGCGCTCGCCTCGAACGCCTGACGAGCGCCGTCGACGCTGTGCCAGCGCTTGTTGAACTTCGACGTCACGAACACCTCGCCGCGCGGGGCGTTCTTCAGCGCCCGGCCGACGCCGGTCTCGTTGCGATAGTTCTCCGCGGTGTCGATCAGGCGATACCCGAGCTCGAGCGCCGTGCCGACCGCCCGCTCGGCATCCGCGTCGTTCATCGGCGATGTCCCGAGCCCGATCCGCGGCACCGCGGTCCCGTGACTCAGCGTGACCGTCGGAACCTGCTTCATCGGTTTCCTCCTTCGGCGTCCGTGCCCGGCCCACGATAGGCCGATCACGGTCCGCACCGATTCCCGCGGCCTCCGATCCGCCGTACGACGTACGGTTCGGGCGGGCCGTCTCAGTACCGCCCCACCCGCGCGCGAACTGTCGGATCTGTGGTTCATCATGGTGCGACGGGCCGCGAAAAGTGGGGAAAAGCGTTGGAGGGGTGGGCTTATGAAGAACCGGCTGATCACTCTGGTGGATCTGGGTCTGGACAGTTCGTTCGACGCGTCGATGTCGTTCGTCCAGGGCATCACCGGCAACATCAACGCCGGCTGGGACCGCCCGTACCTCGATGTCAACTTCGTCCGGACCCGGGACCACGAGACCGCGTTCTCGGCTCTCACCACCCCGTCGACCGTCCTGCACGTGATGGCACACGGTGACCACAGCGAGGAGCCGTCGTTCCTGTCCACCGACGGTGAGACCCAGGTGTCGCTGCGGTCGCTCGCCGACTGGTTCCTCGATCACCAGTGGGGTATCGCCAGCGGCGTCGTCATCGCCGACGGCTGCAAGACCGGCATCGGCAAATGGCAACGCGCGATCCGCGACTGCATCCAGGACGACATCACCTACATCGGCACGAGCACGGTCATCGGGTGGTATGAAGCCACCGTCTTCTGCTCCGCCTTCTACGGCGCTCTGGTCCGCAACCGCGGCCTCGGCCGGACTCCCGCCGAGCAAGGCTGGGACGCGGCCAACCGAGCCATCCGCGCCTACGAAACCCTCACCGACCAACGCTGCCCCTACAAACCCGTCCTCCTGACTCCTTCCCGCCAGGCCCTGCGCTCGCTCACCGGCTGACCGACACGCAGAGCAATCGCCACGCTCCGCAGCGCATGGGAAACTTTCTGTGGACTTGGTCCACCTGCTGACGTCCGCCCGACGCAGTGAAGGAACGGCGCCATGAAGCTCCATCGGAACTCCCTCCTCACCGCTGCGGCGATCGTGCTGGTTCTGTACGTCGTTTCGCTGGTCGCCGGTCTGCCGGCGTGGGCGGCTGTCGTGCTGATCGTGGTGCTGCTGGTGTTGCTGGCCGTTGTGTGGAAGCAGCCCGACGAGCCCCGTCCGGTGGTCACCAAGCCGGCGCCGACGCCTCACGTCGTCCGCCCGGACCCGGAGCCGGTCTTCTCCGGGCCGCCGTCCAGGACGGTCGCTGACGTGCGGTTGCCGTCGGCCTCTCCGGACTTCCAGTTCAGCTTCTCGGCGATCGTGCAGTGGTCGACGGTCCTGTCGGGTTCGCGCCACGCGGACCTCGGTGCGGTCGCGGTCGACGCCTTGCTGGACAGGGCGCGATCGCTCACCGCCCGGCAGCAGGTGACGGAGGAGTCCCTCAACCAGCACCGCCTGGCCGCGCTCCTCGGCGAGCCCGCGCTGGACGAGAAGGGCCTGGTCCGCAGTTGGGCCACCGAGGTAAGGCTCAGGCTGCCGGACGCAGACCAGAAGCACCTGCAGCACCTCGCTGCGCTGCACCGGCGGGAGCAGACCACGCTGCTCGAACGCCGCATGGAGCAAGACAAACGTGCCTACCTGAAGGACGACGTCTTCGCGACGCCAGGCTCGGCCGCGGTCTGGTGGATGGTGAACCACCCGGGCGAGGTCGAAAGCGCGCTCGGCCTCCTCGACACCCTCGCCGAACTGTCGGCCGCGGCGAACGATCTCCCGGTCCGGCGAGCCGCCGCCGAGGAGATCGAACGCCGACGGCCGACCCGCGCCGAACTCGCCTTCAGCACGGCAGTCGAGGAGCTGACCGACACCGACCAGGACGGAACCACGCCCGACCCGGCCTGCTCGCTCACTACATCCGAGCAGCGCCCGATCCCACGACAGGGCGGTCACGAAACCCGTCCCACCAGGTCGGACCAGAACGATCCCGCCCTCAAGCAGAACGATTCCGCCGCCAAGCAGGCCCGCTCCGCCCTCGAATGGAACGGCTCCGCGCCCGAGCAGAACGGTTCCGCCGTGGAGCAAGCCCGCCCCGCCTCCGAGCAGAACGGTTCCGCCAAGCAGGCCCGCTCCGTCCTCGAGCAAGACGGCTCCGCCCCCGAGCGTTCCGCGCAGGCGGCGGATGCGCCGTACCGGGAGCAGTTCTTCACCGAGTAGGCCGGTGAGGCGGGCTGTCTGCAGGGTGGGCCCGCCCCACCGGAGTCGACCGCGCATGCCTACTCGTCCAGCCAGCGGATCACGGTCGCCCCGTTGTGACCGTGAATCGCGAGCAACGCGTCGATCCCGTCCTGCCACACGGTCGTGGTCGGGTAGTTGCCGCCCCAGCGCAGCGCGACCGTGCCGTCGCTCCACTCGATCCCCTCCGCGACAACGCCCGTACCACTCACGCCGGAGATGTCGCGGTGGCGGACCAGCTCGAAGCGGCGTGGTCCGGACGTGTGTGCGACGCGCAGATGACGCTGCCTGGTGTTGCGCAGCAGCGTCGCGGTTCTCCCGCTGATCTCGTCCATGAGGTAAGTCAACGCGTGGTCCGGCGTCCTCACCAGGAACTCAACCGGTATCCACAGCGCACAAATTCTGCCCACCAGCGGTGACCGAAACGCCATATTCTCATTGCAGGGAGTAATCGACGTGGAAGGAGCGGCACAGATGACAGTCATCGAGGAATGGACCGGCCGGCACGCGCACGCCTTGCGTACGGCGCTGCGGCTGACGAATGAAGCCTTCGCCGAGCAGCTCGGGATATCGCCGCGCACGCTCACCAAATGGCGCGAGAGACCAGAGGTCGTGCCCAGCCCCTATCTCCAGCAGGCACTCGACACCTATCTCGAGAAGGCGCCGCCCGACGCTCATGTCCGGTTCGCCGCCAACCTCGGGCTGGACCGCGCCGGCGTGCCGCTCGACAACGCTGTGCTGACCGAGCTCAATACGGCGCTCGGCGACCTGGCCCGGGCTCTGGCACGCCTTCAGGCGCAGGACCCGGAGCGATCTGCGTCATCGTGACCGCCGGGGCAGGCAGACTGGGCGGCTGAGCGCGTGCGGAAGGAGCCGCGGATGAGGCGACGCCCGGTGAACTCGTCGAGTGTGCGATCGGTCGCATGGTCCGACGGGACGCTGGAGCTCGAGTACGTCAACGGCTACGTCTACCAGTACTTGGACGTTCCGCAGCCGGAGTATGCGGCGCTCATGGCCGCGCCGAGCATCGGCTCGTACGTCAACAAACACATCAAGCCGTACTACGACGTTCGCGAACTCTGAGTTTCCGCTCGTTTCCCGACGGGCACTTGGGAGGCGTTCACACGGGGGTGTGCGCCCAACCCTGGAGGTGAACATGCGCACTCGTAGGTCCTCTGCGACTGGTTCCCGAGCTGTTGCGATCATTGCTGTGGTCTGGCTGCTGATCGGTTTCGCGGCCGCCGCGCAACGCAACTACTTCGCAGGCTCCGACGCGACCTGCGCCAGAGTCGGTACCACGCTGGTGACGATCGTGGCCGGCCCGCTCAACTACATCGGCGCCAACCCGAAGATCGACTGCTCGGCGCCGCAGCCGTCGCGATAACGGCTGCCGCGAGCCCTGTCCGCCGTACTGTCGCTGCGAGGTCTCCGACAGAACCGGCGAGGGGCAGGGACATGCTGCGCGGTGGAATCGAAGCCGATCTGGACGAGTTCGGTGTGCCGGGTGCGAGCTGGGTCGTGTTCGAGGACGGTGCGGTCGCCGAGACCGGGGGAGCCGGCGTCGTCGACGTGTCGGGTGGTGGGCCTGTCACGCCGACGACGCTGTTCCAGGCGGCCTCGATCAGCAAGCCGGTCGCCGTGCTGGCGATGCTGAGGCTGGTCGATCGCGGCCTCCTGGACCTCGACGAGGACGTGAACCGCAAGTTGACGTCCTGGCAGGTTCCGCCGGTTGGGCAATGGCAGCCCGCGGTCACGCTTCGTCAGCTGGCGAGCCATAGCGCCGGCCTGACGGTCTCCGGCTTTCCTGGATACACGCGCGATGCGGCGTTGCCGGCGACAGCACAGATCCTCGACGGCGTGCGGCCGGCCACGAATATCGGCGTACGCGTCGATCTCGTGCCGGGAACGCAGTTCCGGTACTCCGGGGGCGGCACAACGGTGATCCAGCAACTGCTAGAGGACGTGACGGGTACGCCGTTCCGTGAGCTCATGCAGGAGTTGGTGCTGCAACCGCTCGGTATGTCCGACAGCGACTACGCGCAACCGCTTCCACCGGAGCTCCACCCGAGAGCAGCCACTGGACACGACGACGCCGGCAGCCCGCTGGACGGGAAGTGGGACGTGTATCCGCAGCTGGCCGCCGCGGGGCTCTGGACGACGCCGACGGACCTGGCGAAGTTCGCTCTAGGTGTGCAGCGTGCGTACGCCGGGGCGGATCACGCGGTGCTATCGGTCGAGCTCGCGAGGGAGATGCTGACTCCACAGATCGCAGCGACCTCACGCATCGGCGGGCTGAACCACTTGGGCCTCGGCCTGTTTCTGGACGAGTCGGGCAGCCGCTACGGACACAGTGGCGGCAACGCAGGCTTCTGCTGCCACATGTTGGCGCACCGCGACACCCGGAAGGGCGCTGTGGTGATGACTAACGGGGATGCGGGGACATGGGTCGTACTGCGTGCGTTCGCCGCCATCGCGTCCGCGTACGGATGGTCCGGCTACCCGGATGAGCTCGAGGACCCTGATCTGCCGACGGATGACCAGCTGGGCGCGCTGGCGGGGGCGTATTCGCTGGGCAACGGGATGACCTTCGTGGTGGAGCCGGCGGCGCGAGGGCTGGGAGTGCGGTTCGACGGGCAGCCGCCGCTGCAGTTCAGAGCGCTGTCTTCGGAACGGTTCGCTGGAGACGGTGTCGACGTGCAGCTCGAAGTCCGGGACGGCGGTCTGGCGCTTCGGCAGGGCGGTGCGGAGTTCGTCTGCGTCCGGGAATAGGTCGTGGGGGAGGGCGGTTACACCTCATGCCGTCCGGAACATGACCCCGGGCCTCAACCTCAGCCGCTACGAGCGGCCACTCGCCGAGAGGCGTCTGCTGGGCGGTGCAGTGCGTGACAGGTGGGAGCCGATTCGGCTCCCACCGCGTCGTTCCCCAGGTCGTTCCACGAAAACGACTTGTGTGGGTACGGCATGATGGAAGTGTCGCTCGCGGAGACGCGTGCGAGTGGAGTGACCAGAGGGATCAGCACTGCTTCCCTCGACGCCGGAAGACCGGTGCCGAGGGCAGGTGCCGGGAGGCTCGGACGAGGTCCGGGACCCCGATTTGCATCTGCACCGCGAATGTCAGTAATGTCCTTCTTGTTGGAGCGAAGCGCAGGACGCGGAAGCGGCCGGCCCTCTGACAAACTCCCTGAAGGTCTCGGAAGCCGAAACACGCCTCGGCGGGTTTCGGACGCTGAGTCGCGCAGGGGGGCTGGATCGAAAAGAGCCGATTTGACCGGCTCGGGTCGAAACAGTAAAGTTTGGCGGGTTGCCCCGGAGCTTCGAACGAGAGTGCGAAGCGCGGTGTGCGT
>NZ_JBSGFZ010000044.1:0-45522 GCF_053603655.1 Kribbella sp. NPDC004138
CGCGGGCGGCGGCGCGCCGGCCCCCCCCGCCCCCGCTCCGCGCCCCCGCGCGCGGGGGCGCGGGGGCGGGGGTCGGGGGCGGCCCCCCCCCCCCACCCCCGGCGGCGGCGCTCATCGGGCTGACGCTGCTCGGCGTCGGGCTCGGCAGCCTGTTCCCGATGGGCGTCTCGGTGGCCGTGTCGCTTGTCCCCGGCCAGGCGGCGCTGGCCAGCGGTCGGGCCGTCGCGGCCACGTCGGGCGCGATCTTGCTGGCCCCGTTCACCGTTGGCACCCTGGCCGACGCCTTCTCATTGAAGGCCGCACTCGCCGTCACGCCCGTCATGCTGCTGCTCGCCGCCGTGGGGCTGGTGATCGTCTCCCGCGCCCGCACCCGAACTGCCGACCGCCCGGCGGCATGTGGCGACCACGACCACGATCCATCCTCACACGACAACCGCTCCTGCACACCAAACCAACCCGCCCCGGAGTGGATCAGCTGATGGCCAACGACTCCACTGAACGCCCCAGCAAGACGAGTCGGGCAGCCCACGCACCAGGCGGTCACCTATGGTGGCGTGACGCCGTGACCTATCAGATCTATCCGCGCAGCTTCCAAGACAGCAACGGCGACGGCATCGGCGACCTGCCCGGCATCATCTCCCGGCTGGACTACTTGGTCGATCTCGGCGTCGACGCGATTTGGCTGTCACCGGTGTTCGCCTCGCCGATGGCCGATTTCGGCTACGACATCAGCGACCACTGCGACGTCGACCCGATGTTCGGCACCCTGAACGATCTCGACCAGCTGATCGCCGAGGCGCATCACCGAGGCCTCCGGGTTCTGCTCGACATCGTGCTCGGCCACACCAGCGACCGGCACCCGTGGTTCCTCGACGCCGCGACGAGCCGCACCGCCCGGTACCGGAACTTCTACGTGTGGCGGGACGGCCCGACCCTCGGCTCGCCCGACGGCGGGCCACCCAACAACTGGACCGCCGGCTTCCCGGCCGACACCAGCGCCTGGACCTGGCACGACCACACCGGTCAGTGGTACCTGCACTCCCACTTGCCGCAGCAACCGGACCTGGACTGGACCAACCCCGTGGTACGCGACGCGCAGGCCGGCGTCCTGCGGTTCTGGCTCGACCGCGGCGTCGACGGCCTCCGCCTGGACTCCATCAACCGGCTCGGCAAAGACCCCCAGCTTCGGGACAACATCCCCGGACAGCCGCTGCGGCAGCAGAACTGGCCGTCGGTGCACCACCATCTCCGTTACGTTCGCAGCATCATCGACGACTACCCCCATGCGGTGACGGTGGGTGAGGTGTGGCTGTTCGACCAACGCGAACTGGTGCCCTACCTGGTCGGCGACGGCCTGCATTTGGTGCACAACTTCGCCTTCGCCCGCGCCCCGTTCGACGCGACCTCGCTGCGCGCCACCGTCGACGAGTTCGACCGGCTCGTCCCGCACGCCTGGCCGTCGTGGTTCTTCAACAACCACGACGAACCGCGGACCGCGTCCCGCTGGCGCTTGCCCGGCGAACCCGCCGACCACGGCATCGCCCGGGCCCGGGCCGGCGCGGTCCTCGTGCTCGCCCTGCGGGGCACCCCGTACCTCTACCAAGGCGAGGAACTCGCCCTACCCGACACCGACCTTCCCGCCGACGCCGTCGTCGACGCCAACGGCCGCGACCCGCAACGCACCCCCATGCCGTGGGCGCCGCCGACCGCCGCCGGACCCGGCGCCGGCTTCACCACCGGTACCCCCTGGCTGCCCATCGGCGACGCCGCCGACCACCTCAACGTCGCCACCCAGCGCCACGACCCCACCTCCACCCTGTCCCTGTACCGACAGCTGCTCCGGCTGCGCAGAACCAGGCCGTCCCTCCAAGAGGGTGAGCAGGTTGTCCTCGACCTCGGAGACGACAAGCTCCTCGGCATCCTGCGCACCCTGCCGGAAGAACGGACCCTGATCATGATCAACACCGCCACCAGCAGCCGTGACATCGATCTGACAGTCCTTGCCCCAACGGGCGCAAGCCCGCTGCTCAGCACCCGCAACGGCCGCGCTCGCGAACGACACGCGGCACAAACACTCACCATCGAGCCCCTCGAGGCCATCGTGTTGGCGGTCGATGGTTCTTGAGCGGAGCCGAGCCCAGGGCAGTCCGCACCGACGAGTGTCCGCGCTGACGTCCCGCGACCTCACGCTCTCCCTCGGGCGCCGATCTTGTCGTGAACTTGAAGGGAACTCATGGCCCAGGATCGATCTGTGTTCCGTGCAGCCCCCGGGACCAGGACCACTGCCGTGGTCCCTGATCTTCTTGCGGTGTTGGCCACCAACGAGCCACCGGTGGGTTGGAAGGCTGCGCGCCCGAAGATCGTCGCCGAGCATGCGGCGCTGGGCCGGTTGCTGCTGGGCGGCACTGACGGCTATGGCGTGACCACACTGGTCGGGCATCGTGATCGGGAGCCGATCCTCGGCACGGCCGCATCCGACCTTGCGCAGGACGAGTTCCAGCGGGACCTGCTGGATACCCACCGGTTGCCGGCTCGCCGCTGGGCCACAGATCGTCAAGTCCGTTGCATCTCGGCGGCGAAGGCGCAATTGCTCAGCAACGGCGGCACGGGCGTCGACCCGGAAATCTACGATCTCGTGGCGTTGGCGGCTGTCGACGAGGATTTCCGTCCGCGCGTCCCCAGCGATGCCTCGTACTCGTGCGGTGATGTCATCCCCGCGGCATGGTGGGCAGAAGGTCTGCTGACGCAGTACGGCGGCATGCATCTCGGCCCCAAGCAAGGTCTGACGTTGATCAACGGTGTCTTCGTCCACGCCGGATACTGCCTGGCCGCTGTCGAGCAGTTGTCGGCCATGGCGGGCACGCTCCGCATCGTGGCGACAGCAGCCTTGGTGGCCGGACGCGCGAAACTCGGCGCCGTCGAACTCGCGGAAGAACTGCAGGAAAGCTGGGAGGAGCCGCCGCTGGTCACCAGCACCAGTGACCTGCCGAACGCCGATCGTCGTGAGCTCGGTCAGGATCCGGTCGCGATTCGCGCCACGGCCTCGGTGATCCTCGCCGTACGACGCGCCGTCGCGCAGTTGGAATCCGCACTGGAACGCGTGCTGACCTCGCCCTCCGACAACCCCGTACTGTGGAACGGGCGCCTCGTCGAGCAGGACTCGTTCATGAGCGTCGAGCTCGCGATCGCCACCTCCGGAGTCATCGAGGCTGTGCTGGTCTGCGCGACGTGGACCGAACGCCTGATCTCGTGGCTGTGCAGCGGCAGAACCGGCCTACCCCCCGACCTGCGCGACGACACCGGACTCGGCCTCATCCAAGTACCCAAACTCGCACTGGCGCACGTCGAGCGACTACGCCACGAGCTCGGCATCCGGACCTTCGCCTCCGGCGCGTCGACATCCCACGGCATCGAAGACCTGTGGACCAATGGACTCGGCGCCTGCGCCGAACTCGACCAAGGACTTCACACCCTCCACGAACTCCTCGCTCTCGCAGCCGCCACCACGACCCGCGCCATCGCCCTCGGCGCCCCCACCGCCAAGCCACGATGGGCATGGCACCATTCCCCGGGCAAGACCTTCCGCGACGATGTCGCCCACTTCCGCGAGACCTTCGCGTGGGGAAACCACTGATCGCCCGACTCCGCCGTGCCGTCCTCGCATGAGGCTCCCCTGCACTGAGCGCCGCGGGTTGATCGTCGCCATCAGGGCAGTCGTCCCCTCGACCGCTCTCGTCGCCCCCGGCAGCAGATCCGGGGCCGACGCGGCCGCCCAAGGGTCAGTTGATCGCGGCCTGTAGCTCGTCTTTGTGCAGGTCGAGCCACTTTTCGAACGACTGCAGTTCCGGGTTCAGTTCGCGGACCTTGTCGAGGTTGCGGTCGCCGGTGAACTCGTCGTGGTTCTCCTTGTAAAACTGAAACATGTTCCCCATCTCCACGGCCATCGGGAACGGGTACGTGCGGTACTCCTCCAGGGTGGGTGCGTGGTAGACGACCTGCTCGCCGATGGCGTCGGTGAGGGCGGCGGCGTACTCGTCGCCGGTCAGGTGGTCGCCGGCGATGCTGACGGTGTCGCCGATCAGGTCGGGGTGCTTGAAGACGGCGAGGGCGCTGCGGCCGATGTCGTCGGAGGCGACGCCGGACAGTCGCTGGTCGCCCATCGGGAAGGTGATGGTCAGTACGCCGTCGGCGTTCCGGGCCGGCGGCATTGTCGTGGTGAACGCGTCGAAGTAGAACGTGGTCCGCAGGAACGTCGTGGGTACGCCGTACTTCGTGAACAGCTCGTCGGCCTCGCCCTTCGCGTCGAAGTGCGGGACCTTGTAGCGCCCGTCGTCGAGGCTCGGGACGTCGTCGCGCCCGGCGAAGAACAGCCGGGTGTCCTCGAGCGTCGACCAGACCAGGTGCTGTACGCCGGCGTCGCGGGCCGCCCGCGCGGCGGTTTCGGCCTGGGCGAGCTCCATCTCGGCGCGGGTCCGGACCGCCTCCTCCTCGGGGGTCAGCGGAGCCCAGTAGTTCGTCACCACGAAGGCGCCGTACGTACCGTCGAACGCGGCCCGGATGCTCGCCTCGTCGTCGAGGTCGGCGGCGACCACCTCGGCGCCCGCGGCGGCGAGGTCCTGCGCGGCGCCGGAGTCCGGGTTGCGGGTCAGTGCGCGGACGGCGAACTCGCCGGACGGATCGGCCAGGATCGCACGCGCCAGCGCGCCGCCCTGGGCCCCGGTGGCTCCGACGACCGCGATCAGCTTGCTCATATCCACTCCTCAGAGAGTTGGGTTGATGCGTCAACTCGACTAATGTAGCGCCGTGGGTTGATGTGTCAACCCAGCCGGGTAGGATGGTGGATGTGAGCAGCAAAGGACCCTGGCTGGACGACGCCGAGCAGAAGTCGTGGCGCAGCTACCTGCTGATGAAGCGGACGCTGGAGACGCATCTGGAGCGGCACCTCCAGCGCGAGTTCGGCCTGTCCGGATCGGATTTCGAGATCCTGGTGAACCTGTCCGAGTCGGAGGCCGGCCGGATGCGCGCGTTCGAGCTGAGCCGTTCGACCCAGTGGGAGAAGAGCCGGCTGTCCCACCACCTGACCCGGATGGAGAAGCGCGGCCTGATCCGCAAGGAGGCCTGCGACTCGCGGTACCCGGAGATCGTCATCACCGAGGAAGGGCTGGCGGCGATCAAGGAGTGTGCGCCGGCGCACGCCGCGCGGGTCCGGGAGTTCTTCGTCGACGTGTTCGGGCCGGAGCGGTTCGCGATCCTCGGCGAGGTGTCGGACGAGGTCGTCGGCACGATCGGCAAGCACTGCGAGGACGACTGCCCGCTGGAGGCACGCTCCTGAGAGGTGCTCTCAGAGAGCTTTCAGGAGAACTTGACGGTGGCTTGATCTTCTCTTGGAGTGCGGCTGAACAGCCTCGACCGAGGCTTGCTGCATGGTCACCACACACGGATCTCAACCCAACCGCCGGCGCTGGCTGCACCGTGCGTCCGCGGCCGCGATAGCCACCGCCGTCCTCGGCGTCGGCGCGACCGGGATCTCGGTCGCGCTCGTGTCGTCGAAGCACTCCGGCAGCGGCAGCACCGGGACGACGGCGTCGTCGAGCAACTCGGACTCCTCGAGCTCGAGCTCCAGTTCCGGTTCGGGCTCGGACGACAGCAGCAGCTCGAGCGGGCTCGGCTCGGCCGGCTCCGGCGCGACCTCGCAGGGCGGGAGCAACGGGTCATGACCGCCTCCCGTACCTGGACCGCGTGGAGCTGCACGGTCCGGCTGACCGTCGACGACCCCGCCGTACTCGGTGCGGCCTGCGGTGAGCTCAAGGCGCTGATGGACCGCGTCGACAAGGCCGCGAGCCGGTTCCGCCCGGACTCCGAGCTGTCGGTCGTCAACACCCGCGCCGGCGCGCTCGTACCGGTCTCGCGGCTGCTCGTCGACCTGGTCGACGTCAGCCTGGTCGCGGCCCAGATGAGCGGCGGCGCGGTCGACCCGACCGTCGGCCCGGCGGTGATCGCGGCCGGGTACGACGCCGACATCGAGGCCGTACGACGGCGCTTTCCGCAGCCGGCCGGGGACCCGACGCCGGTCGCCGGCTGGCAGGAGGTCCGCCTGAACCGGAAGCTCGCGCTGCTCGGCGTACCGAAGGACTGCGCTCTCGACCTCGGTGCCACCGCCAAGGCCTGGACCGCGGACCGGGCGGCGAACGTGATCAGCAAGCGCTACGGCTGCGCCGTCCTCGTCGAGATCGGCGGCGACCTCCGTGCGGCAGGCGCACCGGCGAAGCCGTGGGTCGTGACCGTGGCGGAACGTGCCGGCGACCAGGGCGTACTCGTCACGCTCGCCCACGGCGGGCTGACCACGTCGACCAGGACGGTACGGCGTTGGCAGACCCCGACCGGCTACGGCCACCATGTCATCGACCCGCGCACCGGTCGACCCGCGGACGGTCTGTACCGGACCGCGTCTGTCTGGGCACCGACCGCCGTACGCGCGAACACCTTCAGCACTGCACTCATCGCCACTGGCGAGGCAGCTGTCGGGAGGCTCAAGCTGGCCGGGCACCCGGCACGGTTGATCGCTGACGACGGCCAGGTCACCGAGCTGTCGGGATGGCCGACTGCAAGCAGGGCCGCCTGATGACGCTGTGGTACCTGGCCCGCGCGGCCGGCGTGGTCACGATGGTGATGTTCACGCTGTCCGCCGTGCTCGGGATGGTCATGCCGGTCGTACGGCGAGCCGAGCCCCGCTTCTGGCTGCAGTACGTCCACAGGTCGGCGGCTGTCACCGGACTGGTCCTGCTGGCGACCCATGTCGTCGCGGTGATCGCCGACAGCTACGTGAACATCAGTCCGACCGTTCTGGTCTGGCCGTTCGGCGCCGGATACCGGCCGTTCGCCATGGTCGTCGGTGCGCTTGCTCTTTACAGCCTGGTACTGGCGTCACTCGTCGGAGCGGCCCGTGGCCGGTTGGCTGTCTCCGCGTCGTTCGCGAAGCACTGGCGCAAGCTCCACATCGCCGCGTCGGTCGGGTGGCTGCTCGCCATCGGCCACGCCCTGCTGGCAGGTACCGACCGCAGTACGCCGTGGATGCTCGGCATCACGCTCGGCTGCCTGGTCGCTGTTGCCACCGCAGGCGCGTACCGCCTCAACGCGACGCCCACACGAGCTTGGAGGACCCAGTGATCACGGTTGAAGACACGAGGGTGATCGGTGAGGCAAGGGTCCTCGCCGGACTCGAGCAGGGTCGCTTGGACCTTCAGTGTCACCGTATGACGCACGGCCCGCAGCCCGAGCTCACCCGCGACGACTATGTGCGGCTGTGCGAAGCGGTAGGACTCAGGGGCCGCGGCGGAGCGGCGTTCCCGGTCGCACTGAAGCTGCAGGACCTTCCTGCTCGCGGTGTGGAGGCCGTCGTGGTCAACGGCTCCGAGAGCGAGCCGGTGAGCCGGAAGGATCGGCTGCTCCTCACACGGTCGCCACATCTCGTTCTGGACGGTGCCGTCGGCCTGGCGCACGCGCTGCGGGCTCCCCACGTGCTGATCGCCGTACACGACAGCGCCGCGGCCGTGTCCCTGCGTGAGGCGCTGATGGAGCGCGACGATCGCCTGGCGATCGAGGTGCGAGAGACACCGGGGCGCTTCGTCGCAGGCGAGGCCCGCGCGGTGCTGAGCGCACTGGAGGGCGGCAAGGCAGTACCGCCGGGTCGCCGGGTGCTGCCGACGCGGAAGGGATACCACCGGCGCCCGACGTTCCTGTCGAACGTCGAGACGTTCGCACAGCTCGCCGTACTCGCGCGGCTCGGTTCCCGCGGGTTCAGCAGCACGGGTCTGACGAGCGAGCCCGGTACTCAGCTGCTGACGATCGACGGAGCCGTCCAACGCCCTGGCGTGATCGAGACACCCACCGGCGTCCCACTCGACACAGTCCTGCAGTACGCCGGAGCAGAGCCCGGACCTGTCCTGCTGGGTGGGTACCACGGCCGCTGGCTCGCGCAGACCGAGGGCGTGATGCTGCAACGGCCGGAGGTGTCGGCTGGCATCATCTTGGCGCTCGGCTCCAGTACCTGCCCGCTCGGTGAGGTCACGCGGGTCGCTGAATGGTTGAGAGGTCAGTCAGCCGGCCAGTGCGGTCCTTGTGTCTTCGGTCTGGCTTCGCTTGTCGACGACTTCGCCAGACTGACGGTGGGCGACCCGCGAGGCTGGCACGACGCCCAGCGGCATCTCGGTCTGGTCCCGGGCCGGGGAGCCTGTGCGCACCCGGACGGCACTGCGAGGTTCCTCACATCGGCGCTGGAGGTTTTCGCCGACGACGTACGGCGTCATCTGTCGGGTCAGGGATGTGGCCGGCCGGTGCTGGGAGTCCTCGGAGGTACGCGATGAACAACCCGGTGAACAAGGTGGAGATCGACTGGACCAGGTGCGACGGGCACGGCCTGTGCGCCGGGCTGCTGCCGGACGACATCGTCCTCGACGAGTGGGGATTCCCGGTCCTCCGCGGCCGCGAAATCACCGCCGGTGAGCTCCCGGACGCGCGCCGCGCAGTCCTCGCCTGCCCGGCTCTCGCACTGCGCCTCGCGAATCGATGACAGGCCCGTCCCGACACCACACCAGTGACAGGAGTGGACTAATCTCTGAGTGACCGCACAACGTCGTGCGGTCCGGCGAGAGCGACGCCGACGTCACGTGTGGAGACGGTGGGGAATGCAGAGCAAGCTGGACGTCCAGAAGGCCGATGTGCTCGCCAAGGCGGTGGCTGCGGGCACCCATGGGCACGACAAGTCGGCCGACCCGGGCAAGCTGAAGACGTTCCTCGAGCAGTACTACCGGCACGTCGCCGCCGAGGACGTCGCCGAGCGCCAGCCGAACGACTGCCTGGGCGCCGCGCGGCACCACTACAAGTCCGCGATGTCGCGCCCGCAGGGCACCGCGAAGGTGCACGTCTTCACTCCGACGCTGGAGGAGCACGGCTGGTCCGCGAGCGGACGGACCGTGGTCGAGATCGTCAGCGACGACATGCCGTTCCTGGTGGACAGTGCCTCGATAGCGATCACCGAGCGCAACCTCGAGCTCCAGTTGCTGGTTCACCCGACCTTCGTGGTGCGCCGCGATGTGGCCGGCACCCTGCAGGAGGTCCTCGACGACAGCGCGACCGCGGACGGGCACGACCTGGTCCGCGAGAGCTGGATGCACCTGGAGATCGAGCGGATCGCCGACGTCGCCGAGCACCGCGCCCTCGAGCAGGCGCTGCAGAGGGTCCTGAACGACGTCCGCGAGGCGGTCGAGGACTGGCCGAAGATGCACGAGAAGGCGGTCAGCATCGCCGCCGGGCTGGAGGCCGCCGAGCTGCCGGTCTCCGAGAGCGAGGTGGAGGAGGCGCGGGAGCTGCTCGACTGGCTGGCCGACGAGCACTTCACCTTCCTCGGCTACCGCGAGTACGACTTCACCATGGAGGGGCGGCAGGGGATCCTGCGCGGCAGCCCCGGAACCGGGCTGGGCATCCTCCGGCCGGACCCGAAGCCGGGCTCCGGCAAGCTGCCGCCGGAGGTCAGCGCCAAGGCCCAGGAGCGGAAGCTGCTGATCCTGACCAAGGCGAACTCCCGTTCCACGGTGCACCGGTCGGCCTACCTGGACTACGTCGGCATCAAGCAGTTCGACGCGAACGGCGACCCGGTCCGCGAGTGCCGGTTCATCGGCCTGCTGTCGTCGACGGCGTACACCGAGAGCGTCATGCAGGTCCCGGTGCTGCGGCGCAAGGCGCTGGAGCTGTTCCGCCAGACCGGCTTCGACCCGAACAGCCACAGCGGCAAGGGTCTGCTCGACGTGCTGGAGACCTACCCGCGCGACGAGCTGCTGCAGGCGCCGGTCGAGGACCTGCTGCCGATCGTGCAGTCGGTGCTGCACCTGCAGGAGCGCCGCGCGGTCAAGCTGTTCGTACGGCGTGACGTCTACAACCGGTACCTGTCCTGCCTGGTGTACCTGCCGCGCGACCGGTACACCACCGCGGTCCGGCTGAAGATGCAGCAGATCCTGCAGGACGCGATCGGCGCCGAGAGCGTCACGTACGCCGCCTACGTCACCGAGTCGGTGCTGGCCCGCGTGCACTTCGTGGTGCGGATGAAGCAGGGCGAGACCGTCGGTGAGTATGACGCGGAGCTGCTGGAGCAGCAGGTCGTCGAGGCGACCCGGGCGTGGGAGGACGACTTCACCGCGGCGCTGCACGCACAGGGTGGCGACGGCGCGGTCACCAAGCTGTCCCGCCGGTACGCCGGCGCGTTCCCGGAGGCGTACAAGGAGGACTTCGACGCGCGCGTCGCGGTCAACGACGTGCACGTCCTGGAAGGGCTGCCGGCCGAGAACGGGCTGGCCATGTCGCTGTACACCCCGCTCGACGAGGAGTGGGAGGGCGAGCGGCGCTTCAAGGTGTTCCGCACCGGGTCGTCGCTGTCGCTGTCGCAGGTGCTGCCGCACCTGAGCGCGATGGGCGTCGAGGTTGTCGACGAGCGCCCGTACGAGATCCGCAGGGCCGACGGCACGATGGCCTACATCTACGACTTCGGTCTGCGGGCCCCGGAGGACACCGACGAGCGCGAAGAGCTGCGGACGCTGTTCTCCGACACGTTCCGGGCGGTGTGGGACGGCCGGGCCGAGTCCGACAAGCTGAACGCGCTGGTGCTGCGCGGCAACCTCAGCTGGCGGCAGGTGTCGATCCTGCGCGCGTACCAGCGCTACATCCGCCAGGGCGGCACACCGTTCAGCCAGGACTACATCGAGAACACGTTCCTGAACCACGTGGACGTGGCGCGTCTGCTGGTGCAGCTGTTCGAGACCAGCTTCGACCCGGCACGCGGCCCGGCCGACGACCCGGACCGGGGCATGCTCACGGACCAGCTGGAGAAGGAGATCCTGGCCGCGCTGGACACGGTGCAGAGCCTGGACGAGGACCGCATCCTGCGGTCGTACCTGACCGTCATGAAGGCGACCCTGCGGACCAACTACTTCCAGCCGGGCGCCGACGGGCAGCCGCGGTCGTACATGTCGCTGAAGCTGGAACCGAAGGCGATCCCCGACTTGCCGCAGCCGCGGCCGGCGTACGAGATCTTCGTGTACTCGCCGCGCGTCGAAGGCGTGCACCTGCGGTTCGGCGCGGTCGCACGCGGCGGTCTGCGTTGGTCGGACCGGCGCGAGGACTTCCGCACCGAGGTGCTCGGCCTGGTGAAGGCGCAGATGGTGAAGAACTCGGTGATCGTGCCGGTCGGCGCGAAGGGCGGGTTCTACGCCAAGCAGCTGCCCGACCCGGGCGCGGACCGGGACGCCTGGCTGGCCGAGGGCATCGCGTCGTACAAGACCTTCATCTCCGGGCTGCTCGACATCACCGACAACATCGTTGCCGGGGACATCGTTCCGCCGCGCGACGTGGTCCGGTACGACGGTGACGACGCGTACCTGGTCGTCGCCGCGGACAAGGGGACGGCGACGTTCTCGGACATCGCGAACGGCGTCGCGAAGGAGTACGGGTTCTGGCTCGGCGACGCGTTCGCGTCCGGCGGCTCGGTCGGGTACGACCACAAGGCGATGGGCATCACCGCCCGCGGCGCGTGGGAGTCGGTCAAGCGGCACTTCCGCGAGATGGGCCACGACTGCCAGAGCGAGGACTTCACGGTCGTCGGCGTCGGCGACATGTCCGGGGACGTGTTCGGCAACGGGATGCTGCTGTCGGAGCACATCCGGCTGGTCGCGGCGTTCGACCACCGGCACATCTTCCTCGACCCGGCGCCGGACGCGGCCGTCTCGTTCGGGGAACGGCGGCGGCTGTTCGACCTGCCGCGGTCGTCGTGGGCGGACTACGACGCGTCGCTGATCTCCGCCGGCGGCGGCGTGTTCCCGCGCACCGACAAGGCGATCCCGATCTCGGCCGAGGTCCGTGCGGTCCTCGGGATCGAGGGCAGCGCACCGACGGCGACGCCGGCCGAGTTGATGAACGCGATCCTGAAGGCGCCGGTCGACCTGTTCTGGAACGGCGGCATCGGCACGTACGTGAAGTCCACCGCCGAGTCGAACGCCGACGTCGGCGACAAGGCGAACGACGCGATCCGGGTCAACGGGTCCCAGCTGCGCGCCCGCGCGGTCGGCGAGGGCGGCAACCTCGGCTGCACCCAGCTCGGCCGGATCGAGTACGCCGCGGCCGGCGGCCGGATCAACACCGACTTCATCGACAACGTGGCCGGCGTGGACACCTCCGACCACGAGGTGAACATCAAGATCCTGCTCGACACCGTGGTCGCCGACGGGGACCTGACCGAGAAGCAGCGCAACGACATCATCGCGTCGATGACCGACGAGGTCGGCGCGCTGGTGCTGAAGAGCAACTACCGGCAGAACATCGCGCTGGCCAACGCCGGCGCGCAGGCGGCCGCGCTCATGCACGTCCACCAGGACTGGGTGCGGCGGCTGGAGAAGCAGGGCCTGCTCGACCGCGAGCTGGAGTTCCTGCCGAGCGTGACGGAGTTCAAGCGACGCAAGGCCGAGGGCCGCGGGCTGACGTCGCCCGAGCTGTCGGTGCTGATCGCGTACACCAAGATCGTGCTGGAGGCCGAGCTGCTCAAGACCTCGCTGCCCGACGACGCGTACCTGAAGCACAAGCTCGCCAGCTACTTCCCAAAGGCGATCCAGGAGCGGTTCACCGACCAGATCCAGGCCCACCAGCTGCGCCGCGAGATCATCACGACGCAGGTGGTCAACGAGTTCGTGAACACCTCCGGCATCACGGCGTACCACCGGCTCTCGCTGGAGACCGGCGGAACCGTCGAGGACGTGGTCCGGGCGAACCTCGCGGCCTCGCGGATCTTCGCCCAGCCCGAGCTGCTGTCGCGGAACTCCGAGCTGGACAACGTGGTCGACGCCGGGACGCAGACGCACATGCGCCTGGAGACCCGGACGCTGGTCGAGCGCGCGACCCGCTGGCTGGTCAGCAACCGGCGGCCTCCGGTCGACATCGAGGAGCTCATCGAGTTCTTCGGTCCGGGGATCGCCAAGCTGACGTCGGCGCTGCCCGACGTTCTGCGCGGGCGTGAGCTGGCGCTGTTCGAGCAGCGGCGCGAGGCCCTGGTGCAGAAGGGCGTCTCGGACGAGTTCGCGACCCGGATCGCGGTGCTGCCGCCGGCGTACGCCGGTCTCGGGATCGTGGAGACGGCCTCGCGGGACGACATCGACATCTTCGAGGTCGCCAAGGTCCACTTTGCGCTCGGCGAGCGGCTGCAGCTGGGCCGTTTCCTGGAGCGGATCATCGGCCTGCCCCGGACCGACCGCTGGCAGACCATGGCCCGCGCCGCCCTCCGCGACGACCTGCATGCGGTCCACGCCCGCCTCACCCGCCAGGTCCTGGCCAACACCGACCCGTCGGCCGACCCCGAGGAGCGTGTCGTCACCTGGCAGGACCAGAACGCCACCGCCCTCGCCCGCGCCGCCACGATGCTCGAGGAAATCGTCGAAACCGAAGGCCCCGAACTGGCCCACCTCTCGGTCGGCCTCCGCCTGGTCCGAACCTTGATCGCCAGCCAGGCTTAGCGTTCGGACACCACGACGTCGACGGAATACTGGTCCGCGCGGTAGCAGTGGCTGCCGTATTCGACCGGGGTTCCGTCGGCGGCGTAGGCGGAGCGGGTCATCGTGATGAGTGGCTCCGCCTTGGACATGTGCAGGGTACGGCGTTCCTCGGCGGTCGCGTTGCGGGCGCCGATGCGCTGGCGCGCGACGGTGGGGCGGATGCCGCGGGCGCGCAGCACGGCGTACAGACCGTCGCTCGTCAGCTCGTCGAGGCTCAGGTCGTTGAGGGCCGGAGGCAACCAGTTACGCATGATCGCGAGCGGCAGGTCGTCGGCGTACCGGAGCCGGACGATCGCGACCAGCGGCGTACCGAGCGGGACCTCGAGGACGGCGGCGGCGCGGTCGTCCTGCGCCGCGCAGTCCAGTGCCAGCACCTCGGTCCGCGGTGTGCGACCCTCGCGGGCGAGGTCGTCGTACAGGCTGGTCAGCTCGGCCTTGCGGTGCACCATCTGGTTCGCGACCGTGGTGCCGATTCCGCGGCGCCGGACCAGTAGCCCCTGGTTGACCAGCTCCGAGATCGCCCGCCGTACCGTCGGGCGGGACAGGCTCAGTCGGTCGGACATGCCGATCTCGTTCTCGAACGGATCGCCCGGCCGCAGCCGCCCCTCCGTGATCGCGGCCGTCAGTTGCTCGGCCAGCTGGTGGTACAGCGGCACAGGGCTGCTCCGATCGAGCTGGATCGGGAGCACAGCGGTCATGTGCGGGATGCTACATGCATATGTGCCGACGTGAGAATGTGTTAACAAAGTATTGACACCTGGGCCACGCGGCCGGAAAGCTGACGAGCAACCAGCGCGCCGCGGGGACTGTGGCGCGCCGTTCTCGAGAGGGGCAGCGCGGATGCGGATCGGGTTGGTCGGGGTCGGGCGGATCGGGGCGTTCCACGCCGCGACGCTGAAGGGCTTGCCGGCGGTGGATCAGGTGGTCGTCGCCGACGCGGATCCCGGCCGGGCCCAGGTGGTCGCGAAGGAGCTCGGCGTCGAATCCGCCGCCGACGTACCGGCGCTGCTCGCCTCCGGTGTCGACGGGTTCGTGATCGCGGCGGCGACGTCCGCGCACGCGTCGCTGATCGAGGCGGGGCTCGCGGCCGGCGTACCGACGTTCTGCGAGAAGCCGGTGGCGCTGGACCTCGCGGAGACGTCGCGGGTGGTGGATCTGGTCGAGGCGTCCTTGGTGCCCGTGCACATCGGTTTCCAGCGCCGCTTCGACGCCGGGTACCAGGCGGCACGGGCGGCCGTGGCGTCGGGTGAGCTCGGGTTCGTGCACCACATCCGGGCGAACACGAACGACGCCTTCCCGCCGCACCAGGAGTACATCCCGCAGAGCGGCGGCTTCTTCCGCGACTGCAGCGTGCACGACTTCGACATCATCCGGTACGTCACCGGCCGCGAGGTCGTCAGCGTCTACGCCACGGGCGCGAACCGCGGCGAGACGTTCTTCGGTGAGTACGGCGACGTGGACTCGGCGGCAGCGCTGCTGACCCTCGACGACAGCACGTTCGTCGCGGTCAGCGGCACGCGGTACAACGGCGCCGGGCACGACGTACGGATGGAACTGCACGGCAGCCTCGGCTCGATCGCGGTCGGCCTCGACTCGCACACCGCGCTCCGCTCGGCCGAGCCGGGCGTCGGCTTCCCGGAGGGGCCGCCGCACATGACCTTCATGGACCGGTTCCAGCCCGCGTACGTCGCCGAGCTGACCGCTTTCACCGAGGTGGTCGCCGGCACCCGCGAGGTGCCGTGTACGGTCCGGGACGCGCTCGCGGCCTTCCGGATCGCCGACGCCTGTGAACTGTCCCGCCACGAGAACCGCATCGTCACGCTGTGAAGGGTTTCTTCGACATGACCGAACTTGCTGCGCGGATCGCCGGGGCCCCGATCTCGTGGGGCGTCTGCGAGGTGCCGGGCTGGGGATGGCAGTACGACGCCGAGACGGTGCTCGCCGAGATGCGCGCGGTCGGGCTGGCCGCGACCGAGTTCGGCCCGGACGGTTTCCTGCCCGACGACCCGTCCGACAAGGCGAAGACGCTGGCGGACGCCGGTCTTCGGGCCGTCGGCGGATTCGTGCCGGTCGTCCTGCACGACCCGTCCCACGACCCGGCTCCGGAGGTGGCCGCCGCGCTCGAGGGCTTCGTCGCGGCTGGTGCCGGGACGCTGGTTCTCGCCGCGGCGACCGGCCAGGACGGGTACGACGACCGCCCGGTGCTGGATACCGCCGGGTGGAACACGCTGCTCGCCAACCTGGACAAGCTGTCCGCGCTGGCGGCCTCCCGTGGTGTGCTCGCGACCGTCCATCCGCACGTCGGGACGATGGTCGAGAACGCCGCCGACGTCGCTCAGGTGCTGCAGGGGTCGTCGATCGGCCTGACGCTGGACACCGGGCACCTGCTGATCGGCGGGGTCGATCCGGTGGCGCTGGCCGTCGACCACACCGCCCGGATCCGGCACACGCACCTGAAGGACGTCGACGCCGCCTGGGCCAAGCGGGTGCAGTCCGGCGAGGTCACGTACACCGACGCCGTACGCGGCGGGATGTACCGGCCGCTGGGCGCCGGCGACATCGACATCACCACGATCGTCGGCACACTGGAGAAGTCCGGGTACGACGGCTGGTACGTGCTGGAGCAGGACACGATCCTCGAGGACCGCCCGGCGGACGAGGGCCCCGTGGTCGACGTACGAGCGAGTATCGCGCACCTGCGGTCGATCGCGGCGGGGCTCGCATGACTGCCCGCACGACTGTCTGCGGGACCCGTGGGGATGGGAAGGTCTGATGGTGGACGACGTACTGACGATCGGGCGCATCGGGGTCGACCTGTACCCGCTGCAGATCGAGACGCATCTGGAAGACGTCACCTCGTTCGGCAAGTTCCTCGGCGGGAGCGCGACGAACGTGGCGGTGGCGGCGGCACGGCACGGGCGGAAGACGGCGGTGATCAGCCGGACGGGGAACGACCCGTTCGGCACGTTCATCCACCGCACGCTCGGCGAACTCGGGGTCGACGACCGCTTCGTCACCCCGGTGGACGGGCTGCCGACGCCGATCACGTTCTGCGAGATCTTCCCGCCGGACAACTTCCCGCTGTACTTCTACCGGTTCCCGAAGGCGCCCGACCTGGTCATCAACCCGTCGGAACTCGACCTGGACGCGATCCGCGACGCACGCATCTACTGGTCCACGGTCACCGGTCTGTCCGCCGAACCGTCCCGCTCCGCGCACTTCGCCGCCTGGGAGGCCCGCGGCCGGCGTCCGATCACGGTGCTGGACCTCGACTACCGGCCGATGTTCTGGGCGGACCCGACCGAAGCCCACGAACAGGTGTCGCGCGCCCTGGAGTACTGCACCGTTGCTGTCGGCAACCGTGAGGAGTGCGAGGTCGCCGTCGGCGAGACCGACCCCGACAAGGCCGCCCAGGCCCTCCTCGACCGCGGCCTCGAGTTGGCCGTGGTCAAGCAGGGCCCCCGCGGCACCCTCGCCCGGACCCGCGACGAGCGCGTCGAGGTCCCGCCCTACCCGGTCGAGGTCGTCAACGGCCTCGGCGCCGGCGACGGCTTCGGCGGCGCACTCTGCCACGGCCTCCTCTCCGGCTGGCCCCTCGAGAAGATCATCCGCTTCGCGAACACCGCCGGCGCGATCGTCGCCTCCCGCCTCGAATGCTCCACCGCCATGCCCACCACCGAAGAAGTCCTCTCCCACCTGGGAGCCGAATCATGACCCCCCACGACGAAGACCACTACACCGAACACGCCCGCCCCCTCCCCATCCACCGCCCCCAAGAAGACCCGGACGCCACCACCCTCACCCCCAACGACCCCACCACCCTCACCCCAACCGGCCACAGCACATCAGAAGCCCGGCGAGACGCCGGCCACCCCGGGCCGGACAACCGGCGAGCTGCCGGCCACGCCGGGCCGAACGACCCGAGGGCTGCAGAGCACGCCGGACCGAACGACCGGAGGGCCGCTGGGTACGCCGGGCCGGACGACCGGAGGGCTGCTGGGTACGCCGGACTGGACGAGCGGAGGGGTGCCGGGCACGCTGGGCCGGACGACCGGAGGGCTGCTGGGTACGCCGGACTGGACGAGCGGAGGGGTGCCGGGCACGCTGGGCCGGACGACCGGAGGAGTGCTGGGTACAGCGGCTCGGACGACCCGACGGTTCCTGGCCACGTGGGATCGGACGATCCGAACGCTCCTGGGTACACCGAGTCGGATGACCGGAGGACTGCTGGGTGCCCTGGGTCGGAGGACCCGAGGGCTGCTGGGAACAGCAGGCCGCCTGCTCAGTACAGCGGGACGGACGATCCGAGGGTACTTGGCTACACAGGCTCGAACGCTCCAACAGCCCGTGAGCATGTCAGGTCGAACGATCCGACGATTCGCCCACACGTAGGTTCAAACGACCCAACGGTGATCGCGCGCCGCCCAGACGCCGCCGACGCGGACGACCCAACGGTCATCGCACGCCGCCCCGAACCCGCCAACCCCGGCGATCCGACGGTGATCGCACGTCGCCCCGAAGCCGCCGGGCCGGACGACGCAACGGTGATCGCGCGCCGTCCTGAGGCTGCCAACCCCGGTGACCCGACCGTGATTGCGCGCCGCCCAGAGACAGCCGGCCCCGACGACCCGACGGTCATCTCAGGCTCCTCGCCCCACGGCTCTCATGCGACCCCTGGCGGACCCGCGGGCCACGGCAGCCGTACGACCCAGGGCGAGACCTCGAACTCTCCCGGAGCCCCGAACGCTCCCGCGACGCACAGCGCTCGTGTGACCGGAAGTGCGTCTCCAGAGCCGTCAGCGCGGCAGTACGCCGATCCGGACGCGCCAACCGCAGGCCCAAACGACCCGACGATCCCCGTACGCCGCCCAGACACACCGGGCTCCAACGACCTGACGGTAATGCTCGACACCTCCCGGGAGCAGGCAACTCCTGACGGCCAAACCACCGTCATCGGAAACCTGCACCTCCCCGCCACCACCCCACCCGCCCACGACGGGCCCACAAACAAACAGACCCACCCTGGACAGGCCACCAGCGAACAGGCCCCGGACAACCGAACCCCACGCGAACAGGCCCAGCCGAGCCGCCACAACCCGAGCCCGCACGACCCAAGCACGCACGAGCAGGATGTGCGCGAGCAGGGTCCGCGCGAGCAGGTTGAGCATGCGCAGGACATTCGCGAAGAGCGTGTGCGTGCGCAGGCTGCAGGTGTTGCTGTCGGAGATGGCTTGGCGCGGGGTGCGGCGGGCACGTCGCTTGGTCACCAGTTGAGTGGTGTGACGGTACGCGGTGAGCAACGGGCAACCGTGCCTGCTCCACAGGCAGGCCAGCCGTCCAGCGCGCCGCGAGCCGCGCAGGGTGCGAACGCCGACGAACAGGCGCCATCGAACGACCCGACGCGTGATCCGGAACTGGCCAACGGGCGTACGGAAGCCGGACGTGATCCGGAACCGGCAAACGGGCGTGCGGAAGGCGTGTCCGTCGAGGAAGCCGACACGGCAAGCCACCCGCTGGTTGAGCAAGCGGTCACGTCAGGCAGCCAGCAGCAAGCGTCGTCGTCTGGCGCCTTTGCAACCGACGACGAGACAACCGACCAGCCGGCCGTCTCCGCGCACGCTGGCACACCGGACCCCGTCGCTGGAGCAGGAGCCCCGGCGACCGAGGGAGGTGTCGGCCCAGCGGCGGGCTACTCGGCGGATGGTCCCGACGCTCCAGTCGGCTCGGTCGGGGCATCGGATGCCGGGGAACCGGGAGCCGCAGGCGCAGCCGGCATGGGCGCTGTCCCCGATGTGTTGGTCGGGTCGGTTGGCGGATCGGGTGCCGAGGAGCCGGGAGCCGCAGGCGCAGCTGGTATGGGCGGTGTCCCCGATGTGTTGGTCGGGTCGGTCGGCGCAACGAACGCCGGCGAAGCGGGAACCGCAGGCACCGCGGGTACGGGCGGTGCGCCCGACGTGTTGGTCGGGTCGGTCGGCGGATCGGATGCCGGGGAACCGGGAGCCGCAAGCACAACCGGTGCGGGCGGTGCAGCAGCTGATGCCTTGGCTGCCTCGGGTGGTGCCGGTGCGGCCGGTCTGCCTGGTTCCGCGAATGCGGGCGGTGTGGCCGGGGCGGTTGGTGCTGCGGGCGTCGGAGCGGTAGGCGGTGCGGTTGGTGCAGGCCGCGTGGTTGGCGCGGGTGGAGCGAGCGCTGAGGTGGCGGGCGGAGCTGCGGAGGCTGGGGTTGAGGGTGCCTCGGCGGCTGGGGATGTCCGTGGTGTCGGCGAGCGTGCAGGGGAGCAGGCGGCGGAGGACGTGGGGGACGCGGTCGATCGGCTGTCAAGTCGCGGCGTGGGTGAGCGCGTCGCGGGGCAGAGCGGTGACGAGTTTGCGGGGCGGGTTGGCGGACAGGGCGATGCTGCAGATGCGGGGGGCGATGGTGCCGGAGCGTTGGGCGGCGTCATGAGTGGGTCGGCCGGTGTCGTCGCTACTGCCGGTGCCGCGAGCGCCGGTGGTGGTGCGGATGGTTCTGGTCGGTGGGGGGATGAGTGGAAAGAGTTTGGGGAGCGGTTGGGGGAGTTGACTGAGGTTCGGGTTCGGCATCCGGAGCGGGTGGCTGAGGGGTGGTTGCAGCGGCGGACTCGGGCGTTGGTGGGCGATGACGGGCGGCTGTTGATCGTGGCTGCGGATCATCCGGCGCGGGGGGCGCTGGGGGTGCGTGGGGATCGGATGGCGATGGGGAGCCGGGCGGATCTGATTGCTCGGTTGATGATCGCGTTGCAGCGGCCGGGGGTGGACGGTGTGCTGGCTACCCCGGATGTGTTGGAGGACCTGCTCCTGCTCGGTGCGCTGGAAGGCAAGGTCGTCATCGGGTCGATGAACCGGGGCGGGTTGCAGGGTGCGGCGTTCGAGTTGGACGACCGGTTCACGGCCTACCGGACTGCTGACGAGATCGCCGCGCGGCGGCTCGACGGCGGGAAGATGCTGACGCGGATCGATCTCGACGACCCAGGGACTGTGGCGACGCTGGAGAGCAGCGCGGCGGCGGTGACCGGGCTGGCCGAGCACAAGTTGATGGCGATGGTCGAGCCGTTCTGGTCGACGCGCGGCGAGGACGGGCGGGTCACGAACCTGCTCGATCCCGACTCGGTGATCAAGTCGATCCAGATCGCGTCGGGTCTCGGCGCAACGAGTGCCTACACCTGGCTGAAGTTGCCGGTCGTGGACGAACTCGATCGTGTGATGGAGGCGACGACGATGCCGACGCTGCTGCTCGGTGGTGATCCGACCGCCGCGCCGGAAGCGACCTACGCCTCGTGGGGCAAGGCGCTCGAACTGCCGTCGGTCCGTGGACTCGTGGTCGGGCGTGCGCTGCTGTTCCCGCCGGACGGTGACGTGGCCGCGGCCGTCGACCAGGCCGCCGCGCTGGTGCACGGCGACACCGTATGACCCGGACAGCTGAGGTTCCGAGGAAGGACAGTTGGGATGACTGAATGGGTTCGGCCGGCCGGGACCGCGGCGAGCGACGGCTTCGAGCTCGCGGTGCGGCCGGGCGAGGCAGAGTGGCATCACAGCGGGCTGCTGGTGCGGAATCTGCTGCCGGGGCAGTCGGTCGAGATCGAGACCGGGGACTGTGAATACATCGTCCTTCCGTTGAGTGGCTCGGCGGAGGTGATCATCGACGGCGAGGCCGTCCCGCTGGGCGGTCGGGCCGACGTGTTCGCGGGCGCGACGGATCTGGCCTACGTGCCACGCAACTCGACCTTCGCCGTGGTCAGTGCCGGCGGTGCGCGGATCGCGTTCCCGCATGCGAAGGCCGCGACGGACCGCCCGTTCCGGCGGATCGGTGTCGAAGAGGTCGAGACCGAACTGCGGGGCGCCGGGGTCGCGTCCCGGCAGGTCCGCAACTTCGGTACGCCGGGGGTGCTCGACGCGGACTCGATCATCGCCTGCGAGGTGATCACTCCGGCCGGGAACTGGTCGTCCTACCCGCCGCACAAGCACGACGAGCACAAGCCGGGGAAGGAGAGCGAGCTCGAGGAGATCTACTACTTCGAGCTGCAGCTGTCCGACGACGTCCCGGAAGGTGTCAAGGGCAACGACCCGATCGGCTACCAGCGGGTCTACGGCACCGACGAGCGACCGATCGACGTGCTGGCCGAGGTCCGCAGCGGCGACGTCGTCCTCGTCCCGCACGGCTGGCACGGTCCGGCGATGGCGCCGCCCGGCTACGACATGTACTACCTGAACGTGATGGCCGGCCCCGGCACCGAACGCCAGTGGCTGATCACCGACGACCCGCAGCACGCATGGGTCCGCGAGTTGTGGAACTCCCAACATATCGATCCGCGCCTGCCTTTCGGACAAACAGGAGAAAACTCATGACGGTGCGTCTCACGGTCGCGCAGGCGCTGGTGCGATTCCTGAGCGTCCAGTACTCGGAGAGGGACGGTGTCCGGCAGCGGCTGATCGCCGGCTCGCTGGGCATCTTCGGCCACGGCAACGTGGCGGGGCTCGGCCAGGCGTTGCTGCAATCCGAACTCGAGGACCCGAAGGCGTTGCCGTACATCCTGGCCCGCAACGAGCAGGCCATGGTGCACACCGCTGCTGCCTTCGCCCGCACCCGTGACCGGCTCCAGACCTACGCCTGCACGGCAAGCGTGGGTCCGGGCTCGACCAACATGGTGACCGGCGCGGCTCTGGCGACGATCAACCGGCTGCCGGTGCTGATCCTCCCTTCCGACGTGTTCGCGACCCGGGTGGCAACACCCGTGCTGCAGGAGCTGGAGAGCTTCGGTGCCGGTGACGTGTCGGTGAACGACGCCTTCCGTCCGGTGTCGAAGTACTTCGATCGGATCTGGCGCCCCGAACAGTTGCCGTCGGCGCTGATGAACGCGATGCGCGTGCTGACCGACCCGGTCGAGACCGGCGCCGTGACGCTGGCGCTGCCGCAGGACGTCCAGGCCGAGGCGTACGACTGGCCGGAGGAGCTCTTCGCCGAGCGCACCTGGTACGTCGCGCGCCCCTTGCCCGAGGCATCAATTGTCGACAAGGCGGCAGATCTTCTACGGTCCGCGCAACGACCGCTGATCGTCGCCGGTGGCGGTGTGCACTACTCCGGCGCCGAGGAGGCGCTGCGCGAGTTCGCCGAGCGCACCGGCATCCCGGTGTCGGAAACCCAAGCAGGGAAGGGATCTCTGCCCTACGACCACCCGCAGGCGGTGGGTGCGGTGGGGTCCACCGGGACCACGGCGGCCAACGCGCTCGCCCGGGACGCCGACGTCGTGATCGGGATCGGCACCCGCTACAGCGACTTCACGACGGCGTCGCGGACCGCCTTCCAGAATCCACGGGTCCGCTTCCTGAACATCAATGTGGCGCGCTTCGACGGTGACAAACATGCCGGCCTCCCGGTGGTGGCCGATGCGCGGGAAGCCCTTGTTTCGTTGGGATCCGCGCTCGGCGAGTGGTCCGTGGATGCCAAGTACACCGCCGAGTCCCAGGAACTCACAAGGAACTGGAACGGAACTGTGGACGCAGTCTTCCGGCCCTCCGCCGAGGTGACCGGGAAACTGGCCGAAGGACTGCTGACCCAGGGCGAGGTGATCGGCGCCGTCAACGAATTGTCGGCGGCGTCTGATGTGGTTGTCTGCGCGGCCGGCTCGATGCCGGGTGACCTCCACAAGCTGTGGCGGCCGCGCGACCCGAAGGGATACCACGTCGAATATGGCTTCTCCTGCATGGGATACGAGATCGCCGGCGGGCTCGGTGTGCGGCTCGGCGCGCCGGATCGCGACGTGTTCGTCCTGGTCGGCGACGGGTCGTACCTGATGATGTCGAGCGAACTGGCCACAGCCGTCCAGGAGAACCTGAAGATCATCGTGGTCCTCGTGCAGAACCACGGCTTCGCGTCGATCGGTGCGCTGTCGGAGTCCCTCGGGTCGCAGCGGTTCGGGACGGCGTACCGCAAGCGCACCGGTGACGGCAGGCTCGACGGCGACTACCTGCCGGTCGACCTCGCGGCCAACGTGCGCAGCTTCGGTGTCGAGGTGATCGAGGCGCACAGCCGGCCCGACCTGGAGAAGGCCATCCAGACCGCGAAGGCGGCCACGGGACCGATCGCGATCCACGTCACCACGGACCCGCTGATCGGCGGTCCGGACAGCGACTCCTGGTGGGACGTCCCGGTCAGCGAGGTGTCGGAGCTGCAGTCGACGCAGGCCGCGAGCGCGTCCTACGAGGAGAGCAAGAAGGCCCAGCGGGCGTACCTGGCTCCTATCGAGGGAGACCGCTGATGGGCAGAGTCGACATCGGTACGGCGCCGGACTCATGGGGAGTGTGGTTTGCCGACGACCCGCAGCAGACCCCGTGGAGCCGATTCCTCGACGAGGTCGCCGCGGCCGGGTACACGCGGATCGAGCTCGGTCCGTACGGTTACCTGCCGACCGATCCGGTCCGGCTGAAGGACGAGCTCGACAAGCGCGGCCTCACGATGACGGCGGGTACGACGTTCGAGCAGCTGCATCGCGTCGACGGCTGGGACGCGACCTGGCGCGACGTCGTGAAGACCGCCGAACTGACGGCCGCGATGGGCGCGCAGCATCTCGTCGTGATGCCGTCGATGTGGCGCGGCGACGACGGCGAGATCGTCGAGGAGCGGCTCGACCGCGACGGGCAGGCGCGACACGGGGAGGCCGTGACGGAGCTGGGCCGCCGGCTGGCGGAGGAGTTCGGGCTGCGGACGCAGTGCCACCCGCACGCGGACGGGCATGTTGACACGCAGGACACCGTCGAACGCCTCCTCGAGGAGACCGACAGCACCTACGTGAACCTGTGCCTCGACACCGGCCACATCAGCTACTGCGGCGGCGACAACCTCGAGTTGATCCGGAAGTACCCGGACCGGATCGGTTACGTCCACCTGAAGCAGGTGGATCCGAAGGTCCTGGCCGAGGTCGACGGGCTGAGCTTCGACGAAGCGGTACGGCGGGGCGTGATGTGCGAGCCGCCGAACGGCGTCCCCGAGCTGCCGCCGGTGCTGGACGCGCTGGCCGGGCTCGACGCCGACGTGTTCGCGATCGTCGAGCAGGACATGTACCCGTGCGCTCCCGACGTACCGCTGCCGATCGCGACGCGGACGTTGGCGTATCTCACTCGATGTGGGGGTGGCGGATCGAGATGACGGCCGCGGGAGTGTGACACTCTCGGGTCCCACGCAAGTCCGCGGAGTGGCCGCGGAACACCTGAAAGGCTGGTACCAAGTCATGGTTCGGTGGCAGAAGAAGGCGATGGCGGCGGTCGCGGCCGTCGCGCTCGCCGCGGCTCTGGCCGCGTGCAGCTCCTCCGGGGGTAAGCAGAAGGAGGAGAGCTCCGGCGACAGCGGCGGCAACGTCGCGGACACGCCGCGGATGAAGGTTGCCCTGATCACCCACTCGGGTCCTGGCGACACCTTCTGGGACATCGTCCGGCGCGGGGCCGAGGCGGCCGCGAAGAAGGACAACATCGAGCTGCAGTACTCCGCCGACCCGGACGGTGCGGCCCAGGCGAACCTGGTGCAGACCGCGATCGACTCCAAGGTCGACGGGATCGCCGTGACGCTGAACAAGCCCGACGCCGTGATCCCGAACGTGAAGAAGGCGATCGCGGCCGGCATCCCGGTGACGATCCTGAACGGCGGGCTGGACCAGTGGAAGACCACCGGCGCGCTCGGGTACTTCGGCCAGGACGAGCGGATCGCCGGCCAGGCGACGGGTGAGAAGCTCAAGCAGCTCGGCGCGAAGAAGGTCATCTGCGTCATCCACGAGCAGGGCAATGTCAGCCTGGAGGCCCGCTGCCAGGGCATCAAGGACAAGTTCGGCAACGTCGAGAACGTCAACGTCAACGGCACCGACCAGCCCGGTACGCAGGCCACCCTGACCTCGAAACTGCAGGCGGACAAGACAGCCGACTACGTCGTCGCGCTGAACGCGGGCATCGCGCTGACCGCGGTTCAGGCGGCCAAGGACGCAGGCTCGTCGGCGAAGGTCGGCAGCTTCGACATGAGCAAGGAGATGGCCAAGGCCGTCGCCGACGGGACCGTGCAGTTCGCCGTCGACCAGCAGCCGTACCTGCAGGGCTACCTGGCGATCGACGCGATCTGGCTCTACCGGACCAACGGCAACACCATCGGCGGCGGCGAGGCGACCCTGACCGGACCGGCCTTCATCGACAAGTCGAACATCGCGGCCGTGCAGAAGTTCGCCGAAGCCGGGACGCGCTGAGGTAGCGCCATGGCATCGACCATCACCTCACCCGTCTCGGCGGACGACCGCGTCTCCGCCCGGTCCCTCGCCGCCCGGCTGCTCAGCCGGCCGGAGATCGGATCGCTCGTCGGCGCGGCCGTGATCCTGGTGTTCTTCCTGATCACAGCGCCGCCGTTCCGCGACATCAACAACACGGGCACGATCCTGTACCAGGCCGCGCTGATCGGTGTGATGGCGGTGCCGGTCTCGCTGCTGATGATCGGCGGCGAGTTCGACCTCTCGGCCGGTGTCGCGGTGACGACATCGGGCCTGACCGCGGGCCTGTTCGCCTACCAGTTCAGTGTGAACGTGTGGGTCGGCATCGTCGTTGCCCTGGCGTTCTCGTTGGCGATCGGGCTGTTCAACGGCTGGCTGCTGATGCGGACGGGCCTGCCCAGCTTCCTGGTGACGCTGGGCACGTTCTTCATCCTGCAGGGCCTGAACATCGCGGTCACCCGGGCCACCTCCGGCGCCGTCGCGTCGAACTCGATCAGTGACATGGACGGGTTCGACGCGGCCAAGGCGGTGTTCGCGTCGGAGTTCAAGATCGGCGGCGTGACGATCAAGATCATCGTCGTCTGGTGGATCGTCTTCGTCGCGATCGCGGCCTGGATGCTGCAGAAGACCCAGATCGGCAACTGGATCTTCGCTGCCGGCGGCGACGCGGCGGCCGCCCGGGCCGTCGGCGTACCGGTGAAGAAGGTCAAGATCGGCCTGTTCATGACGGTCGGGTTCTTCGCCTGGTTCGCCGGGATGCAACTACTGTTCGTGCAGAACGGCGTGGTGCAGTCCGGTGAGGGCGTCGGCAAGGAGTTCCTGTACATCATCGCGGCGGTCGTCGGCGGCTGTCTGCTCACCGGCGGGTACGGGTCCGTCGTGGGAGGGGCCGTCGGCGCGCTGATCTTCGGCATGGTGCAGCTCGGCGTGGTGTACGCCGGCTGGAACCCGGACTGGTTCAAGGCGTTCCTGGGCGCCATGTTGCTGCTGGCAACCATCGTCAATCTCGTCGTCAAGAACCGGGCGGAGGCACGATGACCACCACGGAGTCCTTCGCCGACGATGCCGCGACCAGCCCGAACACGCCGATCGTGCTGCTCGAGGATGTCGGCAAGAGTTACGGCAACATCCAGGCGCTGCGCGGGGTGTCGCTCTCGGTCCGGCAGGGTGAGATCACCTGTGTGCTGGGTGACAACGGCGCGGGCAAGTCGACGCTGATCAAGATCATCGCCGGGCTGCACGACTACACCTCCGGCCGGATGTCGGTGAACGGCGAGGAGCGGCACTTCGGTTCGCCGCGGGAGTCGCTGGACAGCGGTATCGCGACTGTCTACCAGGACCTCGCGCTGGCGCCGCTGATGTCGGTCTGGCGGAACTTCTTCCTCGGTAACGAGATCACCAAGGGACCGTTCCGGCAGCTGGACGCGACGAGGATGAAGCGGATCGCGCAGGAGGAGCTGACCAAGATGGGGATCTCGATCCCCGATCTCGAGCAGCCGGTCGGCAAACTGTCCGGCGGTCAGCGCCAGTGCGTGGCGATCGCCCGTGCGATCCATTTCGGCGCCAAGGTGCTGATCCTCGACGAGCCCACCGCGGCGCTCGGCGTGAACCAGTCGGGCGTGGTGCTGAAGTACATCGTGCGGGCGCGCGACGCGGGGATCGGCGTCATCTTCATCACCCACAACCCGCACCACGCGTACCTGGTCGGCAACCACTTCGTCGTGCTGAAGCTCGGCCGGGTCGCGCTCGACACGCATCGGGCCGACATCACGCTGGAGCAGCTGACGACCGAGATGGCCGGTGGTTCCGAGCTCGAGGCATTGAGTCACGAGCTCCGGGAGATCGATCCTGGAGTAGTCGTCGCACCGCCTGACGGGGAGGCGGGGCGGCCGACGGACGCGGCGGCGGCCGACGACGAGGAGAAGGGGCAGGCGGGGACATGAACGAGCTGCGGGTCGGCATCGTCGGCGTGGGGGTGATGGGCGCCGACCATGCCGAGCGGATCGCACGGAAGACGGCCGGAGCACGCCTGGTCGCGGTGTCCGACGCGGATCAGGCGCGTGCGGAGGCGCTGGCCGCCCGGTTGTCGGACGGCTCAGCCGGCGGGAAGTCCCGCGAGAGCAGTGCCAGGCATGCGGGCGGTACGGCGTACGCGGAGACCGTACGCGTCGTCGAGGACCCGATGGACCTGATCGCGGCCGACGACATCGACGCGGTGATCCTGGCATCGCCGGGGTTCGCGCACGCGGAGCAACTGTTCGCCTGCCTGGAGCACGCGAAACCGGTGTTGTGCGAGAAGCCGCTGACGATGGACGCGGCGTCCGCGTTGCGCGTCGTCGAGGCCGAGCACAAGCTCGGCCGGCAGCTGATCCAGGTCGGGTTCATGCGCCGCTTCGACCCTGAGTACGCCGCTCTGAAGGAGCTGCTCGACTCGGGTGACCTCGGCCGGACCTTGCTGCTGCACAACGTGCACCGGAACAAGTCGGCCGCGCCGACGTTCCGCAGCGAGATGATCGTCCGGGACTCGATGGTGCACGAAGTGGACATCGCCCGGTGGCTGTTCGGCGAGGAGATCACCCGGATCACCGTGCACACCCCGACGCCGACGAGTTTGGTCGCCGAGGGCGTGCTCGATCCGCAGCTGGCCGTGTTCGAGATGGCGAACGGGGCGATGGCCGACGTGGAGGTGTTCGTGAACTTCCAGGTCGGGTACGAGGTCCGGTGCGAGGCGGTCGCCGAGCGTGGAAGCGCGACGATCGGCCTCGGGTCCGGCGTCTTCACCCGGGCCGGCGCGCGGTGGGGCGGCGCGATGCCGGCCGACTTCCGGATCCGGTTCGAGCAGGCGTACGACATCGAGGTGCAGCGCTGGGTCGACGCCACGGCGCGCGGCGAGACCGACGGGCCGAGTGCCTGGGACGGCTACGCGGCGGCCGCCGTGTGCGAGGCCGGTCTGGAGTCGTTGAGCACCAGTAAACCCGTCGACGTCGTGCTCGCCGACCGCGCCAAGGTTCTGGGCTGAGTCGCCCGCAGCAGAGACAGCATTCTGAAACACCCCCGGCAGTGAGGAAACATCGTGAGTACTGACAGCAAGCGCATCACCCACCTCGTCGGCGGCAGCTCGTGGACCGGTGTGGCCGAGCGGACCAGCAAGGTCTACAACCCGGCGACCGGCCAGGTCACCGGCGAGCTGGACCTGGCCTCGGCCGGCACGGTCGACGAGGTCGTCAAGGTCGCTCACGAGGCGTCGAAGGCCTGGGCGCAGACCTCGTTGACGAAGCGCGCACAAACCCTGTTCGCGTACCGCGAGCTGGTCAACCGGGACAAGGACCGGATCGCGCAGCTGATCACCGCCGAGCACGGCAAGGTGCTGTCCGACGCGCTCGGCGAGGTGACCCGCGGGCTCGAGGTGATCGAGTTCGCCTGCGGGATCCCGCACCTGCTCAAGGGCGGGTACAGCGAGGGCGTCTCGACCAAGGTCGACGTGTACTCGATCCGGCAGCCGCTCGGTGTCTGCGCGGTGATCTCCCCCTTCAACTTCCCGGCGATGGTGCCGATGTGGTTCGTTCCGATCGCGGTCGCCTGCGGCAACAGCGTGGTGATCAAGCCGTCCGAGAAGGACCCGTCGGCGGCGAACGCGATGGCCGAGCTGTGGAAGGAGGCCGGCCTGCCGGACGGCGTGGTGAACGTCGTGCACGGCGACAAGGAAGCCGTCGACCGGCTGCTCGAGCACCCCGACATCAAGTCGGTGTCGTTCGTCGGGTCGACGCCGATCGCGAAGTACGTCTACGAGAACGCCACCCGCAACGGCAAGCGCGTGCAGGCGCTCGGCGGCGCGAAGAACCACATGATCGTGCTGCCGGACGCGGATCTCGACCTCGCCGCGGACGCCGCCGTGAACGCCGGCTTCGGGTCGGCTGGTGAGCGCTGCATGGCGATCTCCGCGCTGGTCGCGGTCGAGCCGATCGCGGACGAGCTGATCGGCAAGATCAAGGAGCGGATGGGCAAGCTGAAGACCGGCGACGGGACGCGCAGCTGCGACATGGGTCCGCTGGTGACGGGCGAGCACCGCGACAAGGTCGCCGGGTACGTCACGGCCGGGGTCGAGGCCGGTGCCGAGCTGGTCGTCGACGGGCGCGCGGGCGACTTCGACGGTGCGGCCGATGGGTTCTGGCTGGGGCCGACGCTGTTCGACAAGGTGACGCCGGACATGCCGATCTACACCGACGAGATCTTCGGGCCGGTGCTGTCGGTGCTGCGGACGTCGTCGTACGACGATGCGCTCGACCTGGTGAACTCGAACCCCTACGGGAACGGGACCGCGATCTTCACCAACGACGGTGGCGCGGCGCGACGGTTCCAGAACGAGGTCGAGGTCGGCATGGTCGGGATCAACGTCCCGATCCCGGTGCCGATGGCGTACTACTCGTTCGGCGGCTGGAAGAACTCGCTGTTCGGTGACACGCACGCGCACGGCACCGAGGGCGTGCACTTCTTCACCCGCGGCAAGGTCGTCACGTCACGCTGGCTGGACCCGTCCCATGGCGGCATCAACCTCGGCTTCCCGACTCACGACTGAGCTGGTCGGGCGCTGAGAGGGCACGGGCCAGGGCTTCGGCTGCTGGTTCGGTGAGGTGGCCGTGGAGGAGTTCGATGCGGTGGACCAGGCGCGGAGTCGTGAGTGGGACGGCTGCGAGGTCTGGTGTCACCGCTGACTGGGGGAGGACCGCGAGGCCGTGCCCGGCGGCGATGAGCTTCAGCAGTGTGTGGAGGTCGGTGCCGTTGTAGGTGAAGGCCGGGCGGAGCGCGTCGGACCCGGCGGCGGCGCGCAAGGCCGGAAGCGGCGCGGCCAGGTCTGGCGCGTCGATCCACCGGGCATCCGCCAAATCCCCAAGCGACACTCCGCGCCGCACTCGGGACGAGACGAGGTCGGGCCGGCCGGCTGAGGCCCGGTTGGGCGGGTGGGCCGAGGCGTCGTCCCGCTGGGCGTTCGAGGCGTGGTCCCGATGGCCGACTGGGGCTCGGTTGGGGTGCGCGTCAGGGTGTGTGGTGCGGGTGGCTAGGGGGTGGTTGTGGGGGAGGGCTATGGCCAAGGGCTCGTGGGCTATGGGGGTGGTGCGGAGTTGGACCGCGTTGGTCAGGCGGAGGGGGTCGGTGGGGGTGGCTATGCCGTCGGTCAGGCCCAGGGTGAAGGTGCCGGCAGCGACGCCGGTGGCGACCTCCTCGCGGCCGCAGACGGTCAGCGAGGTCTCGGTGCCGGGGTATGCACGTCGTACTTCGGCCAACACGGCCCCGAGAGACCCAGCAGCCAGCGGTGAGGCGGCGAGTGTGAGGGTGCTGGGTGGATCCGCGACCGTACGGCGGACGTCCGCGCGGGCGGCGTCGAGCCGGAGCAGGATCGGGCCGGCGTGTTCGAGCAGGCGCTCACCCGCCTGTGTCGGCTCCACGGGCCGCCGGCGGAGCAGTGGCGTACCGAGGTCGCTTTCCAGCGCGGCGATGTGCTGCGACACAGCGCTCTGCGTATAGCCGAGTCGTGCGGCGGCAGCCGAGAACGATCCGCACTCGGCGACGGTGACGAACGTCCGCAGCAGATGAGGATCCACGCCCATCAGTATCGCTGATCGAGCATGCAGAGATCATCGTTGGCGCTGATGCACGCGTCAACCTGAGGATGGACGCATGAACGCATACTCCGGTCGTCTCGCCCTGGTCGGTGACCGCTCGCCGCACGTCCGCTCGCACGCCCGCATCCCTGGTCTGCTCGCAGCGCTCGAGCAGCGCGACCACCTGGATCTCGACGTGTACTGGGTCCCGACCGACGAGGTGGACGACGCGCTGGAAGGCTTCGACGGCGTGTGGCTGCTGCCCGGCAGTCCGTACCGGAGCGAGGCCGGCGCGGTCACCGCGGTCCGGATCGCCCGCGAGCGCGGCATCCCGTTCCTCGGCACCTGTGGCGGGTTCCAGCACGCGATGCTCGAGTTCGCGCGCGACGTCTGCGGCGCCACCGGCGTACAGCATGGGGAGAGCACGCCGGATGCCGACGACCTCCTCATCGTGCCGCTGCAGTGCTCGCTCGACGGGCACGAGGGCGCGGTGCGGGTGCAGCCAGGAACTCGCGCGGCCGAGCTACTCGGGGTGGAGCGCTCAATGGAGCGATACCACTGCTCCTACGGCCTGGACAGCAGCAAGCTCGACCTGCTCCGTGAGCACGGCATGGTGTTCAGCGGGTACGACGATGAGGGTGCACCCCGCATCGCCGAGCTGCCCGGTCACCCGTTCTACCTGGCGACGCTGTTCCAGCCGGAGTTGGCCGGCGACGGCAGGCGTCCGCACCCGTTCATCCAGGCGTTCGCGCATGCGGTCGCCGGCCGCGGCGATCAGATCGTGGAGACCGGTCGCGGCTCCATGCCGGCTGCGACGTAGCAGGCGTCGATGAGCTCCATCGTGGCCAGCGCGTCGTCGGCGTCGGTGAGCAGCGGAGCGCCGTTGCGGACGGCGCTCGCGAACGCCTCCAGCTGATACGTGTACGACGTCCGCGTGCCGAGGTGCTCGACCCAGGTGTCCTCCTTGGTCGTCACGATCACGCGGTCGTCGTTCTGCGGGAGCACGAAGAACGGGGCGAACGCCTCGCCGCGGCTGCCGACGACCTTGAGGCTGAACTCGACGTCCTCGGCCGCCATGCTGGTCCGCACCGCGCCGGTCGCGCCGCTCGGGAACTCCACGTCGGCGTTCAGCCATTCGTCGACACCGGGCATCCGCTTGCGCTCGCCGGCCCGGGCGCCGATCAGCCGCGGCGCGCCCCCGGCGTACTGCGCGAACATCCGCTGCGCGTGCAACGCGTAGCAGCCGACGTCCATCACGGCGCCGCCGGCCAGCGACAGCGACCAGCGCGGGTCGTCCTCCGGCGGCGGAGGCATCACCATCGCCGCCTCGACATGCTGCAGGTCGCCCAGCTCGCCCTTGGCGATCAGCTCCTGCAGCCGCCGCATCACCGGGTGGTACGCGTAGTGGAACGCCTCCATGAACACCAGCCCGGACGAGTGCACCGCGTCGCGGACCTGCCGGGCCTCGGTGGCGTTGGCGGCCGACGGCTTCTCGGTCAGCACATGCTTGCCTGCAGCAATGGCCCGCAGGTTCCACGGGCCGTGCAGTCCGTTGGCCAGCGGGTTGTAGATCGCTTCGATCTCCGGATCGTCCAGCAGTTGCTGGTACGACGCATGGACCCGTTCGACGCCGTGCTCGGCGGCGAAGGCCTCGGCCCGGCCGGCGTCGCGGGCGGCGACCGCGACCAGCCGGGCGCCGGTCAGCTTGGCCGGCTCGACGATGGCCCGGCCCGAGATCCGGGCGGCACCGAGGATGCCGATCCGCAGCGGTTCCATGCCTTCTCCTTCGATGGTCGGCCGTTCCGGATCCGGTACGGCGGGAGCGTCCGAGGGGCGTGTTCCGCCGGTAAGGGTAGTCCCAGGTCCCGACGGCGAACGTGCCATATTGCCTGACGATCGCAGGCGCCGGACACCGCGTGCCCGTGATCCGGACTCGGTTCACCCAACGTTCATCGATCCGGCAGGTCTGATCAAATCCCGGTGGTGGGTCGACGGATTCCGGTCCAGCCTTCAGGATGACCCCATGAGCACCGTCCAGGTCCAGGTCGATCGGAACAGCCGTACGCCGTTGCACGTGCAGCTGGCGCAGCAGCTGGAGGCGGCCATCCAGGGTGGTGACCTGCCCGTCGGGTCCCGGCTGAGCAACGAGGTGGACCTGGCCGAGGCGTACGGGCTGAGCCGGCCCACCGTCCGCCAGGCGATCGCCCGTCTGGTCGACCAGGGCCTCCTGGTCCGCAAGCGCGGCGTAGGCACCCAGGTGGTCGGCAACTCCGGCCAGGTACGGCGTTCGCTCGAACTGACCAGCCTGTACGACGACCTCACCGCAGCGCACCGCAAGCCCGAAACGGAGGTCCTGCGCTTCGGTATCTCGCCCGCGACCGCAGAGGTCGCCACCGCACTCCAGTGCGAGCAGGGCGACCGAGTACTGCGGCTGGAGCGACTGCGGCGCGCGGATGGCGAGCCGCTCGCACTGATGCGCAACTGGCTGCCGCCGGAGATGCTGGACACCGATCCGGCCACGCTCGCCGAGCGCGGGCTCTACCAGCTGCTGCGTGCCGAGGGCGTCCGGCTGAAGGTGGCGCACCAGACCATCTCCGCGATACCGGCAACGCCTGAGCAGGCGCGGCTGCTGTCCGAAGAGCCCGGCTCACCGCTGCTGGCGACGACGCGGATCACGTACGACGACCACGGCCAGCCGGTCGAGTACGGCTCGCACCTGTACCGGGCGAGCCGCTACTCGTTCGAGCACACGCTGGTTCACCGCTGAGTCCCGGGAAACGTGCAGTCCGCAGCACCGGCGAAGACCCATTGGGTGCTGCGGGCCATCTGGGTGAGCTGGGCGGCTGTCAGCAGGGGACTGGGACGGGTGTGGTCGCCCTTCTCCTTAGCGGCGTTGTAGTTGGTCAGGCTGACCTGGGTGCCGTTGGGCCGGGCGGGAACGGGGTGCAGTCGGTGATCGCGTCCGCGGTCGTGATGCTCAGCGTCAGCAGTGAGGCGCCGGCACCGTCGTCCAGCAGCACACTGGCCTGGTTGGTACCGAGGCCGTAGCCGCCGGACGTCGTAGAGCTGGTCGGGGCGAGGCCGTTCGGGAGCAGGCTGGTCAGCGTCGCCAGGGTCTCTGCGGGTGTCACGGGTCCCGACGAGGACGGCTTCACCGGCTTGTGCGTCGGAGGTGGGCTGACGGCCGGCGTGGCCGGTTGCACCCGCAGCGCCTGGCTGCCGCTGAGGATGACTCCGACTGTGGTCAGTACGGCGGCCGCGCCGGAGAGGCCCGCCAACGCGGTCCGGCGGCGTCGCAGCACCTTGCCACGACGGATGCCGCGGGCAACCAGGTCAGAAGTGGCCGGTACAGCTGCGGCGTACGCGCTCTGGCGAAGTCCTCGAAATCATCCGTCGACCGTGTCAAAGCCCACCCTCCCGAGGACCTCTCACCCGCTTCGACGCCGTGAGTCGCGGTTCTGTTACCGGCGGAACTGCAACAAGGTGCAATTTCCTGGACCTGCCCGTGACCCGATCGATACGGTCGGTGAGCCATCGGCGTGTCACGGTTATCCACAGGACAGCCGGACGCGAGTGGCGCCCGGTGCCCCACGGTTGCAAGGATGGTCGCGCAGGGTGACCGAGCATGGTCGCCAGACGGGACACACACGGGGAGATCGATGACAGCGGACAGGCTCGACACGCATCGCGCGAGCTGGAGCGGTGCCGTCGAGCTGATCGACGCCCAGGTGCGCGACGTGGTGCGCCGCGAAGGCATCGACCCGCTCCGCGACCCGGCCGCCGTCAACGCGATCGTCGCCACCGTCGTCCGGCAGTACGACGAGCGCAGCCTGACCGGCGTGGTGCCGCCGATCGGCGACGTGGAGGCGGTCAGCCGGGAGGTGCACGACCGCGTCGCCGGTTTCGGGCCGCTGCAGCGTTATCTGGACGACCCGTCGGTCGAGGAGATCTGGATCAACGAGCCCAGCCGGGTCTTCATCGCCCGCGAGGGCCGGCACGAGCTGACCACGACCGTGCTGACCGAGGAGGAGGTCGGCGACCTGGTCGAGCGGATGCTGAAGACCACCGGCCGCCGGATCGACGTCTCGCAGCCGTTCACCGACGCCCGGCTGCCGGACGGGAGCCGCGTCCACATCGTCCTCGGCGGCATCACCCAGCGGTATGCGGCGATCAACATCCGCAAGTTCACCGTCCGCGCGACCCGGATCAGCGACCTGGTCCAGCTCGGCTCGCTGACACCGCACGCGGCCGCGGTGCTCGAGGCATCCGTTGCCGTCGGCCTCAATGTGCTGGTCTCCGGCGGCACGCAGGCCGGCAAGACCACGATGCTGAACGCCCTGGCCGGTTCGATCCCCGGCAGCGAGCGGGTGATCAGCTGCGAGGAGGTCTTCGAGATCAAGCTGCCGATCCCCGACTGGGTGTCGATGCAGACCCGGCAGGCCGGTCTGGAAGGCACCGGCGAGGTGCGGCTGCGCGACCTGGTGAAGGAGTCGCTGCGGATGCGGCCGTCCCGGGTGATCGTCGGCGAGGTCCGCGGCGAGGAGTGCCTCGACCTGCTGCTCGCGCTGAACAGCGGCCTCCCCGGCATGTGCACCATCCATGCGAACTCGGCGCGCGAGGCGCTGACCAAGATGTGCACGCTGCCGCTGCTGGCCGGTGAGAACATCGGCTCCCGGTTCGTGCTGCCGACGGTCGCCGGCTGCGTCGACCTCGTCGTGCACCTCGGCATCGCGGCCGACGGGCACCGGCGGGTGCGGGAGATCGTGGCCGTCACCGGACGGGTCGAGGAGCAGGCGATCGAGACCGAGACCATCTTCGGGACGTACGACGGTTACCTGCGCCGCGCCGAGGGGCATCTGCCGCACCCGGAGCGTTTCCAGCAGGCGGGGTACAACGTGGCCGGGCTGCTCACCGAGCTGCCACGTGGGGCGGCCGGCTGATGGGGCTGCTGATCGGGATGTTCTTCGGCGTCGGTCTGCTGCTGATCATCGCGGCGTTCGTGGCGCCGGCCGAGGCGGTGCCCGGCGCGGACGGCCGGCTGCGCGGCAGGAGCCGGGAGCTGCTCGCGAGTGCCGGGATCGAGGGCCTGACGCCGGGCGCGTTCATCGGCGCGTGTGCGATCACTGGACTGGCGGCCTTCCTGCTGATGTTCCTGGTGTCCAAGGCACTGCCGGTCGGGGTGGTGTTCGGGGTGATGGCGGGCTGGTTGCCGATCGCGCTGGTGCGTTCTCGTGCCCGGCGGCGGATCGCCGAGTTCCGCGAGCTGTGGCCGGACGTGGTGGACAACATCGCCTCCGCGGTCCGCGCCGGCCTGTCATTGTCCGAGGCCTTGGCTCAGGTCGGCGAGCGGGGACCGCTGCCGCTGCGGGAGTCGTTCCGCCGGTTCGGTGCGGACTACGCGTCGACCGGGCGGTTCGCGGAATCGCTCGACCGGTTGAAGGCGCGGCTGGCCGACCCCGTCGGTGACCGTGTCGTCGAGGCGCTGCGGATCGCGCGCGAGGTCGGTGGTGGTGACCTCGGCCGGCTGCTGCGGTCGTTGTCGACGTTCCTGCGCGACGACGCGCGGACCCGGTCCGAGCTGGAGTCCCGGCAGTCGTGGTCCGTCAACGGCGCGCGGGTCGCGGTCGCGGCGCCCTGGCTGGTGCTGGCGTTGTTGTCGTTCCAGGGCGACGTGATCCAGCGGTACAACACGCCCCTGGGCGCGGTGGTCATCGGCGCGGGCGCGATCGTCTGCGTGATCGCGTACCGGTTGATGCTGCGGATCGGCCGGCTGCCCGAGCCGGAGCGGGTGCTGCGATGAACCCAGTGCTGGTCGGTGGTTTTCTCGGCGCGCTGCTCGGCGTCGGCCTGCTGGTCGTCGTGCTGCGGTTGCCGTTCCTGCGCAAGCCGTCGGTGGACGAGCGGATCTCGCCGTACCTGCGGGATCTCGGCGCGCCGGACGTGTTCGTCGGCGTGGTGGACTCACGGTCGCCGTTCTACGCGATCCTGCGGCTGTTCGGGCCCTCGCTGCGGTCGGCCGCGCAACGGCTGGAGCGGATCCTCGGCGGCGCGGGCACGATCCGCCGGCGGCTGCAGCGGGCCGGGTTGGAGCGGACGGTCGAGGAGTTCCGGATCGAGCAGCTGCTCTGGGGGACGCTGGCCTTCGGCGGCGGTCTGGTGATCGCGATCGTCTCGGTCGCGTTCGGTCTCGGCAATCCGGTCGGTCTGCTGGTGTTCTGCCTGATCCTCGGGGTGGTCGGAGTGCTTGCCCGCGACACCTATCTGACCTCGCAGGTCCGCCGTCGCGAGCGCCGGCTGCTCGCCGAGCTGCCGACCGTGGCGGAGCTGCTGGCGTTGTCGGTCGCCGCCGGCGAAGGCCCCGCGGCCGCTCTCGACCGGGTGGCCCGGGCATGCCGTGGCGAGCTGGCCGAGGAGCTGAAACGCGTCCTGGCGGAGACCAGGGCCGGAGAGACACTGGTCCGCGCGCTCGACGCGCTAGCGGACCGGACGGGGTTGCTGGCGCTCTCGCGCTTCGCGGACGGGCTGGCGGTGGCGCTCGAGCGCGGCACCCCGCTGGCCGACGTCCTGCGCGCGCAGGCCGGTGACATCCGGGAGGCCGGGCGCCGCGAGCTGATCGAGTCCGGCGCCCGCCGTGAGGTCGCCATGATGATCCCGGTGATCTTCCTGGTCCTGCCGGTGACCATCGCTTTCGCCTTCTACCCGGGCGCTGTCGGAATCCGGCTGATCGCCGGATGAACTGAGGAGAGGTCATGTCCCTGTACCTGACGAGGCTGTACCTGACGTTGCTGCTGAAGCCGCGTCCGGCTGACAAGGAGCGCGGCGACGTGCCCGGCTGGGTGCTGATCACCGTGATGACGGCCGGCCTGGTCGTCGCGATCTGGACGCTCGCCAAGGACCAGCTCGTCGCGATGCTCAAGGATGCGTTGTCGTCGGTCTCCAACAAGTAGATGCCGAGGGCTCGTGATGAGCGGGGATCGGCGGTCGTCGACTTCGTTCTGGTCTCGACGATCCTGGTCCCGCTGTTCCTCGGCATCCTGCAGGTCGGCCTGTTCCTGTACGTGCGCAACACCGTGACCGCCGCCGCCTCCGAAGGCGCGCACTACGCGGCCGTGCTCAACCGCGCACCGGCGGACGGAGAGGCACGCACCCGCGACTTGATCGACGGTGTGGTGACCGACGGCCTCGTCGACTCGGTGTCCGCGGAGGAGACCGAGATCGACGGACAGCCCGGGGTCGAGGTGACCGTCCACGCGCACATGCCGCCGCTCGGGCTGTGGGGACCGGGGATCTCGTTCACCGTCGAGGGACATGCCGTGAAGGAGACCGGCGAATGAGGCGCCGCCGGGACGAGCGTGGGAGTGCCGTCGTGGAGTTCTCCTGGCTGGCGATCCTGCTGATGGTTCCGCTGGTGTACATGATGCTCGGCGTGTTCGACGTCCAGCGGGCGTCGTACGGCGCGACCGCGGCGACCCGCGCCGCCGGGCGAGCCTTCGTGATCGTGCCGGACGGTGTGTCCGAGGAGGAGGCCCGGGCTCGAGCGTTCGACGCCGCGCAGCTGGCGATGAAGGACCAGGGTATGGAGCTCGGCTCGGACGAGCTCACGATCTCCTGCGACCCGGTCTGCCTGCAGCCGGGGTCGACCGTGACGGTGACGCTGGAGACCAAGGTTCGGCTGCCGCTGATCCCGGACGCGCTCGGCGGCGAACCGCCGGCGATCCGGATCAGCGCCTCGCACACCGAGTCGTTCGGTGACTACCGCCAGGCCAAGGGGGACGGATGAGGCGCGGCCGGCGGGGCGAGGACGGGCAGATGACCGTCCTGATCGTCGGGTTCACCGTGGTCGTGCTGATGATGATCGTCGTGGTGACGGACATCTCGAAGGCGTTCCTGGTCCGTCGCGACCTGGACGCCACGGCCGACGGTGCGGTGCTCGCGGCCGCGAACGGTCTCGCCGCGGTGTATGCCCAACCGGGCGCGGGCGGCAATGCCGCGATCGATCCGGACCAAGCACGGCAGCTGACCGCGGACTATCTCGACGATGTTGCTGCGAGCAACAGGTTCGACGATCTCGACTGGTCCGTGGACGTCGAGGGGACGACGGTGACGGTGCGGCTCACCTCCACCGCCGAGCTCCCGTTCCGCCCACCAGGCTTCCCGGGCACGGCGGACGTCGCCTCCGAAGCCGCCGCCATCGTCCCGATCCGCTGAGCCCGGCCCACCCGAGCGTCAGGTGAAGAGGCCCGGGTTGTCCTCGAGCCAGGTGGTGAAGGGCCGGGCGGTGTGGCCAGTGAGGAGTTCGACGCCGGGCTCGATCGTGGCGGGCGAGCCGACGCGGGAGGCCCAGTAGGCCAGCAGGGTTTCGCGCTGTCCTTCGTCGCGCATCTGCATCTCGGCGCGGGCCTCGTCGGGGGTCAGATCGACGGCCTCGATCGGGACGCCGGTGACCTGGGAGACGAGCCCGATCTGGTGCCGGCGCGTCATCGACTCCGGTCCGGTCATCGGATACCCGCGGCCGTCGTGGTCGTTGCCCGGGCCGTCGAGCAGCACGCGGAGCGCGGCGTCGGCGATGTCCTGCTCGTGGATCGGCGCCTCCTCAGCGTCCAGGTAGGGCAGCCGGATCTGACCGGTCGCGCGCACCTGGTACGCCCAGTACTTCGCGTTGCTCATGAAAGCGCCGGGCTGCAGCCGGGTGGTCGCGTACGACGCGTTCGCCACGACCTGCTCGGTCTTCGCGTGCGGGTCGTCGGGTCCACCCAGAGACGACAACGACGACAGCAGGACGACCTGTTTCACACCGGCGGCCTCGGCGGCGGCCACGAAGGCGGGTGCCGTCGACGGGTCGGAGTACAGGAAGACCTGGCTGACGTCGAGCAGCGCCGGGGTGGGGTCAGAAGGGTCGTACGCGACGGCGGAGGGGAGGGCGGAGGGCTCGCGGCTGGCGACGCGGACGTCCTGCCCGGCCGCGATCAGGCCGGCGGTGACGGCACGGGCGATCGCGCCGCGGCCGCCGGTGACGAGAACAGTCATTGGATTTGCTCCAAAAATGTAGTGACTACAACAATGGAATCAGTAAAGCAGACCGGCTACAGTTCCGGCAATGGAGCTCGGGCGGCGGGAACGCAAGAAGCAGCAGACGCGGCAGGCCATCTCGGATGTCGCCACGACGCTGTTCCTCGAGCGCGGCTTCGACGCGGTCACGGTGGCCGAGGTGGCGAGGGCCGCGGATGTCGCCGTACAGACGGTGTTCAACCACTTCCCGGCGAAGGAGGACCTGTTCTTCGACGAGCCGGGCTGGTGGGCGGGGCCGGCGCGCGCGATCCGCGAGGCGCCGCCAGCAGCGGATCCGGTCGACGTGCTCGAGGCGCAGTACTTGAAGGAGACGCGGGACCGGCTCGCGGTCGGGCACCTGGCCACCTGGAAGCAGTTCGTGCGCACGATCGACGACAGTGCGGCGCTGAAGTCCCGGCGCAGACTCAACGCCGACCAGCTGGAAGTGACCCTGACCGAGGCGCTGGACGAGCGGTCGCCGGACCACCTGCGCAACCGTCTGATCGCGGCCCTGTACGTCGCCGCGCAGAAGGTTCTCGAGGAGCGATTGATGGCGGTGCTGCCCGACGACGCGTCCTCGGTGGAGCTCGACCAGGCCCAGGCGGCGCTGGAGCAGGCGATCGCCCAAGTCTTCGCCGTTCTTCGTCGTGGGCTCGCCTGAGCTAAGCTGCTTAGTTGTGGCTGGACTGGATTTTGACGCGGAGCTGAAGCAGCTCGACGCGACGATGACCTCGATCGAGAAAGTGATGGATCTCCCTGCGCTGCGCAAGGAGATCGACGAGCTCGGCGAGCAGGTCGCTGCGCCCGACCTCTGGGACGACCAGGCGAACGCGCAGAAGGTGACGTCGCGACTGTCCAGCCTGCAGGCCGACGTCGAGCGGGTGACCGCGCTGCGCGGCCGGCTCGACGACCTCGGGGTGCTGATCGAGCTGGGCCGCGAGGAGAACGACGCGGACAGCCTGGCCGAGGCCGAGAAGGAGCTGGGGTCGGTCGCCAAGTCGATCCAGTCCCTCGAGGTCCGCACCCTGCTGTCCGGTGAGTACGACGAGCGCGAGGCCCTCGTCACGATCCGTTCCGGCGCGGGCGGTGTCGACGCGGCGGACTTCGCCGAGATGCTGCAGCGGATGTACCTGCGCTGGGCGGAGCGGCACGGCTACCCGACCGACGTCTACGACACGTCGTACGCCGAAGAGGCCGGTATCAAGTCGACCACGTTCGCGGTCAAGGCGCCGTACGCCTACGGCACGCTGAGTGTCGAGTCCGGGACGCACCGTCTGGTGCGGATCTCGCCGTTCGACAACCAGGGCCGCCGGCAGACGTCGTTCGCGGCCGTCGAGGTGGTCCCGGTGCTGGAGCAGACCGACGAGATCGACGTCCCGGAAGAAGAGCTGCGGATCGACGTGTACCGGTCGTCCGGTCCGGGTGGTCAGAGCGTCAACACCACCGACTCCGCGGTCCGGATCACGCACCTCCCGACCGGCACCGTGGTCTCCTGCCAGAACGAGAAGTCCCAGCTGCAGAACAAGGCCAGCGCGATGGTCATCCTGAAGGCCAAGCTGCTCGCGCTGAAGAAGGCCGAGGAGCGGGCCCAGCTGGACGCGCTGCGCGGCGACGTGGCCGGCTCGTGGGGCGACCAGATGCGCTCGTACGTCCTGCACCCGTACCAGATGGTGAAGGACCTGCGGACGCAGTACGAGTCGGGCAACACCTCCGGGGTGTTCGACGGTGAGATCGACGAGTTCATCGAGGCCGGCGTCCGCTGGCGCCGCACCGGCCAGACGGTTGCTGAGCAGAACTGAGCTCCAGGCGGACTGCGGTAGCTGCTTCGGCCTGTGCTGCATCGCGCTGACCTTCACCAAGTCGGCGGACTTTGCGATCGACAAGTCCGCCGGTGAGGCCTGCCCGAACCTGAGCGACGACCACCGCTGCACGATCCACGGCCGGCTGCGGGCCGAGGGGTTCACGGGCTGCACGGTCTACGACTGCTTCGGTGCGGGGCAGGTGATCTCGCAGCGGATGGGGAAGCCGGGGCCGGACATGTTCGCCGCGCTTCCGATCCTGCGCCAGCTGCACGAGCTGCTCTGGTATCTCACCGAAGCGCTCGAATACACCGCGGACGCCCAGCCGGCGATCGACAGGGTCGAGGCCGTGTGCCGTACGGCGGACCTCACGGCCGTCGACGTGGCGGCCGAGCGAGCCGTGGTCAACGAGCTGCTCCTGACGACGAGCCGGCACGTCCGCGGCAAGCAACCCAAGCGGAAGGACCGCCGCGGCGCGGACCTGATCGGAGCCCGCCTTCGTCGCGCCGACCTCGCGAAGGCCAACTTGCGCGGCGCTTACCTGATCGGCGCCGACCTGCGCGACGCCGACTTACGCCAGGCGGACCTGATCGGCGCCGACCTCCGGGACACCGACCTGAGCGGCGCCGACCTGACAGGTGCCTTGTTTCTCACGCAGTCCCAGGTCAACGCCGCTCGCGGCGACCAGTTCACGAAGCTCCCGCGAGCTCTTACGCGCCCTTCCCACTGGTCCGCAACTGGTGCGTGATCGGGGTCATCAGCAGGGAGATTGCTGCGATTCCGATGGCTACCGCCGCCAGTGCGCCGCCCTGGCCCCAGGAGGTGCCGGCTAGGGACAAGTACGCCGTACCGACGGTGGCTGCGCCTAAAGCGAGGCAGGTCTGCTGGCTGGTCAGGAGGATGCCGGAGCCGAGGCCTGCTTGGGCCGGGGGAACCTGCCCGACCACAACGCCGATCAGAGGCACCATGACGAGGCCTGCGCCGATGCCGCCGACCAGCAGCGGAGCACCGATGGTGATCGGGGTGACGTGCGGCCACAGGGTCAGCGCAACGACGCCGAGCAGGGCATACCCGACCGCCTGAATGATCCAGCCGCGCAGGATGAGGCCAGCGCCGTACCGCTGCTGCAGGCGCGGCGCGTAGATCGAGGTGATCAGGAAGCCGATCGCCAGCGGCAGCAGGCTGAGCCCACCCTCCAGCGGAGTCATGTGTGCCTCGCCCTGCGTCGCGAGGGCGAAACAGAACATGAAACCGCCGAACGTGCTGAAGAAGCCGACGGCCAGCAGCAGGCCGATCCGCATCGCGCGCAGGCGCAGTACCGTCGGCGGGATCAGCGGGGCGTGACCGGACCGCTCGGCGCGGTGCTGGTGTACGCCGAGGAGCGCGGTCGCCGGAATCACCGCAGCCAGGCTCAGCCAGGTCCACAGCGGCCAGCCGAGCGGCCTGCCTTCGGTGAGCGGCAGGAGCAGCAGTACCAGGGTGAGCGCGAGTAGCGCGGCCCCGACGAGGTCGACGCGGTGCGCCTGCTCCGCCTTGCTTTCCGGGAGCACGCGGAGCGCGATGGCGATCGCAACGACGCCCACCGGGACGAAGACGAGGAACACCGCGCGCCAGCCGAGGCCGAACAAGTCGGCTTCGATCAGGACGCCGCCGAGGATCTGGCCAAGGGCCGCGCCGATCCCGTTGGCCACCCCGAACATGGCCATTCCGCGGGACCGGCGCTCGCCGGTGAGCAGGCTGGTGATCGACGCGAGCACCTGCGGCGTGATCGCGGCACCGGACACGCCCTGCACGATGCGAGCCGCCAGCAGTACGCCGATGGTCGGCGCGACCGCACAGATCAGCGCGGACACGGTGAAGCCGGTGAGACCGATCAGGAACAGGCGCCGGCGCCCGAAGCTGTCGCCGAGCCGCCCGCCGACGACGAGCAGCGTGGCCACCGCGATGCCGTAGCAGCCGACCACGAGCTGGAGCTGGCCGGCGTTCGCGTGCAGGTCCGTCGCGATCGCCGGCAGCGAGACGTTGACCATGAAGAAGGAGAGCATCGGCAGGAGCGAGCCGAAGAGCAGGCTGGTGAGGGCCACTGATCCGAGCCCTGTCGCGGCCCGTGATCGGGCGGCGACCGGGACAGTGGTGGCTTGGAGCTGGTCTGTCATGCGTCCAGCCTGACGGAGCTCCGAGCCTGGTAGTGAGAGTCTGCTTATCCTATTACTCACAGCACCTGGCACCCGGTTGGGCCGGTGTCCATGATGGAAGCATGACAGTCGCCTCCGACACAACGGCAACGGCCCAGCGCCGCGAGCTCGGCGTGTTCCTGCGCAGCCGGCGGGAACGCATCCGGCCGGACGAGGTCGGGTTCGCGCCGGGCGGCCGGCGCCGGACGCCGGGGCTGCGGCGCGAGGAGGTCGCGCTGCTCGCCGGGGTCGGCGTCACCTGGTACACGTGGCTCGAGCAGGGCCGGGACATCAACGTGTCCGCGCAGGTCCTGGACGCGATCGCGACGGCGCTGCGATTCGACCGGCAGGAGCGCAGTCACCTGTTCCGGCTGGCCGGGTTGCGGTTCGGGCCGACGCAGGGCGTGTGCTCGGCGCTGCCTCCGTCGGTGCAGAAGACCCTCGACGCGGTGTCGCCGTACCCGGCGGTGGTGCTGAACGAGCGCTACGACATCCTCGCCTTCAACACGGCGTACTGCCGGGTGGTCCTCGACCTCGACCAGGTGCCGGTCGACGAGCGGAACATGCTCTGGCTGAACTTCGTGTCCGACGAGTGGAAGTGCAGTTTCGTCGACGGGGAAACGACCAAGCACCACATGGTCGCGGCCTTCCGCGCCGCGTCCGCCGACCACCTCGGCGACGCGCTCTGGCAGGAGCTGATCCACGGCCTGCTGAACAGCTCGCCGTACTTCGCGGAGCTCTGGGAGCGGTACGACGTGGCCGCGCCCAGCACCCGCACGAAGATGCTCGAGGTCGACGGCCACGGCATCCTGCGCATCGAGCCGATCAACCTCTGGCTGTCCCAGCTCGGCCCTCTCCGGGCCACCGTCTACACCGCCCTCGACGACGAGACCGAGACCAAACTCCGCCGGATCGCCGGCGTGCGGCCCGGCTGACGGGGCGGGCCAGCCGGGCCGGGGCCCCGGCCGCCCGGCAGGGCGGCCGGGGGGCTTTGTGAGGTGGACCGGATTCCAGGGGTGGTGAGGGGCCTTACGGCCGGCATCGGGTTGGTTCGGGCGA